>NZ_CP051515.1:1819120-2122306 GCF_012689525.1 Paraburkholderia aromaticivorans
CGACACGGTTGCCGGTTGCAAGGCGATCCTGGCCGGCGACTGCGACACCTGGCAGGAGAGTTCGTTCTACATGGTGGGCACGCTCGACGAAGCGCGCGCACATGAGACCGCGGCCGCCAACCCTGTAACAGCAGGCGCGCCAGTGCAACCTGCGACAGCCGCAGCGGTGCCTGCGAAACCCCAACCCGCGGCGGAGTCCGTCGCATCATGAACGCGACCCTGCATCTGACGATTGCCACACCGGCGCACGTGCTGCTAGACGACCAGCAGGTCGTCGCGCTGCGCGCCGAAGACGAAACCGGCAGCTTCGGCATTCTGCCGGGCCATGCCGCCTACCTGACCGTCCTGGCGCCCTCCGTGCTGCGCTGGCATGGAGCGGATGGTGTCGAACATTTTTGCGCGGTGAAAGAAGGTGTACTACGGGTTTCCGGCGGACACGATGTGGCGATCGCATGCCGCGAAGGCATGCTGGGCGATTCGCTCGACGTCCTTGAAGAACAGGTTCGGGTGGCACGCGCGGCGCAGCTCGACGTGGTACGCCGCGCCCGCGTCGAAGAGACCCGCCTGCATGCCCGGGCCGTGCGTCAATTGCTGCGTTATCTGCGGCCGGCCGCAGGCCCTGCAGAAGCCACTGACAGCGGCGAGACCACGCCATGACGCAGCCGTCCCCAGAGTCGCCGGACGACCTCGAACCCACCGCCGACGCGCTCGACCGCGCGGCGCGTGAGGCCGTGCAACGCAAACGCCGTGCGGAGTTGGAGCCGGAACCGTCGCTGGGGAGCCGCCTAGGTCAGATTGGCATTCTGGGATGGACGATCGTTCTACCTACTTTGCTGGGACTTGCGATCGGTCACTGGCTCGACAAGCACTTTGCAACCGGCGTATTTTTCGCCGCTCCGCTGCTGATGGTGGGAGCGGCCATCGGACTATGGTCGGCGTGGAAATGGATGCACCGGCAAACCAGACAGGATCGGCCATGACAACTCTCTTCCCGCTGATCGCCCAGATTGCGACAGGCCTGTGCGTCGGCTTTCTGGCTGGCTCGATCCATTTCGCGAGCTTGCACTGGAACGTCAGGCTGATCGTCGCGGGTTCGCCCGGCAGGGCATTTGCGCTGCAACTGCTACGCATGGCCGGCGTGGCCGTTCTGTTCTTCGCGCTGGCGAAGCTTGGCCCGTGGGCGCTGCTGTGCGGAGCCGCAGGCCTGCTGCTCGCACGCTTCGCTATTCTTCAGCGCGTTCGGGCGGCGCCATGATCGCCTCGCCGCTCGTCACCGCCACACTGTTCCATATCGGCCCAATCGGCGTCTCGACGCCCGTGGTCACGACGTGGGTCATCATGGCGCTGCTCGCGACCGGCGCAGCCTGCTACACGCGCCGCTTGTCGCTGACGCCGTCGAAAATGCAAACGCTGCTGGAGTTGCTCGTCGGCACGATAGACGACCAGATTCGCGACACGATGCAGGCCGAGCCCGAGCGTTATCGCGCGCTGGTCGGCACGCTCTTTCTCTTCATTCTCGTCAGCAACTGGTCGTCGCTCCTGCCTGGCGTAGAACCGCCGACCGCGCATGTCGAAACCGATGCCGCGTTGGCCTTGATCGTTTTCTGCGCGACGATCTTTTATGGAATCCGCTCGCGCGGCCTGCTCCGTTACCTTGCCGCGTTCGCCGAACCCACGTGGATCATGATCCCGTTAAACGTGATCGAGCAGATCACGCGGACCTTTTCTCTGGTGGTGCGGCTGTTCGGCAATGTGATGAGCGGCGTGTTCGTCGTCGGCATCGTGTTGTCGCTGGCGGGCCTTCTTGTGCCGATTCCGCTCATGGCGCTCGACCTCCTGACGGGCACAGTGCAGGCCTACATCTTCACCGTACTCGCGATGGTTTTCATCGGCGCGGCACTTGCCGACAATTCCCCAAAAACTTCCAGCAAACAGGCAGGCGCGCAATGAACGACCTTATCCAGGTGGTGAGCATTCTCGCGGCGGCGCTCGCCGTTTCGTTCGGCGCGATCGGACCCGCGCTTGGCGAAGGCCGCGCGGTGGCAGCCGCGATGGATGCCCTCGCCCGCCAGCCAGAATCAGCCGGCACGATATCGAGGACGCTGTTTGTCGGTCTCGCGATGATCGAGACCATGGCGATCTATTGCCTCGTGATCGCGTTGCTCGTGCTGTTCGCGAATCCTTTCATCAAGTGAGCCTGGAGCGATCATGCACATCAACTGGTGGACGCTCGGCTTTCAGACCCTCAACGCGCTTGTGCTCGTCTGGTTGCTGGCGCGCTTCCTGTTTCGCCCGGTGGCAAAAATCGTGGCCGAACGTCAACTCACCGCCGCAACGCTGATGGCTGAGGCTGCCGCGGCCAAAGCGGCAGCGCTCGACGAACGGCAGAAGGTCGACGCAGACACTGCGCAGTTCGCCGGGCAGCGTGCACAACTGCTCGAAGCCGCGACGGCTGAAGCGGCCCAACTCAAAACGTCGCTGGAAGAGAGCGCGCGCGCCGAAACCGAGCAGATGCGCACAGCCGCCCTGGCGGCGGCCGACGCCAGCCGCCGCGACGCCGCGGCAGCCGACGCTGACCGCGCCTCTCAATTTGCACTCGACATCGCCGCGCGGCTGCTCGACCGGTTGCCCGCGGAGGCGCGGATTGCCGGCTTCATTGACGGGCTCGCGAGCGAACTCGCCAAACTGCCCGAATCGACCCGGGCGCAGCTGACCGGCGAAGACAACGCCGTCCAGCTGATCGCGCCGCGCATGCTCACTGACACTGAACTGGCCGCCTGTCGCACGGCATTCGCACAAGCGCTTGGTCATGAGCTGCAGATTCAGATCACAGTCGATCCCGCAGTCATCGCAGGGCTCGAACTGGAAGCGCCGCATGCGCTCGTGCACAACAGCTTCCGTCACGATCTGGCTAGCCTGAAAACGGAGCTCCTCGCTCATGACACCGTCCCAGCTTGAACAGCCTGAGCGCGCGGCAGCCGACCACGACTGGCTCGCCGGCAGTCGCGCCGTGCTCGGACGCGCCCAGTTCGCTGCGCACGCTGAAACGGTCGGCCGGGTCGAACACGTGTCAGACGGCATCGCGTCAGTTTCCGGCTTGCCTGAGGTCCGGCTGAACGAGTTGCTGCGCTTTGAAGGTAGCCGGCTCGGCTTTGCGCTCACGCTTGATGCCGACGCTATCGGCGCCGTGCTGCTCGACGACGGCGACGCCATCACCGCCGGCTCGTGTGTGACCGGAACAGGGCAAGTGGTCGAAGTACCGGTCGGTCCAGGCTTGCTGGGGCGAGTGATCGATCCGCTCGGCAGGCCGCTCGATCGCGACGAACCGATCCAGGCCGCGATGCATCTGCCGATCGAACGGCCCGCGCCGTCCATCATCGACCGCGATCTCGTCGCGCAACCGGTCGCGACCGGCATCCTGCTGATCGACGCGCTGTTTGCGATCGGACGCGGGCAGCGCGAGTTGATCATCGGCGATCGCGCGACCGGCAAGACTTCGATCGCGATCGACACCATCGTCAACCAGAAGCACTCGGACATGATCTGCGTGTATGTCGCGATCGGCCAGCGCGCCACGGCCGTGCAACGCGTCATCGACGCCGTGCGCCGGCACGGCGCGCCTGAACGGTGCGTATTCGTGGTCGCGTCGGCAGCGGCGTCGCCTGGTTTGCAATGGGTTGCGCCGTTCAGCGGATTCTCCATCGCCGAATATTTCCGTGACCGTGGGCAACACGTGCTGATCGTGATCGACGATCTGAGCAAGCACGCCGCGACGCATCGCGAACTTGCGTTGCTCACGCGCGAGCCGCCGGGTCGCGAGGCCTATCCGGGCGACATCTTCTACCTGCATGCACGGCTGTTGGAACGCGCGGCGAAACTGTCCACGGAACTGGGCGGCGGTTCGCTGACCGCCTTGCCGATCGCGGAAACCGATGCCGGTAATCTGTCAGCCTACATTCCCACCAATCTGATCTCGATTACCGACGGGCAGATCATGCTCGACGCCGCGCTTTTCGCCGCGAACCAGCGGCCTTCGGTGGACGTCGGCCTGAGTGTGAGCCGGGTCGGCGGCAAGGCGCAGTTGCCTGCGTTGCGCAAAGTATCGGGGCGCCTGCGGCTCGATTACTCACAGTTTCTGGAACTGGAGATGTTCACCCGCTTCGGCGGTCTCATGGAGGCTCGTGTCAAGGCCCAGGTGGTCCGCGGCGAGCGGATCCGTGCCTTGATTACTCAACCGCGTTTCGCGCCGCTACGTGCCGTCGATGAGATCGCGCTACTGGCCGCGCTCGCCGACGGCGTATTCGATTCGCTGCCGGCTAGTGTCATTGCAACGGTCCGCGGGCGTCTCGCTGCTCACCTCGATGCCAACGGCGGTCCTGCGGCCAGCGCGGCGCTCGCCGCGTCCGGATCGCTTGAGGCGGCCACGCTTGCCGCGCTAGTCACCGCCGTGCGAGACCTTGCCATCCAGGTCAGCAGCGTGCCCTCCACACAAGGCGGGATCCCGTGAGTAACAAGCTCAGTGAAGTTCAGACGCGCATGGTGGGCGTGCACGGCCTCGAATCCGTAGTGGGTGCGATGCGCGGTATCGCCGCGGCCCGCTCGCGTGAAGCCCGCAGTCGCCTGGACGGCATTCAGGCGTGCGCGCGGATGGTCGGCGCAGCGATCGGGGATGCCCTGCTGCTGGCCGGCAGCCCTGCGTCGGCTACCTCTATCGACGCCCCGGCGGCCGGAGCGCTAACGATTATCCTGGGTGCCGAACAGGGTTTTGTCGGCACGTTCAACGAACATGTGATCGATGCGGCGGCCAACTCGGCGGCGGCTTCGCCGACTGAGTACTTCATGGTCGGCGACCGCGTCAAAGTAGCAGCAGCGGAACGCGGGCTGATGATCGGCTGGTCGGCGCCGATGGTCACGCATGCCGACGAAGTGCCGGCGCTAGCCGATCGTCTCGCGAATGCTTTGTACAGGCGTCTCGAGGCCGGACGTGTGGCTCAGGTAAAGATCGTGCATGCGGTGCCGACTTCATCCGCGATGGTCGAAGTCTCGCAGCAGATGCTTTTACCCTTCGACTTCGACCGGTTTTCGATCACGCCAGGCCGTGACGCACCGCTCGTCACCCTCGCCCCCCAGCGGTTGCTGGAACGACTCGCGCAGGAATACGTGTTCGCGCAACTCTGCGAAGCCATCATGCTGTCGTTCGCGGCTGAAAACGAAGCGCGCATGCGGGCCATGATCGCCGCTCGCACGAACGTCCACAACACGCTCGAACAATTAGCCGGCACCTTCCGCCAGTTGAGGCAGGAAGAAATCACCTCGGAAATCGTCGAACTGTCGGCAGGCAACCTCGCGGCCGCTGAGGGTCGACGCAAACCGCATCTGCGAGGTTGCACGTCGCGTCAGTTCAACGCCGACACGCTGCGGCAAAGCGGCGGCCCATTGCAATCAGCCTCAAAGGAACCCTGATGGATACCCGTTCAAGGATCACCCCGCCGCTGGAACCCGTGCTTCCCGGCAAGCCCCTCCCCTCAGCGACGGACAATGTTTTCCGCACGCTGGATCGCGCGAAGGAGGCGTCCATCGCACGTATGACCGGCGGCGTTTCGCCTGCCGCGATGACGCTGGCGTTCTCCGACTGGCTGATCCATCTCGCGTCGGCGCCCGGCAAACGGATGGAGCTTGCGGCGTTGCTCGTCCAGCATGCTGCGCGAATCCGTGACTACGTATCCCAGATGGCGACCGGCAACTATGCACAGCCGTTGGCGGAGCCCGCCGCGGGCGACCACCGCTTCCAGGCCGACGTCTGGCAGACCGAGCCTTTCCGGCTATGGCAGCAGAGCTTCCTGCTGGCTGAGCAATGGTGGAACGCCGCCACTCGCGACGTGCCGGGCATGGCGCCTCACCATGAGCGCGTCGTATCGTTCACCGCGCGCCAGCTTCTCGATGTGGCCGCCCCCACAAACTCACTGTTCACCAATCCCGAGGTCCTGCAACGCACGGCCTCGACCTATGGCGCGAATCTCGCGCAAGGTGCCCGCAATGCCATCGACGACATCCAGCGCCAGGCAAACGGGCAACCCGCTGTGGGAACTGAGAACTTCAAGGTTGGCGCCGACGTCGCCGTGACACCGGGCAAGGTGGTGTTCCGCAACCATTTGATCGAACTGATCCAGTACAGCCCGACCACTGACACGGTCGCCGCAGAGCCGCTGTTGATCGTGCCGGCCTGGATCATGAAGTACTACATCCTCGATCTCTCCCCACACAACTCGCTGATCCGCTACATGGTCGAACAGGGCCACACCGTGTTCTGCATTTCATGGCGCAACGTCGGTGCGGATGATCGCAATCTGAGTCTCGACGACTATCGCAGGCTCGGTGTCATGGCCGCGCTGGATGCAATTTCCGAGGTCGTGCCGGATCAGAAGATCCATGCCGCCGGCTACTGCCTCGGGGGCACGTTGCTCGCCATCGCAGCGGCGGCGATGGCCGGCGTGGGCGACGAACGGCTCGCATCGGTCACGTTGCTGGCCGCGCGAACGGATTTCACCGAGCCCGGCGAGCTGCAACTTTTCGTCGACGACAGCGAGGTCTATTTCCTGGAAAGCATGATGTGGTCGCAGGGCTTTCTGGCGGGCAATCAGATGTCCGCGTCGTTCCAGCTTTTGCACTCGAACGACCTGATCTGGTCGCAAGTCATTCACGACTATCTGCTGGGCGAGCGCACGCCGATGATCGACCTGATGGCATGGGACGCCGACTCTACCCGCATGCCGTACAGGATGCACTCGGAGTACCTGCGCGAACTGTTCCTGAACAACGACCTGGCGTCCGGCCGCTACGGCGTCGACGGCAGACGGGTGCTGGTTCAGAACATCCGCGCGCCGATATTCGCGGTGAGCATGGAACGCGACCATATCGCGCCATGGCAGTCCGTCTACAAGATCCACTATCTGTCAGATACCGATATCACCTGCGTGCTGACCAGCGGCGGTCACAACGCGGGCATTGTCAGCGAGCCCGGTCACGCCCATCGTCAATACAGAATCAAGCACACCGCCGCCACCGATCTGCGTATCGATCCCGAAGCGTGGGCGGCAGCCGCCACGCCGCAGGACGGCTCATGGTGGCCCGCATGGAGCGCATGGCTCGATGCGCGCGCGGATCAAAAGCGCGCCACGCCGCCGCATATGGGAATGCCTGGCACCGCGCTCGCGACGCTGGCAGACGCGCCCGGCACCTACGTATTTCAACACTGAGGACCGACCGTGAACGATAACCTCCTGCACAACCGCACTTTCGCCGATCGCGAGATCGGCGAGTCCGCGTCACTGGTCAACACCGCGACCCGCGACGACATCGAGTTATTCGCGGCCATGTCCGGCGACGTCAACCCGGCGCACATGGACGCGGCATTCGCTGCACAGGATATGTTCGGCCATATCGTCGTGCAGGGCATGTGGACTGCTGGGCAGGTGTCGGCGCTGCTCGGCACCAGAATGCCCGGGCCTGGCACGATCTATCTCGATCAGACCTTGCAGTTCCGTCACCCGGTCATCCCAGGCGACGTAATCACCACCACGGCAACCGTGAAAGAAAAGCGCGTCGACAAGCGGATCGTTCTGCTCGATACGGTATGTATCAACCAGAAAGGCGAATTGGTACTGACCGGCCTGGCCACCGTCATTGCCCCGGCTGAGCCGATCGTCTGGCCGCGCATGCCGCGGCCAGACGTGAGCGTCCGTCGCCATAACCGCTATGAGGCATTCATTCAGGAGGCGCGCGTGCATCCCGCGTTGCGCACCGCCGTGGTCTATCCCTGTTCTCCCGAGACCATCCTGGCCGCGATCGAGGCGCGCGACGAAGGACTGCTCGACCCGATCCTGATCGGACCGGAAGCGGCTATCCGGGCTGCGGCAAAAATCGCCCAGGTCAGCCTCGACGGCGTGACGATCGAAGCGGTGGCGAATAGCCGTGCCGCCGCCGTGCGCGCGGTTGAAATGGGTGCGGCCGGCAAGGTGGCGGCGCTGATGAAAGGCAGTCTGGAAACGGCAGAGCTGCTGGCTGCGATCGTCGATCCGGCGTCGAATATGAGGACCGGCCGACGGATCAGTCACGTCTACGTCATGGACGTGCCGGCCTATTCCAAACCGCTGATCGTCACTGACGCTGCGGTGAATATCGCGCCGTCGCTCGAACAGAAACGCGATATCTGCCAGAACGCGATCGATCTGCTGCATCTGCTTGGCATTGCGGAACCGCGGGTTGCCGTACTCGCCGCCGTGGAGACGGTCAACCCCAGGATGCGGACCACGCTCGACGCTGCCGCGCTCACCGTGATGGCCGCGCGCGGCCAGATTCGCGGCGCACACGTCGACGGCCCGCTCGCCTTCGACAATGCGATCAGCTTCGCCGCGGCGAAAACCAAGCATATCGATTCAGCTGTAGCCGGCCAGGCCGACATTCTGCTGGTGCCCGATCTCGAAGCCGGCAACATGCTGGCGAAACAACTCATCTACTTCGCCGGCGCGGATGCGGCCGGGTTGGTGCTCGGCGCGAGCCTGCCCATCATCATGACCAGCCGGGCCGACAGCCTTCGCGTACGGCTCGCCTCCGCCGCGCTCGCCAAGCTGGTTTCGGAACGCGCTCAAGCGGGCATGGTGCAGCCGTGAGCGCCCCACTTCTACTGACGTTCAACCCCGGATCTTCATCGGTCAAGATCGGCCTCTACGAAGTCGCGAAAGAGACGCCCACGCGCATAGGCCTGGGCACGATCGACTTTCGCAGCAAACCGCTCCTGCTTCATCTCGACGAGGGTGGCACGATCACCGTCGTTGCGCTGAAATCGGCCATCACCGACGATTTGCACGAGGTGCTGGACGAAACGCTGAACTGGTTCGCCGCGCATTTTTCTCTGAACGATCTCGTCGCGGTTGGCCACCGCGTGGTGCACGGCGGCGACCGGTTTGCCGGGCCCGCCGCCATCACTGACGAGACGCTCGCGGCCATCAGTGAACTCGTGCCGCTCGCGCCGCTCCATCAGCCTCAGAGTATCCGGCTCATCCGGGCAATCCAGCACCTGCGGCCTCATCTGGTCCAGGTTGCGTCGTTCGACACCGCTTTTCACCGCACGCAGACCGACCTGGTGCGTCGCTTCGCGTTACCCCGTCAATTGTTCGACGCGGGCGTGAAGCGCTATGGCTTTCACGGCTTGTCCTACCAGTTCATCATCGCCGCGCTCGCGAAGCAGTTTCCAAAGCGGGCTTACGGCAAGGTGATCGCCGCTCATCTGGGCAGCGGTGCGAGCCTCTGCGCACTCGACGGCGGCAAGAGCCGCGACTCCAGCATGGGTTTCTCCACGCTGGACGGAATTCCGATGGCGACCCGCTGCGGAACGCTCGACGCGGGCGTCGTGCTTTATCTGCTTCAGCAGCAGGGCCACAGCGCCGAGGAAGTGGAGGAGATTCTGTACAAACAATCGGGCTTGCTCGGCATTTCCGGCATTAGTGCCGACAGTCGCGAACTGCAGGCGAGCCGCCGACTCGAAGCGCGCGAAGCGCTGGCGCTTTTCGCCTTCCGAATCGCGGGGGAAGCCTCCCGGCTCGCCAGCACGCTCGGCGGCATGGACTGCCTCGTCTTCACCGCTGGCATCGGCGAACATCAGCCGGAGGTTCGCAGAGCGGTATGTGCCCGTCTCGCCTGGCTTGGCGTCGAACTCGATCGGGAAGCGAACGCCGGCAACGCCCTCGTGATCAGTAACGGCGCAAGCCGGGTCACGGTGCTGGTGCTGCCGACGGACGAAGAGCAGATTATCGCGAACGAAGCTGTCTCGGTCCTTCACCATCAGGAAGTGACGACATGAATTCAATCATTGATCTCTCGGGCAAACGCGGGCTGATCGTCGGCATTGCAAACGAACATAGTATCGCGGCGGGCTGCGCGACCCTGTTCCAGGCGGCTGGCGCGCAGCTGGCCGTCACGTACCTGAACGACAAGGCCGAGCCGTACGTCCGCGCGGTGGCCGAAACGCTTCATTCTCCCATTGTGCTGCCTTGCGACGTGAGCGTGCCGGGTCAGCTGGAGGCGGTCTTCGCGCGCATCGCGCAGGATTGGGGACGCCTTGATTTCCTGCTCCATTCGATTGCGTTCGCGCCGGCTGGCGATCTGCGCGCAAACCTGATCGACTGCTCGGCCGAAGGCTTCGCGCTGGCGATGGACGTGTCATCCCATTCGTTCCTCCGCATGGCGAGGCTGGCGCTCCCGCTGATGAGCAACGGTGGCAGCCTGATGACCATGACCTTCTACGGCGCCGACCGCGCGGTCGAGCACTACAACGTCATGGGACCCGTCAAGGCGGCGCTCGAAGCAAGCGTGCGTTACCTCGCCGTGGACCTCGCGCCGCGCCGCGTCCACGTTCACGCGATCTCCGCCGGCGCCGTCAAAACACGCGCTGCGTCCGGCATCAACCATTTCGATGCGCTGCTGGACGAAGTCCGCTCGCACACGCCGGCACAGCATCTCGTCACGATCGAGGAGATCGGACGAATCGCGACCGTGCTTGCAAGTGATGCGGGCATGACGCTGACCGGCTCCGTCGTCTACGCGGATGCGGGCTTTCATATCGTAGCGTAGGCTGCACGATTCGCCGCGGCCAGTGCGTGCCGCACCGACTGAATTTCTCGCCCGCGTCAACGCATACCGGCATTCGACGGAGGCCTTCGATTGCAAGCCGCAACGATTCCGGCATGGCAGGAAGGCACCGTGCTGTCGTCACTGGATGCGATCACCCGGTTGCATCGGACAATCGTCAATTGATGGGCCCACGCTGATCCTCAGCGTGATGCTGATATGCCGCTGATGCCGATGCGAGAAATGGACGGAAGCGAAGAACCGTTGACAGCAGGCGCTAAACGCCGGACCAGCGAACACAGGCCCCTTCTGTTTTGCGGCCGGGATGTTCTAGACTGATCCTTGTCTTGTCCATATCCCGGTTTGCCGTTGCACGGGCGGATACACGGCGGCACACTGAGGCAGTACAAGACGCTAGATCGGGACCGCCCGGATCAATGTGTTCAGGGAAAAGACGGCTCCGTCATTTCGACTACTCGCCTTCGAGGAGCCTGTCATGAGCAACCATCACGGCCCGCGCAGACGGCTGCGCCACGCGCTGATTTACGGCTTGTGCGCAGTCCCGATTCTGTTCACTGAACCCGGTCACGCCCAGATTCGGCCAACTGCGGCGCCCACTTATGAGCGCCCGTCGACGGGCGGGGGCAGCGGGGGCATCACCCCGCCGGTCAATATCTTTCAGTTCCTGTTCAATCATCCCGCAGCACCGGCCCCCGGTGCCGACGCGCCGCCGCCCGATGCGACCAGTACCGCAGGGCCCGATGCGACCGAGTTGAAGACCTTGCTGGCCGATGGGCCGCAATTTGCTCAATCACGGCCGGCAGATCAGTTTGAAGTGAAGGCACTGCTCAAAGGCGGCTGGCCTCTAGTCGTCGATTTTTTGCCGGCGCCCGGCTCCTGTACGTATGTCGTGATTTCCATCGGCGAGCGGGCGGCCCCGCCAGTGGTGATCGATCCGGATGGCAGCCAAGGGCGTCGCCTGGTCAGGCTGGACTTCCCGCCGGGGCCGCCCGAGAGCCCGTGGCCCGCCCGCTATCGCGTGCAGTCCGAGACCCCGGCCTGTCCGTCACGCAATCCCACGGCCTACAGTTCTAGACCATCGCCTCTTCAGGTGTTCGGTATCGGTGCGGGGCCGCGCGCCGTTGGGTCGATTAGCGTGACTGATCTGCATGTCGGGCCACCCCGGCCGGATGTCCGCACCGTCCCGATAACCTACGCGTTCACCACCAAGTCGCTCTTTAACCACGCGGCAGTCACGTTTATCCGGTTCGATCGTTCGCCTGGCAACGGCCGCATAGTCGCGACAGCGGTCCGCTCGCTCCCGGTCCCGAGCCTCACGGAAGGGGTTCACTCAGGACAGTGGGACGGTCTTGACGACACCCGGCAACTCTCGCTTGGCGTCAACCGGCTGCAAGTGCGCGCGTGGGACAACCAGGAGGATGACACGAGTTGGGCCGGGGGCATCTCAAGTGAATTCGTGACCATTACCCGACCATGACCGCGCGATTGCGCACAGCGGGTCGACCGCGCAAGCAGCCGCGAACACTTCGGCAGAAAATTGCCGGGGCTACCGCTGCCTTGATTCTCATGCTGTTGACGGTGGCGGCAGTCGAATATGCGATCACCCGACCCGACGCAAAAATGCTAGGGACGACGAAATGGACTGCCGACACGGATGAGGAAGTTGTCGCGATGCCGATCGCCCCGGGTGCTTTGCTTGCCATCGACGGCGTCAACCACGAGGGCATTGACGCGCATTTTGACAAGGCGCGACTCGAATCCGCCAGCCGGCAGTCACTGGAGGCATTCCAGCTACAGCCACCTGACAACGAACAGTCGATCACATGGCGATCCACCAGCCCGGATCTCTCTGGTCATACGACGATCGATGTCGACATCACTTCCATCCAGCGGGATCCTGAAATCCACTTTGCGTCACATGACGAGGGAACAAACGCGGTGCTCAGTCTAACCCCACGGCGAGCGACTTTACGGGTCAGGCTTGTGGTAGTACCGGGAGGCGCGGACATGACGGCCACTGCTGAAACGAAAAGTCTCGAATGGGCCAATGGCGTTCAAATACCGCTGCCCGGCGCTTTACCCATCTCGCTGGACGTGCCTGACGGCGCACTCGCGCGGTTTGTGTTTCCGTCCAGTCAGCCCCACTCGCGCCTGTATCTGGGAGCAGGCAATGACACGGCGCCACGGCTTGCGGTGCGCGAGATTGGCGTTAAGCCGGCGGACGCTAAGGGCTACACAGCCTATGCCTGCGGCGCGAAACCGGAACAGACCTGGTGGCGCCCAGATGACCCCGGCGGTGCCGCCTGCTCGTCGGCACCGCACCTGTTCGCGAGCGAACTGAGGCTGGCACCCGATTCACTTGAAGTGCTGATTCAGGGCAATGCATGGGTAAAAAAAGACGGGCAGTTCGATCGTTCGGACTGGTATGCGTGGCTGGACAAGAACCCGGTGCTTCAGAAGATTGGAGAGGTCCTCATTGGCGCATTCGTGAGCTGGGTCGGCTTGAAACTCAGCGGTATCTGGAAGAGCAAGACGTGAGAATCCAGAGCGTTGCACAGCGGACGAGACGAGTCACGGCCCCCGAGTTTTAACAACCCCTTCAGGGTGAGGCCGCCGAACAGATACGCCTCCTCCGTTCCAATGGTGCTCCCGGCTAGCCAGTAGTCAGTCCCCGCAACGGCTGAACCTTACCAGTCGACGAGCGTCGCCCACGCAGCGAGCGCACCATTAAAGCTGCTATAGATGCCAAAGTGATCGTACTGCTCGGAGGACCACGCGCTCCGCGCCGCACTGGGTATCGGATTGCCGGCTTTGTCGGTGTTCACGATCACCGCGTCCGAAATATTGCGGATGAACGCGTACGGCACCCCGAGTTGCGCGGACGCTGCGGCGATCACCGCATCGTCCATTTCAAGCGCTGCATATTGCGGAGAATTGCCGGTCGCGATGAAATAGGTGTCCGTTGTCAGAAGTGGCGTGTCCTTGAAGCTCACCGCCTTCGGCGCACCGAGATTAACCGGATCGATCGGTGCATTGATCAGATCGGCCAATGAGTAATGCGCGAGGCTCTTATTCTTCGGGTCGTTCTTCGCCTGCGTCAGGATGCGCTGCCACTCGGTGCTGGTGGCTACCTGACTCAGCTTGTAGAAAAGCTTTTCCTGCACGATCGGCAACAGGTCGGCTGTGTTCGGAAAGAACGTCGTGCAGGTGAAGGTCTGGTCGTTATCGGACGATCCGGTATTCTCAGGCAATGAGAGCTTGCAGGTGGCCGCATTGGTGATCGCGACGTCGCCGAGATTCTGGCTGTCAGTCGCGCCGCCTGCCGTGCCAATTGAGTAGATGCGGCTCGGTTTGACATCGTCGACAAGGTCGCGGCACGCCTCGGCCAGCCCGCTAAGATAAGGCGGATGAGCGAGGTGCGCATCCGACTTGAAAAGCAGGATCTTGCGGCTCGCGCCGCCCATGTCCTTGATGCTGACGAGCTGGTAATAGCCCCACAAGCGGTTCACGGTAGAACCCGAAGACGGCGCGCCGCGGGAGTACAAATACCACGAACTGACAGCCGGCATCGCGGACGAAGGCGATTCGGCTTTGCCACTACGCACGAACACATGGTCCATCGCGGCCCATTCCGCGCTGGTCCAGGTCATAACGATGCAATCCGCCTCGGGCAGCGGCGCATCGGGTTGCGTGTAGTCGATGTCGACGAGGGTGGGAGCCTGTTGGTTCACGAGGTTCCAGTCGATCGCGGGAAGCTGCGACGGCTCGGTCAGAGCCAGCGTGCGCATGCTGATGTCGTTGAATCGGGACATGATGGCGACTCCTCGGATTCATTTGGAGGGGTGATGGATCGAGTGGTTGCTAATCCTGGGCGACGCGCAGGGCAGCGGATGCCGCCCTGTCAGCGCGCCATGAATCACGATCAGCCTGCAGGTCGCTGCTTCGAAGTCGCGGGTTGCTGCTTAAGCCACGTCTCGAGTTGCTTCAGCAATTCAGCGCCATTCGGGCTCCCCCACCCCGTACACAAGTCGTATCCCTTTTGCGCGGAATACCCGCTCGCCTCCGTGCTGCGGTTGTTGCCGATTGGGATGAACGCGCCCGCAACCTGCTCGCCGTCCGACGTATAAGTGAAGTCGCGCCCGCCCACGATGTCGCGAAACGCGGCTGTGGTGCCATTCGCGTAGACGAAATCGTTGAAGAAAAACACTGGCACGCTGCCGTTGAAGGCTTGTGCCAGCGATTCACGTACGCATGCCATCAACGCGGCCCACATTGGCGCGGCCGCACTGGTGCCGCCAACCGGCGCGACAGACGGGTTTGAACCCGGCGGCTGGCTGACCAGATATCCCGTGCTCGACCCTGAGTTGCCGGCCACGTCCGGCACGCAGCGACCGCTCGCCCCGGCGCCATTCGCCGAATGAAGCGCGATGCCCGCGCCACTCTGGTAACTCGGCATCGTTTTGTAACGGTCGCTGACCCCGCCACCGCCTGCCCCGCCAAGGTAGTACTTGCCATTCTGCAACTTCTCCGTCTCGCCATAGAACTGGCCTTGCTGCACAGCACCTAGCTCGTTCCAGACGACTTCTTCGCTCACCGCGCCGTTGTTCGCATAGAGCATGGTCCCCCCGACAGCGGTGACGTACGGGCTGGTGGCGGGATAGCCGGCGTGAGCCGTATTCGAGTAGACGGTGATCTCGGTCTGCTGATCGCTCAGCACGCCGCGCAGGCTGCTCGAACCCTGATCGCCGCTAGACACAAACACCGGGATGCCGACCGCGACCGCGTCCTGGAAAGCTTCGTCAAGGTTCTTGTTCAACATCGGCCAACCGGGATCGCCCGCGCTGCCTCTCAAATCTTCATCGATCCCGTAGCTGATCGATACCGCGGCATAGTCGTCGTTGTGAACCGCCTGTTCGATGGCATTCAGATAGCCTTCGCCGGTCCACGGCGCGAAATAGACGTCGATCGTTGCTTTGGGGGCCATCGCGCCAACTATTTCGATATCCAGATAGACCTCTCCCGTGACGTCCTGATCCACCTTGATCGGTTGACCTAACACGGAGATGCCATTGACGACCGGCGGCGTCTGCAACCCGATATTATTGGTGAAGTACGCGGCCAGCACCGACTGGTCGAAGCCCCCGCCAAATTCAAGTATTGCCACGCGCTGGCCGGCGCCGTCGGTCTGCGGAAAGTTATAGAGTTTCGCTACCTCATTCGGATAGAACGACCCTGGAAACTGGGTCTTCGGATTGCTACTCGCGGCGGCTCTGCGTCCCACGCGAACACCGTGATGCACGACAACAGGCATGTCGTTCAGGCCGAACACCCCTGTGATGATCGACGCGAGGCTTTGCGGCACATGGATGTCGCTCTTGGGGCAGCGAAAGTGTGTCCGAGTTCGCGCATGCAGGTAGCGTCCCAATTCCACACCGAACGCTCGCGACATCGCGTCGGCCGACCCCACCACGTGAATCTGCCGGCTGCCGGGCTCGACGCGCGACACCGACAAGCCGCTCTGCACCGCCCAATCATGAACCTTGCCGATGTCTTCCTGCGCCGCGCCGTAGCGCTCGGCGAGTTCCGCCCGGGTCATACCGGCAGCGCGCTGGCCGGCTACGAATTCGTCGAGGGTGGGCAATCCTGTCTGGACTTTTCGCCGCAATTTGATGGTCACTTCAATGCGCTCGTGCGGGTCCACCGATCCGTCGGCCTGATGGCGATTTGTCGGAACGGAGCCGACGAGGGGAACAAGTTTTTCGGCCATTTGCGATACCTCCTGCTGATAAATGGAAGACGCGGCGCGTGAGAAGGGATGTCTTGCGTTGCGTCGACAAGACGTTGCTCCTTAGGCGGAGCGTGTCGATAGACCGCATCGATCACCTGGAATGCCATCGCCTCGTTTCTTGTAGGTTCCGGCCAACCATTTTTGTTTTCCTGCCAGATTGAGCAGTAGTGAATAACTCGAAACAGGCCGATCCATCTCATCCCTCATTGATCACATTAAGCAGCGCGCAGTCGCGTGCATGAAGAGAATCCAGCGAATGTGGGATTGCGAACATAGTCGTAAGGCACCCGTTAGAATGCCTGCATTGGGGTTACTTTCCTTGCGATAGGACTACAGCTACCGTGCGGTCCGATGTGACTCTGCTAGAGAAAGACGAGTGGCGAAGATGTGGTTTCAACCTTTAACCGGCGTCGCAGTACATGATTTGACGGAGACCGTATTTCATAGCGTCATGGACCGATTGCGTGATCTGCAGACTGTGGAGTCCGCTGATCGCGCTGATAAGCCGGACCGTGTATCGTGACTTCGCATCGATCGGTATGATGAGGAATACTTACATCACGAACGGATAGAACTGCTCATTCCGTCCATCGTATGCGCCCGTTACAACAAGCGCATGATTGAGTCCACTGAATACGCCGGCGTCAAGCGGTCGAACGTTGCGCGACCTGGTTAGCTGGTGAGGGGCAAATCGTCAGGCGCACCGTAGTGCTCCGACGTGACGATCCTTCCCCATCGCGGAAAGGTCGTCACATGCAGCGTGCCGACCTTGCGTTGAAACGCAAGCTCAATGAAAAGTGCCCGTAGCGCGATTTGTCCATCCGAGCTCAGCGTTTTCATGCGCGCCGCCGCCGCCGTTTCCAAACGCTCGCGCAGCAGCGCGCGCTTGGCCTCGACCTCGGCAATGCGGCCAGGCAAAGCTGGATGGCTGCATCCGTTGGCACGCTCGAAAGCGTCGGCGCGGTTGAGCATGGCCGCCAGATTCAGCAGCACGGAGAACGCGTGCGGCGCCGCAGCGTCCGGTGCCACGGTTGCGAAATCCCTCGCGTTAAGCGAAATGAGCGGCAACCACCAGCGGATGTAGGGCTCCAGTGAGCGCTGCTCGATGCTCGCCTCGAAAGCGAGGGCATACGCGAGGCGGCGGCGGTAAGCGACGTCGAAGCCATAGATCCAGCTCCCCTCGGCTTGCTCGATGACGCGCAGCGCAACGCGCTGCGCGTCGGCGGCGCGGCGAGCCACCGTGTTCAGCATCTCGATCTCCGCTCGATGGATCGCAAGCCGGGTCTGGCGCTGCTCAGGCCGCCTGTCGCTCGCCGCGAACGCGTCACTGGCATGCATTCTGTCCTCCGCGTCCGTTTCCATCGGGTAGTCGCGGTACAGGCCGATGCCCGCCTGGCAACTCCATGCGAGCGATATGCCACAAACGCCGCGGGCCGGGCCAGGCGGCTCTGGCGCGCCATCCGTGCCGAACAGCGTCATCAGCCGCCACGGCTCGTCGAGCGCTGCTTCAGCGGCAATGCTTTGCAAACCCAGCAGGAGAATCCGCGCGTCAGATGCCGTCAACGTGCTGGCGGCCTCCAGCGGATCCACATCAAGCGCTAGCAGATCGCTAAAAAAGGTACTCATTTGCCGCTCCCGCCGGTGATGATCTCGCGCAGGCGCGGGTCCATCTCGATCTCGATGTGCGCGGGTGTAGAACGAGCGGGAACACCGATGCCCGCATCATCGAGATGGTAGCCTTCCGGACTGATCCGATCGAGGTGGGGTTGCCGGTTAAGCATGTATGGGCTCGTGTTACCCGATCCGGGAATGTCTACATCGATGCGGCTCCCGTCGCCGAACTCCCAGGTGGCGCGTACCGCGCCCGTGGGCATTTCGCTCGGCTTGAGCCCGGCAGCCGCGCCTTCGATCTGATCGGGCGGACGGCCAATCGCCCGCTCGACCTCCGAGAACGGCTGGCCACGGAACGGACCAAACTTCGCTGCTGCGCAGTTCGAAGCCACACCGGTGCCGAACGGGTCCTCACCTTGGTTCAAGCGAGTTCGATCCTTCGTTAGTGTGTCAAGGTGGTCGAGGAGTTTGTCGAGCGAGCCGCCCTTGCCGTGTTGCTCCAGCGCAGTGTCTTCGATTGCCTGCAAGGCGTCGTTGGCGGTCTTCATTCCCGCCGGGTCGCCGGCCTCGCGCGCCGCGCGCAAGTCCTGGAGGACCTTCGTATATTGACCTATCAGGTCGTGCTCTTCGGGTGTCGGAACGCGCAGCGGCTCAGCAGCTGGCTTGCCGACCCGCAGGCGTTCGAGTTCCGCCCGTAGCCGAACCTGTTCGGCCACCTTCTCTGCTGGACTCAGCGTCTTGGCGTGCTCGACAGCAGCTTTCAGCGCCTCGTTCGCGGGATCTTCCAGGATCGTGGAGAACTCACTGGCGAGGTCGCTGATCTCGCAACTCCTGCAGATAACCACTCGCCCGTCGTCGAGCGCCTTGATGGTCGCACCGTCGCCGGTGGGCGCCTCCGCCAGCGCGCGGCCACCCTCCACGCCGGGTGCATGGTCGGCTGGCTTCACATCGCTTGCGCCGCCTTCCGGCACCTTTATTTCGGGCCCCTTCTCCCCCCTGAAGAGGCCAGTGACACCTTCCCAGACCGACTTCGCCAGCTTCGCCGCAATTTCGCCGATCAGCATCATCGCAAGCGTTATCCCAACGGTGAGCGTACTGCCTCCGATCTTGCTGTAGTCTTGCTCGTCCTCTTCAGGCTTGTCATTGCCGATCGCGAGATCGGCGACCGACTTCACGATCACTGCCGACTCCGTGACTATCAGGGCCGCGACGAGCGCTTCACCGACTTCGCCCGCGAATGCCGCGCCGGCGAGCGCGCCTGGAATCGCGCCAACCCCGCCGAAGAATGCCCCGATGATTGCGCCCACCAGTACCGAGGCGATAAAGAACCAGCCATAGAGGTTGCCGAGAATGCTGTTGATTTTCTGTTCGATGGCGAGAAAGTCGTCGATGACTTTGCTCACGCGCAAGTGATAGGCGTCGTCGAAACCAGTCTTGATCTGTTTCCAGATGTCCTTCAGGTCGCCCCATACCGCGGGCCAGGGCCATAGTAGATTCCAGCCCACCTTCTTCAACTCATCCCACCAATGGATCTTGAGATGATCGAGGCCCTTCTCCAGATACCGCCGTATGCCCTTGAGGTGATCCGAGGCGCTGACATGCCGTTTGGCAGGTGTAGATGCCGCGGGCTCCCGTTGGACCCGCAAGGCCTGGCCCGGCGCCCGACTCGCAGCAGCGGGCGCGGGTGTCGCCGACGCCAGGGTTGCGCCGCCAAGCTGCCCCGCCAGTTCCTGCAGTTTCGCGTGCGCCTTGGCCGGCGTCTCGCTCACCATCGCGCCGAGGGACTTCTTGAGCCCTTCGATGACCTGATCCGCGAGCCCTTCGAGATCCAGCGCACCGGTCACAAACTTGCCGTACTTTGCGACCCATTGGACCAGTTTAGCGAGCGTTTCCATCGCCTGGAACGGCAACAGCGCGAGTTTCTCCAGCACGTCGATCGCCTTGTTGAAGGCGGTCTGCAGGAGGCCGAGCGCCGTATCGATCGCTTTCGCCACAGCGTCGAGGATCGCGTCGGCTGCGCGGTGAAGGGCCTCAGCCGCCCGGTTGACGGCGTCGCTCGCCGCCTTGACCTTACCGTCGATCCACGCACGCGCCTTCTTCGCCAGTTCCGGAAACGCGGCGAGCGCCACGCTCACCAGACCCTTCACGAACTCGCCGAACGTATGGATCATGCCGACTATCACTGAGCGGCAGGCCTCGATTAGCGCATGCACCGCGCGCCTCGCTGTGTCGATGATGCCTTTCACGACTTGCCGCAGCTTGTCGAAAATCGCGTTCACGGCCGAGCGGATCGCATTGAATGCATCCGACACAGCACCCTTGACGCGATCCCACCAGCTGCGCGGTTTGCTCTCTTCGTCGCGCTTCCTGTCGGTCGCCTCCTTCTCAGACTTGGCCTTTTCGCCTTCTGCCTTTGTTTCGGCATCCTGTAGATGCGTGTCCGCTTCGCGATGAGTGGCGGCAACTTTCTCGTTGATCTGTCGATCGATCTCCTGCCGCTTTGCCGAACTCTGAGCGCCGACCTGCTGCTGGATCTTGCGGTTCTCCTCCTGCCAGCGGCCGCGCTCGGCAGCGACGTCGGCATGCACCTCCTTGCGCAGCGTTTCCTGCTCGGCGCGGGTACGCTTCGTCTCGTCGTCGAGTTCGCGCTTGCCGGTTTGCTGCGCGTCTTCGGTCGCGCGCTCATAGATGCCGCGTTCCTTGCCGTAGACGCCGAGTTGTCCATGGATCTGCTCGTCGAGCCAGGGCTTCGCTGAATGATCGAATTCGGCGCGTTCCTTGGCTGGTAGTACGGGCGCCTGCTGCGCGGCTTTTCCCGCCGGGCGCGCCGCAGGAGCGGGTTGGTAGGCGGGCTTCAGCTTGCCGACCGGCACGGTCGGATACACGGCGTTTTCGCCGAAATCGGCGCGGGAGGCGACGTCTGCCACGGTTCGATGCGCTGCGACATCCTGCTCGCCAGCCTGTTGGTGCGTCACGTTCTGGGCGGGATCCGATTCGCCCGACATGTCGACGCGCTGCGGCGGGCCTGCTGAGGTCGATACATTCGGGTCGCTCGTCGGCAGCGATCCAAAGAAACCCTGCAAGCGATCGACGAGCCAGTTCCACCAACTTCCGCCACCACCATCAGGATCCTGTCGCGGTTCGGACGGGACAGTCGACAGCTGGCTTGCCGGGAGCGGTCCGCCTGGCGCGGCCTGGAGGGGTGGCTCGGCAGGCGTAGCGCGGCCGGCGGCCGGCGGCGGCGGGACGCTGCGACCTTGCGGCAGGCTGGTCGGCGCCGGCGGATTTTGCGGCGCCATAGCAGGCAGGCCGGTCGGCTGGTTGATCGCGGGGATTGCCGCCTGCGCGCGCGCTTTCTCCTGCTGCTGGAGGCCGGGTGCGATTGCTTTCGCGATCCCGAGTGCCTGTTCCAGACCGCTCACGGGCGATGAGGCGATCGACGCCAACAGCCCTTCCGTGCTGCTGGAATCGATTGCCGGCGCGGCGGGGCCGAAGGCTGGCACTGCGGATTCGCCGGCTGCGCCCAGCGCAGCTGCCGGAATGGCTGCGCCGGCGCCTGCACCGCCTGCCCCCGCGCCGGTTTGCGCGCGTTCGCGCGATGAGATTTCCGGCCTGTGGTCGTTGGCGCTGTCCGCGGTTTGGGGACGCCCGGCGGAAGGCCCCACGGCAGCGGGCGCGTTCGGCACAGGTCCGGCCGACGTGTGATTCGATGCAACGATGGACGTGCGTCCTGCAGGCAATTGCGTGTCCGTTGGATTGGGATCTTTCGAGCGCGGTGCGACGGGTGGCCTGTCCTTGCCCGGTGTGCCGGATGCGTCGTCATTGGCAGAGCGAGATGCCTGCGAGTCCCCGACGGCGGGCCCGACCTGCTGATGGACCTCGGACACGGTTTCGGCGTCTGGCGGTGCCGAAGCGGCCCGCTTGAGCGATGCCACAACCTTCTGAAAGTGATGATTTCCCTGCGTCCGGCCGATGCTGCCGGCCATCGCGCGCTTGCAACCAAGAGGAAGCCGCGTGTCGTTGAACCGTGCTCCCTGCGCTTCGACGCTTGCATCGGCGAGTGCTGCAGGCAGGCCGGGCACGGCTCGCCGGCCGACCGCTTCGGGCGTACATGCAGAGCACGTACCTGGTTGACTCGCGCGACGCCCCAAAGCCGAATTCTTGCGAAGTTCGAGGTCTGCGGCGACATTTGGCATAGTGGCGCTCCAACATGCGGTTCTGTTACTACCGAGTCGTTTTCCCTTCGGCGCAAGGCCGATCGTCGCGGCCGAATTTACTTGAGGGTTCCTAAGTTAAGACTGGCGATGCCGACTTAACTGTCTCGCGCACGTGTCGGGACCGCCCCTGTCATCACGCGCTCCCTTCGAGCCGTTTTCGCAGCGTCGATGGGAGGCCAGGCGCAGCAGACATGGCTCGCTCGAGTTGTTTGTCTACTTCGCTACTATCGCCTGCGGCCCGCTCAAAGCCGTGCACGAGGGCCACAAGACGGTATAGGTGGCCGATAGCGCGCTGGCTGGCGGTCCACCGCTCCACTTCTTGAGCGTAACGGATGTCGAGTTCGCGAGCCGCGTCGCGGAGGATCGGATCGTCAATGGCCTGCGGATCGGCTCCACTGGGAAGGACGAGTCCACGGGGAAGATCCGGCACCGCCGATACATGTTCCGGTCCAGCGGCAGCTTCAGCAACGAGCTGCCGCCACGCCTCAAGCAATAGCGCATGAATCCGGCGGCGAGAAGTCGCGGTTGCTGGATCGGAAGCCACGGCCAATAGCTGCTCGAAGATACAGGCGCGGGAGTCGATCAATCGCGGAGCGTTACGATGCAGTATCGCGTCAGCCAGCGCGAGAAGCGCCTCGAGCCGCTCAGGCGTGTTCATGCCAACGTCGAGTCCTTCCAGCATCTCGCACATAACGCGATCGTACTGCTCAGGAAGCATGGCGCTCCAGGAGCGCTGTTCCTGCTCCAGGCGTTCTCGAATGAAGGGTTCCGGTACGTTCATGGTCAAGGTGTCCTCGGTCCGCCGACCGCCCCCTCCTTAGTCGTCGTTTCTTCGCCAGTTGATCCGGTCATTTCCTGAATGTGGTCGCCGGTGCTGTAATTGATTGGACTTCCGGTGCCCCCAACACGATACTCCTGGGGAATCGGCCAGTGGAACTTGCCTTTGCTGAAGGGGGGCGGGGTTCCATCGGGCGCAACGCTCCCAACCGTGTCTCGGATGCCGCTGTTCTTTACATCGACCGCGAGCCACGCTCCAAGCTTGTGGGGAATGTTGTTCCAGTGCAGGACGGTATCGTAGTAGCCACTGGCGACGGACATGACCGTGTCCTCGCGTACCTGGATGCGCGAGAAAGAGACGTTGGTCGGCTGGATCACGACTTGTGCGACAAACCCTGACCCAGCACGACCCGCAGTGTACGACTGGGGTGCTGGGTTGATCAGCGACCGGTGGCTCGGCGCATGAGCCACAACCGTCACAGAACAGGATCGGGCGCCGCCGGGTGGCTGTGCAGTGATGACGCACGAGCTGGCCTTATCCGGTGCCGTCCAGATACTCGTGGACGGTCCGGTCGGCGTGATGGTGCCGCCTTTAGCGGACCAGCTTACGGCTGTCGAAGCTGTCAGCTCGACCTGCTCATTGACGCCAACCGACGCGCGAGAATCGGGCGAACCGTCCGGGGCAGAGACCGAAGTTCGAGTCGTGATCTTGCAGGAGGGCGGACGCGGTCGAAGCCGTTTCGTGATGAGGCGAATCAGTAGAACAAGCACCAGCAGCGCCAGAACCAGCACGACGATGACTGCAACACCGACCACGATGAAGGCCGCCGCTTCGGTGAGGCCCAGTGCCACGAGCGCCGTGATGACGATGGCAAGCTCTGGAACCAGATAGACGATCAGCGCACCGACCACAAAAAAAGCCGCCAGGACAACTCTCACACCGGGCAGTGTGATCGGGCCGCCCGGAGGACGCGGTTTTGTGATCGGCCCGCGTGCAGTTGTGAAACCGCGAATGGCATCCCCGATACTCGCGAGCACACCGCCCCCGCTGAGGAGCGCCCGCGCTAGCGTGGAGGCCAGGTTCCCGATCCGCGTCGAGATATTCGTGGCTGCACTCAGCAGCGTATCCACGGGAGCCTGAACGACCGAGCGCATCCAATCCAGCATCGCGGCAACCGTTGCCATGACCGGCTGCACCACCGATTGCACGAGACCAATCACACTTTCCACAGCCTGTTCCAGCGCCTGAACCACTTGCCCCACTCGCGTAACCGCGGTCTGCACAGCTCGGGCGAGCCCCGTGGTAATGCCCTGGATCACTTTTGCGACGCCAGCGGCTAGGGTGTGGAACAGCGACGCGACTGTCCCGGAGATCTTCGCATCGAAGGTTTGTATGATCGCGCGATTGTTCGCCATCGCCTCCTGAGCGATTGCGCGAATATCAGCGAGCGCATCGCCTGTGGCGCTCTTGCCGTTTCCCCCATTCCCGCCGCCAGCCGCAGGATGGACTGCATCCGCAAGCGCCTTGATGTGCTGCTGCCGGTTCTTGCGTATCGCGCTCAGCGCGCTCTGCTCTCCTTTTCCGATTGCGTTGGTGATTTGACTTTCAAGCCGGTTGAGCCCCGGGTTGAGAGCTGTGCTTAAGACTCTCCCGATACCCGAGACGACAAGACCCGTTACACGGCTGAGCGCGCTCGCGACCAGCGTGCTCACGCGCGTGATCTGCGAAACGATGGCGGACAACGCCATGCTCGCGAAGCCTCCTACCGCGCCGACAATCGAAACAAGGGTTTCCATCGCGGCACTCAGGGCCTGACGGATGAATCCGAGTACGCTCGACAATGCGGCGTTCACGGCGCCACTCGCCTGCTTCAGAAGACCCGTAGCGGCATCGCGTATAGCGGTGACGCCTGGAATATCGGCACCAGGAATCGCGTTGACGAAGCCAAAAATCTGTTCAACGATTCCCTTCACTCTGCCTTGAAGGGAAGACGTGGCAGATTCAATGAAACTGCTCATTGCTTCGCGGATGTGGTTGGCGCTGGCCCGAACTGCAGCGACCGCGTCGGCAATCAGCTTCTGGACTGACCGGGTGACGCTCGCAACGGCAGCCGCCATCTCCGCCTGCTTCGCGGAAATAGCACGCTGAACACCGGTGCTGGCATTCCGGAAGAAATCGGATAGCTCGATTCGGATTGCAGCAAAACGGTTGGCGACTTCCGCCCGGCGCGTCGCTGCAATGCGTGCGACCTGAGCCTCGCTTTGAGCGGAGTCCGAGTCGATCAATCGCGCTTGCCCGGTCGCTTCAGCATCGACGGCGGATTTCGCAGGCTCAGCGGCGCGCGAGGCCGGCACTGATGGAGCAGCCTCGGGGGGCTGCACAAAGGCTGGGGAAGGTGACGTCTCGCTGGGCGGCGGAACGTTTCCGATCGGCGGCTCGTCGCGCTTCCTGTTCTGCGGAACCGGCAACTGCTGACGGTCGGACAGGGACTCGGCAGCCGATGCATGGGTTGACACCGAGGACGGAGGTTGTGGCATGAGGCGCTGCACGGCGCGGTTTCCCACCGCCCTCTGGAGCGCGCGGAAAGTGCTCACGTGCCTTACGTTGCCTGCGCGGCTGGGGCACCCGGCGTGTGGCATGGCATCTTTCAGCGAGCTGCGGGACACGCTGCGCAAGCCGGTTGCGAGGTGCGGTTCGTCCCGTCGTCCGGCACAAGACTCCGGCATAGGTTTCCTCCCCGCAGGCTTATGCGGCGCCAAACCGGTAGTCTCATCCAGCGCCTTCATCGTGTCGTCGCCCTCACGCAGTCTGGGCCTTGAGCACATCGGACCGTTTGACTAACATCGCCCCCGACTATGGCCTCTGATGCTCTCATGAACGGTCAGCTATAGTTGCCACGATCCTCCTGGCCTCACCCCGCCGCCCCGTCTTCGCTCTGACGCGCAAGCGCGCCCAAATCACGCTTCAGATGCGCCTTCTTCTTCTCCTCCTCGTCCAGCGGCTTCGGTGCCTCGGGCTGGCGCTGCAAGCCGTCGGCCGCCGGTTTGGTCGCGAGATGCTTGTCCTTGTCGTCGTCCTTGTGCGCATCTTCCCGGTCGATCACCTGCCGGTCAGTCGTCCCTGAATGTTCCTGCTGGATAACCGCATGCGCCATCTTGTCCGCCTCGACCTCATGCGGATCGCCCGGCTCGCTCACGCTCATCTTGCGGCGAATGCCGTCGCCAGTCTGTTGCACGACATGGGTCAGTTCGTGCGCAAGAAGCTCGCGCCCCGACGACGAGCCGGGATGATACTCACCTTGCCGAAAAAACACGTCATGCCCGGTCGTAAATGCGCGGGCACTCAGCGAGTTGCTCAGGCCATCGGCGCGACTGTCGGTATGAATCCGCACGCCGGAAAAATCGGCGCCGAACGCCGTCTCCATCCGGGTACGGGTGCCATGATCCATGCCGTGGCCGCCACCGCGAGCCGAGTCGATAGAACGCTCGATCCCCTCCATTTCATGGGTCGCCTCGCCGCCGCTGCTCACGCGGTTCAGTACGCGCCCCACATACTGATTGCCATAGCGCATCTGCAAACGCAGCAGCGACTGTTGCCCGGATACCCCGTTCACGCGCATTGAGCGGTGCAACACCCCCGCGTGCGCGCCCGCGCAAGACGCGTCGCCGGCGCGGCACACCACGCTGTCGACGGGATCTCGCGAAACGAACGGATACGTCAGTTGGCGCATGAGCTCGGCTGCTCGAGGGGCCGGCGCGTCGCTGCGTCGTGCCATCAGAAGCACGGCGCTTCGCGCAGAAGTTGGTTCCTGATCGCTCATGTCGATAACTCCTCTCTCCATTAATCCGGGGTAGCAAAATCGCTTAAAAAACTTCCCAGATCAGTTCGTTCAACACTACATACAGGATATGCAATACGGTCCGGTTTCGCGAGTTCGAAGCGCGCAATCATTTGCCGTGAATGCCACCCACGCACGGGCCCATTAAGCGCGGGTTTAACAGAGTCCACAACGTAGCGACGCCTTATGAAAGACGCGAACGCAGTGCATTGAATTCAATGCCGCACGGCTTACCGCTACCACTTTGGCAAAGCAAAACAACATGGTGCTGGATCGCGGCAAGCAACTCGCACGCGGACGGATTACTTTTTTACTTCGTCTTGCGAAGCAAATGCTTTTGAACGTAGCGTTGTACCCGGTTGCATAACCAAAATCGCTATCCTATCTTCATGAGACAAACCCATTAGCGCAATCCGCATCTCGAGGCATGACGCCTCTTCGCGATATCGAATCCATCTTTCGATCGACTCCTCATCGCACGGTAGTGTCAGTCGTTTTCCGCGATCGATTCGCCATTTTGCGCCACTGGTCTCAATTGAAAGGCCAATCATGTCCGCGAGACCAAAGTTAAATGCCGACGGCGAAATGCGCATGCCGTTTTTCCTGCGCGGATGGCAACGTGGTCTCGCGTTGTGGACGGTAGTTCTGGCCGTCAATGTGATCGGCAATCTGACGGCGTACGCACTATTTGTGCGAGGCCCGCAGACCAGCGGCTGCATGGTCACCTCGATAACGCCGCTCGTGCCGGGTCTGGACGCTGCCGCAATCATGCCTCGCTGGTGGGATGCGTTCAGGATCACGACGCCTTGCCAGCTTTTCCCGGCAGGCTCACTGGCCTTCTCGCGCGACGACCTCGAACTCGGCGCGATCCTCGGCGCCATCGCGACGGCCATATGTGCCGGCCCGCTTATCTGGTTTCTAATGCACACGTGGTTTGCGCGCTACGACGAGTTTCGCAACAGCCTTAAAGACGGCGCGCTGCGTGCCTATCTGGAACGCTTCTGGGCCCGCAGGCTAATCAGCGAGTTGTCCGACCGCAAGCTGATTCCGCGAGCCTCGGCTGAGGAAAGCACGGGCGCAGCGGACTCATGGCGCGTCGCCGCCGATTCGAATCCGTTGATCTGCCAATACGTATTCAAGGCGATCTATCACAATCAGTACGGTTTAAGCGCGTTCCTGACGCCATTTGCGCTGCTGATCGCGGTCTCGTATGTATCGGCCCTCCTCGTGGCCTGCATGCGTGGCTGCATCGCGACAGGCGCGACCTGCTCCCCGTTCCTGTTCGCCAACCAGGCGCCCGTGGTGATCAGCGCGATCGCCGGCGCATTCATGTTTGCGGTCGGCGACTCGGTGCGTTGCATCAGGCAGCGCTGCATGACCGTGTCAGATGCGTTCTGGTATGCGCTGCGCCTGTTTCTTGCCATTCCGGTGGGCCTCGCGGTCGCCCGCTCCGCCGATCCCAAGGTGGCGCAGACCGCGGTGGCATTCGGTCTCGCGATGTTTCCGCTAAACGACTTTCTGAAAGTGATCCGGCGTTTTGCGTTCCCACAGATCCTTTCAAACGACAACGCCGAAAACGGCGACAAGCTGCTGATGCTCGGCGGCGTCACGTTACCGATTGCCGCGATGTTTGCAGCCGAAGGCATTTACTCGATCGAGCAGTTGGCAACGACCGATCCGGTGGTTTTGTCGATACGCACCGGCTTACCCTTTCGCTTCCTGCTGTCGCTCGGCTCGCAGGCCGTCGTGCGTCGTCATCTCGGCGCTCAGGCGGACAAGCTCAGCGACATCGGCCTGAGCGATGCGTTGTCGATTCTCGAGGTCGTGCGCGCGCTGGATGCGCAAGAGGGCACGCCGGGCCTCAAGACGAAAGAGCCGCGCAAGATTATCGGGAGCGCGGTGAAACAGCTAGGCGGCGGCGATGCCAGCCCGATCAACGATGCCGTCATCGAAATGAAGTTTCGCGAAATCGCCGCCGACGAATACACGCATTTCCTGGATCACGTGATGCCTTTTGAACCCGTGCAGAGCCAACCGGTTACGCAGCCGGAGCCGAGGCTGGCTCCGGTTCCGGCAGTCGCATAAGCGCGCTTTCGCCAATCCAGCAGCTTAAAACGCGCAACCACGCAATCGTTATCGAAGTACCGTGAATGCCACTCGTCATGTCCGACCGGGCGGCATCCGTCGAGTGATATGTTTCCCGGAGAGAGATCATGCAAATGAGTGACCATGGGCGAGACCTGCTGACCCAGTGGGAAGGATTCAAGACCCACGCCTACAACGACATCGTCGGCGTCGCGACAATCGGCGTCGGCCATGCGCTGACGCCGACAGAGAAGAGCGCCGGCGCGCTCGACATTGACGGCACATCCGTGCCGTACGCGGGAGGCATTTCCGAAGATCAGGTCAAAGCACTGCTGGGGTGCGACCTGCACCGCTACGAAAGCGCGCTCAACGACGCGATCGCTGTCGATCTCGCGCAGAACCAGTTCGATGCGCTAGTATCGTTCTGCTACAACATCGGGATCAACGGCTTCCAGGGCAGCAGCGTGCTCAAGGACGTCAACAACAGTAATTTCGACGCCGTGCCCGACGATCTTAATTTGTGGAACAAGGCGGGCGGCCAGGTCAGCCAAGGCCTCGTCAACCGGCGTGCCAACGAAGTAAGCCTCTGGCTAGGACAAATATAATGCGCTTCAGCGACAGTTCAGGCAGTCGACGCCTACCCGGCGTGCCGCTCGCCCTTGCGTTTCTGCTCTGTGCGGGCTGCGCGTCGTCACCCGTCGGCGCGCCGTCCGCGGCACCCACGATGCAGCAGACAGCGCAGGAAGCCTCCGACCGGCTAAAAGCCGACACGCAACAACTCAACCAGTTGCTGCACGAACTGAACACGTCGCTGCCGCCGGAATCCGCGAAGCAACTCAGGCAAACCCAGCCGCGCTGGGAGACGCTAGCGCGAGACGAGTGCGGCTGGCAACGCGACCTTTCGGGCGGCGGCTCGATGGCGCCGCTCGTCTATCTCACGTGCATGGATCAGCGTGTACGCGAGCGCATCAACTGGCTGAAGCTGTTCCTGTGTGAAGGGTATGGCAGCACCGGCGAATGCGCGGCGTCAAAACGCTATTGACGCCGACAGTCGCGTTGGCTTCCGCCAGCCGCGCGCTTCACTACCGACTCACCCGACTCACCGCCCATTCGCACCCCCCATCCCGCCAAATTCGCCATCGGCTACCAGCTTGCCCATTTTCTGATACTCGCGCTGGGTCGCCGCAATCAGATGTGTCATGCGGACGATATCGGCGCCATCGGCCGCAAGAAAAGCCGCGGCGAGCGCAATGTTTCGGATATTGCCGCCCGACAGATCGAAGCGGCGCGCAAGCAGAGCAAGGTCAAGCGCAACGTCGCGCGGCGTCTGTTCGGGCAATACCCTTTGCCACATCCGGAAACGGTCGGCTTCGTCGGGCAATGCAAAGTCGACGGTAAACTGCAGGCGGCGCACGAATGCTTCGTCCATATTGCGCCGGAAATTGGTGGCGAGAATCGCGACGCCCTCGTATTCCTCGATGCGCTGTAACAGATAGCCCACTTCGATATTCGCATAGCGATCGTGCGAATCCTTGACTTCGCTGCGCCTGCCGAATAGCGCGTCAGCCTCATCGAAGAACAGGACCGCATTGGCGCTCTCCGCTTCGTCGAAAATGCGGCCGAGATTCTTCTCGGTCTCGCCAATGAACTTGCTGATTACCGACGACAAGTCGATCTTGTACAGATCGAGGCCCAATTCCCCCGCGATGATTTCCGCCGCCATCGTCTTGCCGGTACCTGACGGTCCCGCGAACAGCGCCATCAAACCCTTGCTTGAGATGAGCTTGCGATCGAATCCCCAGTCGCCGAACACCTGATGCCGGTACTTCATGTGATTGCAGATTTCGCGCAGTTGCGTGAGGCGATCGGCTGGCAACACGATGTCGTCCCATCCGACTCTGGGGCTGATCTTGTGCGCGAGCGTCGACAGCGTGCGATTCGAGTGATAACGGCAAGCATCGTACACATCCTGCACGCCAACCTCGACGCTCGCGGGATCGCGCCACCGTGCGAGTTCTTTTGCGGTTTGCAGTGACTGCCTGATCTGCCGCGGCGTGAAGCGAAAGCGCGTGGCGATACCGGTCAGGTCGGCAGCGGCGTGATTGAATGGCTGGCGGTCCAACGCCTTGTGCCATAGCTCGAGCCGTTGCGCGACCGTGGGTAACGCCAGCGTCACCAGGACATGGTGCGTGTTGCCCGATGCGCGCTCGGGCAAACGCAATGTCTCGCTGGCGATGAACCCCAGCGACGGTCCGGTATCGACAAGCGTTTCGAAAGCCGACAGCAGCGCGCGATTTTCGCCAGCCCTGAGGACGTCGACGTTGTCCCAGTACAGCGCCGCGCCGGCGAGACGCGCCTCCCGATCGATCAGCATGGCGCAGGTCGCGAAATCCGCGTCGGTGTTCAGCCTGACGAGATCGACTGCGATCATCGGCACGCCACGCTCATGACACAACGCCCTTGCAACCGCGTGCCGCCCGATACCCGGCCGCCCCTGCAAGTGCACAACCAGCCGCGACGTCGCGGCGGACCGCACCGCGAGTCCTTGCAAGCCGCGCCTCATCGCGTCGTCGAGAACGAGCGATGCAAGATCGTCGCCCGCTTCGCTGCGCTCGACATAGCGTGCAATCCGTTCGCCCGGCTGGTCGGAGCCGAGCAGAAACGCGGCGATGCGATCGTCCGCCTTGAGATATTGGCCAATCAGTGGCGGCATGGCGCGTGAGGCGTCGTCGAACACTTCGAGCAAGCGATAGCGGATCAGCGGCGCATCGGGATCGAAATGCGCCCGCGCGGCCATGCGCCTGAGTGGATCCGTTTCGGCGAGAGACAACACGAGGTCGACGCTCGGCCGCGTCTTCGTGACATCGTCCTGCAGGTACGCATAAAGCTTCTCGTAACGTGTGTCCAGGGCGATCGCAAGACAGATCAGCAGGATACGGAGATCGAATTCGTCGAGGCCGAACAATTGCTTCAGGCGTTCGAGCCGCAAATCGATACCCGCGTCGAGGCTGGCTTGCTTGCGGTTGTCGATCTGCTTTCGCAATATCGCCAAACGCGGCGTGAGTGCCGTGTCGCCGTTATCGGCAAGCAGCCAGGACGGCATGCCGAGCGGTGCATCGAGCAGCGCATCGACGCGCTGCTCCGACAGATAGAGCCCGCGAAACTGGTCGTCTTCGGTCTGCTGCCTGCGTACGCGAGCGACCAGCGCCCGAATCGACAGATCGATCCACTCCATTTCAGCGAGCAGATGCGCGAGCGAATTGTCGAAGGCAGCCATGATCCGCGGCTTATGCGTCCTGCGCCGGCGGACGACCCGTGACGTGTTCGTACGTCACCTCGACCGCGACGAGCGACACGCGGGCATAGCCTTCGGCGTGGATTTCCAGTGCGAGCGTCGACGTCTCCAGATGCAGGTCGCCTTTTTCAATTTCCCAGGTGGTATCGAACGCGCCGGCAGACAGATTGGCTTTCAACACATTACGCGCGACATGCTTGCGAGCAGCGGCGTCCCAGCCACCGATCACCAGTTCGACATGCATAGGTGCTTCGTTTTCGGCTCCGGCAAGCCGCAAGCGCAACACGCGAGTCACACCTGCCGGCAACGTAATCGCCATGGTGCCCGCAGCGCCGCGCGTGTTCGGCTGCTCGTTATACTCACGGTGCGAACGCGCTTCAGTTGGACCGACCCGGAACGGCGGCGGCGGCGTTTGCTTGTCCGGCGGAAGCGGCATGGGCCGGAACGGTGATCTCAGCCAGCCGGTGCGAAGATGCGCGTCGAGCGCCGTGGCGTTCACCGAACCGGGCAGCAACAGTGTTTTGAGCTGCCGCCGGTTGGCGACGCTGATCCCGTGATGGCCGATATGGCCTTTTTCATCCAGTTGTACGGTCGCGAGTACGACCGCGCCCTCGGCAACGCCCACCGCCGCGCTCAAGACCGCGTAGCAATGCAATGCGTGCTGCTGGTTATCGCCGCCCAGATTCGCGGGGTCCTCCTCTTCGTAAATCAGACTGACGGCGACCTGTGCTTCCGTCGGCGCCGACGTCAGACTCAGCTTCTCTTCCTGCAGCAACGCGATCTCGTGGCCGTGTCCGTCGATCGCGAAGCCCGCGCTGACGACGAGCGTCGTCTCATCGGCGCGTCTCACCTCCAGACCCTGCACGACACCCCAACCGTGCAGATTCAGTGCGTGACGATACCGCGCGGTCGCGTGATAGCGCTGCTCGGCGATGAAGTCGTCCTCCAGCAGCAACTGGCCGCGGAAATAGCCAGGCTTCTTATGAAGCAACTGTTTCTTTTGCATTTGAGGTGCCTCTTCTCAACACCAGCTCGTACACCGTATGCGCCGGCTTCGCAAAATCCACGACAGCTCGCACACGGTGTTCGAGCGATTGTGATGGCTCATGCTGCGCTCCGCCCGTCGCCTCGCTGATCGCAATTTCGATGCGGAAGCGCCCCGGTGCCTCGCGCACCAGTATCGAGTCCTGACCGAGCCGTGCGCGCCCGATCGTGAAACCGTGCAGCGGGTTTTCGTCGACCCGCACTTCGCTCACGCCGTCAAAACACAAGCGCAGCAGCGCTTTCAGATACTGACGCGTGCCCCGCCGCCCGTACAGCGGCACGATTCCGGCGATGATGATTCTCAACCGGTCAGGCGGGAACAACCGGTAAGGACTGAACGCGACCCACTGCGCAAGCCACGGCAAAAACCGGTCGGGCGTGCGCGCATGAGGATGGGTCTGCCCATGCGCCGAAGCGTCGATACCGAGCGGCGCAAGCAAGCCAGGAATCGCATCGATCTGCTGCGAAAACGACGGCGCTTTGGGGTCCGCACTGTCAAGCAGGATGGTTTCGAACGCGGCGAGCAACGCGCGCAATTGCCCCGACTGGTCCGCGGCCCGGTATATCGCGGGCAGGTTGTCGAGCATGCGGTCGCCGGGTTTGGTGCTGCCGTTATTCATCGCGGGCCCCCTGGTATGCGATCGGGCCGGACTGATCGCGGTCAATTTCACGCATGCCGTCGTGCGTGATCGAGAGCCGCAGCAACTCCCATGGCCGCAACGTGATCGACGCAAGCACGCCCTCGCTGTCCCGTATCAACCTGTCCTTGTAATGCGGCGGTGGACCGCCAATCCGTGTATCGATACCGAGGCTCGAGCGCGTGCCGACCTGCACGCCGAGGCTCGCATCGCGATGCGCAGCGGACTCGGGCCCGTTCCCCAATTGCAGCACGCTGAGATTCTCGACGTAATCGACGTCAGGCACGTCGTCGATCGTTCTGGCCACCTCCGCGAGGATCAGCGGCGCGCCCAACGCGGTGTCCGCCGACGCGGCCGTGCCGTCATAACCGAAACGCGCCTGCAGCGCGGCCGCGATGCGCGTGCGAGCGGCCTGCGGCGACACGCCGGCCAATAACGCGACGTCGAAGCCGATTCCAACGTACAGCGTGTCCGGCGCGACGACGTGCAGACGGGTCGTCAGCAGACAGCGAGGCAGTAGAAAGCGCCGCACTCTGGCGCGCAGACGCGCGGCGTCTTCAGGCGAGCGTTCGTCTAGCGGCGCGACGATCACGCTGACGTGGCCGGTCTGCTTCGTCAGCGCGTGGTGCCGGTTGCCGCTCAGATCCGCATCGACGACGCAACGCGCGATCACATCGTGTGGCTGCGTGACAGAAGGTGAGGCATGACGTCGCGCGGCCAGCAGGGCGAGTTGCTCGAAGTCAGCCGCGGTCGCCGCGCATTGCGGCTCGCCAAAGTCCTGCAACACGCGCTCGATTGCGCACTGTAGCGTCGCCCGGTCGGCGCCGACGAGACTCGCGGCGTCGTGCCGCGCGCCGCCGTTCAACAAACGCAGGAACTGCAGCAGCGCAGCCGGCGTCACGCGGCCGGCGCGATACAGCAGAATGTCCGTGAAATAGGCGAGCAGTTCGACCAGTGTGACGCCTGGGTCCGACGGATTGTGATTGGTCCAGTCGGGCGCGTAGATCGGCAGCAGCGCCATCCCCTCGCTGACCAGGTCGTTGAAATCGAGCACGTCGATATGGGTTGTCGCCATGATCGTCAGCCTGCGCGCAGCGCATGAGTGCCTGCGCAGACGAGGTAACGCGCCGCGCCCGGTGCATCGGGAAATGCAGCGTCGAAACGCAGCCTGATCGATTGCGCGTAGTCAAGCCCGTCGACGCCGGCCAGCACCTCATGGAAATCCGACGCGTGCGGTCGCGCGCCGAACCCCCAGCCGCGCCCTGCCCGTCCGCCAGTCAAAGGATGCAGGAAGAGGTCGAGACGCTCCAGGCATTGGGCAATCACACGAGATGCCTGGGTGTCGGCATCGATCGCGAGCGTGGCACTGACGCTGACGCGCAGATAGCTCGGGCCGAACAGCATCAGATCGACACCCGCCGGCCGGCGCGCGTCGAGAAAACGCTTGACGTTGCGCAACAGCGCGGCCGAGGGCTGCGGTTCACGCGCCGTGCTGTATGGCACGATCGCGACCCCGACAGCACCCGGCGACTGCGGCATGCCCGACGCGCCCCCCTTCAGCTCGGCGGCACCGAGCGCACTCGCGCGTGCCACTTCGGGTGAGGCACGCAACGCCAGCGCCGCGTAGTCGTCGATGCAGACGGCGCGGTCACGGTGGCCGAGCCACGCCAGCGCGGCCCGTCTCGAGGCATGCTCGCCCTGCGCGTCCTGGCCGCCGCGGGCGGCGTCCACATTGGTGACCGACTCGATATGGGGGATCGTCGTGCGCAACTGCGCGATCTTCTGCGGCGCGCAGTTGCCCTGCGCCCCGCCGCCCGCCGCATAAGTCACACGCAGGTTATTGCCGCCCGCGGGCGGAATCCGTCCGCGCCGGCCGTCGCCAAAAGTGATCGCGCCGGTGAGCCGATCGACGACAAAAGCCGTCGACTGCGGCGTGGCATCGTCGAATGACGCGACGCATTGCCAGTGCAGCCACGGCTGGGCGGATGCGGCCACGCCTTCGCGAACTTCAAGTTCGACCTCGCCGACAAGCGGAGCGCGCGCCGTATGGAACACCATCCCGGCTCGGCCCGTACTCGAACCCAGCAGTTCCCGTTCGAGACGGATCGACTGGATCGCCGGCACCACGTTCACCGCGATGTGCTGGAGCGACGGCAGCCTCGGTCCGTCGTCCTGCGGGTCAAGCAGGCAGCGCAGCCACAGCAGCTTGCGGTCCGGCTCGGCAGCCGCATCGACCCATGCAGCAACGTCCGGTCCGACGGACAGCGCGATGAAACCGGATTCGCGCAACCCGGCCGTTTGATCGACGACCTCGCAATCGCACCAGCCGGACGCGCCACGCACCTGCCAACGCGACGCCGTGCCGCCCGTTATTGCCGCGTCGCGACAGACGGGCGGCGCGTCGCCGGTTGCGATGGCGACGTAGGTATTCAGCTTGCGCTTCGCGAGATCGGTCGGGGCCGCCTGAACGCCGAGATACAGCATCTCGCCAGCCTGCCCGGTGGCTGGGAACGGGCGAAACGGCAAGCGCTGCCCTTCTGGCGTCGTACCGATCTGGATCTGTTCGAGGCCATCGTCGAGCACGACCTGCTCGAGTTGCAGCGGCCCCCGCGTCATCGACACGCTCGTGCTGATTCGCGCGATCGACGGCGCCACCACGGAGAGCGTCATTGCGCTGTCCAACGTGGGCCTGGCCACGCCATAGCTGCCGGACACCAGACGGGCCCGCAACCAGCCGCTGACGACAGAACCCATCATCGTCAGGCCGGCGTCGGCGGGAATCGTCAACATCACCGTGCCGTTCACGGTGAACGATCTCGTCCCGTCCGTGACGGGCAACGGCGCCCAGCCCGACGGCGTCTGGATATCCCATTGCACGCGTGGCTCGCCTTCGGTGCTCACCAACGCAATCGGCGCGGCGTCCGGATCGCCGTCAGCGGGATTGGTCAACGTCAGGTGCAACTCGACGTGAGCGCCGCCCAGCGCAATATACTTCGACGCCACGTAGAACACATCGCCAAAACGCGGCCGTTCGCCGAACGGGAAAAAATCGCGCGTCACGTCGAGCGGAATACGCCCATACCATGCGGCCTCCACCGGCGCCGCAGCGAGCGCGTGCTGAGTCGACACGCTCAACGCGCGGATCAGCGCGGACGGCGATGCGGGATTCGCGCGCGAGGTAACGGCGCCGTCTGACATTCGCGGCCCGGGTGCCGCGGTCGAACCGAAGCGCGCGCTCAGCCAGCAGTTCTGGATGCCATGCACGGCCGTCTGGGGCCACGTGGGCATGGGCAGCGCACCGAAGCCGACCTGCCCGCTTTGCGCGAGACCTTGAGTGGTGTCGGACAACGGAGTCAAAGTCATGAAGCCCTGCGGCGTCGCGATGCCCCATTCGAGCGCCGCACCGTTAGGCACTGCCCACGCATTGTCCAACTCGACGTTCACCTGCATGCCCGTCAGCACCGGCGGCGCGCCGAGCGCCTGCAAGCCGAGATGCATCGCGCGCACGAGCGGCGTGGCCGGCAATGGCGCACTGACACTGGCCGCGGCCCCGCTAGCCACCATCGCGCTGACGTCGGTCAACAGCATGCGGCGCAAATCCACGCGCAGCGCGCGTTCAGGTTCGACACGCAACACCTCCAGATCACGCGTGGTCTGGAACACGACGGGCGCGCCACTGCCATCGGCCGAGGGCGCCGCGACTTCCGTATAGCGAGGAACCACCGGCGCATCCAGCGTGGTCGATGCACGTGCCGGCTTGAACGACAGCGGCGCGCTCGCCGGCACCGGCGGCACCGGCCGGATCGGCAGGAGCGCCACGAACGCCGCCAGATGAAGCTCGGGCGCGCGGTTCAGCGCATCGGTCAGAAGCCGGCAGTAATGCGCCATCGCAGCCTCCAACGCGCCGCGCAAAGGGTCGACCCCGTCCGCGTTCGCCAGCGCGCGTGACACCGCGGCGTCGATTTGCGATACCGTCCAGGTTTTCCTGCTGAGTTCCGGTGCGCTGTCGAAGTTCACACGATCGGCCTGTCGACATAAAACGGATACACGAGGTTGTAGCGGCTGTCGGTCAAACGGACCCGGTAGTCGATATCGATCAGCAACTGCTCGCCCTGCAAGCCGCCACTTGAAGCGACAACATTCAGCACGTCGATGCGCGGCTCCCAATCCTGTAACGCTTCACGCACATGGAACGCGGCCATCCCCTGCGTCGCGCTGCTGTTGACTGCGAACACGAGTTCGTGCAGACCGCAGCCGAAAGTCGGCCGCATGACCCGCTCGCCCTTCGCTGTCGAAAGAATGATCACGATCGACTGCCGCACGCTTTCCTCGTAGCGCGCCATCGACATTCGCGCACCGCCGGCCGCTTTGGCCTGCTCGTCCAGTTCGACCGGGAAACCCCAGCCCACTCCCAGCACTTCAGCTGGCATCGCCCGTTCTCCCTGGCACGCGCGGCATCCATTCGCCGCGCCGCGAATATCGGTTCTGTCAGTCCGGTCACTTCATTCAGTTCAGATTGATCACCGCGCCTTTCAGACTCATCGGCGCGGTCGCGGTTGCGTCGATGGTCGTGGCCGCCTTGACCGTCACGTCCGCCTGCGAATTCAGTTCGATGCCCACAGCCTGGATCGACACCTTGCCGGTCTGCGAGCGCAGCGAGATGTCGCCTTGCGCCTCAATCGCGATCGAGTTGTCCGCGGCATGAATGACGATACGGTTTTGCCCGGTCTTGTCGATGATCTCGATGCTCTCCTCGCCGGCCCGATCGCACAGACGCACCACATGGCCGCTGCGCGACTTGATGCTGCGATTGTCGTTATTGCCGTCCGAGTTCGATTCGTGCGCGACATCCTTGCCGTTCCACAACGCGCCGATCACGAACGGCTGCTCGACGCTGCCGTGCTCGAACGCGACCAGCACTTCGTCGTCGACCTCGGGCAGAAAATAGGCGCCGCGTCCGTTACCCGCCATCAACGTGGCGACACGCGCCCAGTTGCTCTCGTCGTCCTGTTTCAGCCAGGGAAAGCGCACTTTCACGCGGTGCATGCTGTCGGGGTCCTGGTTATTCGTGACGACGCCAACCACCACGCCGTAATAACGGCCGTCGGCGTTCGCGCCCGCGAGCAGGCTGTGCAGCAGGTCGTCGTGCATCATGTCGCGTTCCTCCTTACAGCAAAGCGCGTGCGGTAGCCCTTCGCGATCGAAAAACTCTGCTCCGTCGCGGTCACGTAATAAAGGCCGCTAAAGCGCGCGCCAAGTCCTTCGATCTTGACAACGACGCCAGCACGCATCAACGGCTCGCCGATGCAAACGCCATCGGCTTTGATATAGCCAAGCGCCATTTCTGAAAAACGCTGTTTCGCCATCTGATCCGCTTCCTGCTGGCTTTGCACCGGGACGCGCACCACGGTGCTGCCGGACGCGCCGAAAATCGGCTGCACGCTCGCCGCGCCGGACTTCTTTCCGCTCATCAACGAGGGTTCGTCGCCAACCGCGGCGCGCGCAACGAACTCCTTTTTATCTTTCGCGTTCCAGCCGCGCACGACGAGTTCCTGAACCTGCCCCATCGTCGTCATTCGAGGGCGGAATTGCAGTAGTTCGATTTCGCGCCGCAGCGTCAGTGTTGCGCTCTCGCTGATCTTGCGTGGCCGGTAAATCAGCGAATGGCCATCCACCACCACTTCGTGATCGATACGCCGTGCGCGGCTCAACAGGAACTCGAGGTCCGTCTGGCCGTGTTGCAGCACGTAAGGCAGCACCACCTGGGTGTCGTCGATCTGCGGCTTGAGGCCAGCGGCGCCCGCCAGTTGACTGGCAATGTCACTGTCCTTCAGGTTGATATAGGAGCGCGTCTTGTGCTCGCGCATCATGCGATGACGCCGGTCGTATCCGCGCACGGTGAGCGTTGGCGGGCCGTTTTCGGGGAAGCTCGGCTCGAGCCCGGTAATCTCGCCGCTGAACAGAACTCGCCGGTTGTCTCGATAGCCCATTTCGATCTCGACGGGATTGCCTTCGCGGAACAGATCGTCGTCGATCCATTTGACCTGCATCTGCGCCGTGTCCATGCAGGTCAGCGAAAACGTGAACATGCCCATCGTATTCACGTCGTCCAGCACGTTAATGCCGATCAGATCCGCGGCGGCGGCAAGCGGAAGCGCCGCGCCGTTGATCTTCAGCGCGAATTCCGGGGCCAGCGTGTCGAAGTTGCTGCGCGAGTTCATGGTTCCGCCAGATAGGCGCCGCCGTTGGCCTGAGTGTTCGGCGTCGTCGACAGGCGCAGCGCGGGCAGCAGCAAGGTCGTGCCGGGCTGCAACGCAAGCGGGTCGTCGATGCCGTTCGCCTCGGCGATCTGCCGCCAGTAGCGCGGATCGCGATACTCCAGTGCCGCGATGCTGGCGAGCGTCTGACCGCGCCGCACGGTCCACACCTTGACCACGTCCGACGACATCAGGTTCTGCTTTTTCAAGTCTTTCTGGTTGCTGCGCCATTGGGTGAACGTGCACTTCACCGTCGCGCGCACGGGCGTGCCGTTGTCCAGGAACATCGTGTATTGCGTGTCGAGGCCTTGCAGCACGCCTTGAAAGATGATCGCTTCTCCGCCCCACTGAATCTGGCAAACCGGCGGCCGGTGCTTGTCACCGGTTACCGATGTCAACGCGAGCAGCTTGCTGGTGTACTTGAAGACGCTCTCCTTGGCGGGATTCGGCGTGTCATAGGTGTCGAAGAACAGTTCGACGCTGAGCGTCGCGGGGTCGGCTGTCGTGAATTGCAGCTCCGGGCTGTCACGTTTGGACGCGTCCTGGCTCTTCCATTGCACCTGCCGGGTGACGCTCAAACTCTTCGGGTTGAACATCGCGACGATCCGCGAGTCCTCGGAGGATTCGCTGAATTGCAGGTTTTCGCCAGGCAGTTCGATGAGGATGGTCAGTTTGTTCAGGGCCATGACGCGTACCCTCGCCGTTCGCGCTCGACGGCCAGCTTGTCCTGAATCACCTCCCAGACCTTTTCGGCCAGTTCATTCGGGTCGGCCGTCTTCTGCGCAGCGGGCGCCGGCGCGGTTTGCGCAGGCGCCGTTGCGCCTGCGGGTCGAGCGGCCGTCTTTTGCGTGTCGACTGGGATGACACCGTATTGCTCGGCCAGCCGATCTATCGCGACCGGCGGCGTGGATGGGTCACTGCCCGTTGGGCTGGCCGCCGCGGCGTGGCGTGCTGGCGCGCCATAGGCGGGCAACAGCGGCAACGGCGAGCGCTGGACAGCGCGCGCGCCCGTCGCGCGCATGGCCCACGAGCCCGACGGTGTGAACACCCGATGCACATACGGCGAGCGAGCGACGGGCGCTCCCCGCACACTGGCGGTGCTGCGCTCGTCGATGGATGGGGGAGAAAAGTCGTACGACGGCGGTTGACCCCTACCGCCAGGTTCGTGCGTGAAATCGGCCTGGCGCTCGACGCTGGTGTGCATCGATGTCGGAAAATCGTGGTGGAACATCATGCCACTGGGCTGCGTCAGCGGCTTCGCAATCCATTGCGGGTCGGACGACACCGCCGTACTCCCGGGCACCACTTCATTTGTCGATGTTGGCCGGGGCTGCGGACCGCTCTCGAGTGTTCCCGCCGCCGCCGTCGATGCTGACCAGGGCGCGGACGGTGGCGTCGCGGTTCGGGCGACAACGCGGGCCAACGTGGCGGCTTCGCCAGGACCGGCGGCGCCGCTGAGCGACGCGGTACGCGATCCGGCCGTCTCGCGCCCCGCGTGGTTCGGTGGGATCGGCTTGATCGGCAGATGCGAGGATGGCTCGGCGACAGCGGGGGCATCGGCCAGAACCTTGGCGTCTGATTCGATTGCGGGATCGCGCTGCAAGCTCCTGCGCTCGCTCGAACCTCGCAACAGATTCACGATGGCTCGCGCGTTCACATCGGTTAAGCGGGCAACCGGTAACGTTGCGACCGGCTCATGAGGCTCATGAGGCCGATGAGCTTCGGACGAAGCCTCGGCGCGGGACGGATTATTGGCGTCGGCGTGGAGCACAGCAGCCGCAACCTGGGTGCGTGCATCAGCGGGGTTGTGTGACGATGCTGCGGTTTCGCGCGCAGGGGCGCCGGCCCATTCGCGGGCCGGTTGCGACGGCGCGCTGACGATGGGAGCCGGCGCGAGAAGTGTGTGGTGGTCCACAGCTAATCGACGACGCTCCGGCAAAGCAGACGCGGCGCGGCTCACTGATCCGTACACTGAGGCGCGCTGCATCGTATTTGCCGTCGGCCACATCGCGACCGCCTCGCGAGTGGCCCGATCGATAGCCCGCTCGGTCCGCACGGGAGCAACGTCGCTCGGGATTCGCGATGCGGTCCGCGCAAGGACAGCTTCCCCTACGACGTTCGACGCAGTCCGCGCAGCGGCAGCGTCGGTCTGGACTCGCGATGCGATCCGTTCACGGACGGCTTCGTTTACGGCAGGCCATACAGTCCGCGTCGCCGAGGTCGAAGCGCTGCTTGCGCCCTTCAGGTTCAAAGACGGGTTGTGGGAAGCGACGCGCATCGGACTGGCCAACGGCTGCTCCAACGTCCCCCGGCGGCCGCGCTCGCGATGAATCACGCCGTGCATCACGCCGGGTAGGGGTTGCCTGGATGCCGTCGTGAGCATCGTCGAAGGTCGAGGCGTCGCAATCTCGTGCGTGCCGGACGCGACCGATGCGGCCATCGGCATGCGCATCGTGACGGACGTCAACGCGTTCGTTACCTGTGCGCGAGACTCGACCGAGCCACGCGCACTTGGCTCCCCGATCGTCAAGCTGCCGGAGGGGACCAAGGGCGTGCGCGATTGCGGCACCATTGCGTCCCGCACGCTAGCCGAGCCCTCGCCCGCGTGCTGTTGAACTGACTCACCGTGAACATGACCGGTGCTGATGGAGCGCTGCAGCGCAGTGGCGTCGGTCAGATCGCCGGCAACGGATTGGTCCGCTCGCACGTCCGGCTTCCGCGCAGCCTGCTGGGGCGCTGCGTGAACCTGCGGCGACTCCGGCTGTTCGCTAGCGGTCGCACTTGCCACCCGGTCAATGGCGCGACGCCCGATCGGCGCGACCGGATCGGGCGCATGCGCAGGTTGAGCGCCATCGCGCGCCACAATCGACGCAATCGCCGCGCTCGCCGCAGTCGGCACGGATGCCACCGGTGACACGGTCGGTGCACTCTGTGCGCCAGCCTCATCCGCCGCGCTCGCCGCAGCGGATCCTGCACGATCGGTTGAGGCGTGCGTCCGCGGTATCTGTCCATCATCCTGCCGAGCGTCAGTCGTCAACAGCAGTGCGTCCGCGCTGAACTGATCGTGCGCACTGGCCACCGGCAACTCCGTCAGTTGCGCGCGCGCGACCACCCTATGCGTCCCGGCGAGGGGCACATCAGGCGGCTGCGGATCAAATCGCGTACGCCACCCAACCACAACAGGCCAGTTCTGCGCGTCACCCGTTGCGTCGCGGCCGCTTGCGCGCCGCAATGGCCCGGCGACGAACTCCGTGTGTCTGTCCTGGATCGCGGCGCCCATCCGCGTCGCCTCCCACGACTGCCCCGAGCGGTGCCGCGCGATATGCGTATGACGCTGCCACAGCGCGTCACCGAGCGATCGCGTAACCGACGTAGTCACTTATGCACTCCCCGATGTACAACCTCAATCGACTCGAATGCGACCGCCGACGTGTTCGCGTGCATCTCCGGTCCGGTCCACTTGACGGGGCACGCATCCATGAACGTCCAGTGCAAGCCGGGCAGGCCGCGCGTGCCGTTCAGAAGAATCGTCAACGGCTGTCTTGCGATCTGTCCATTCAACACCAGTAGATACCAGTGCCACAGATCCTGAGGATCACCGAGACCGCGCTTCAGCACGAGCCGCGACGAGTACTTCGTCGGCCCCACCAGTTGGTGTTCGAAATCATTCACGCCGCCTTCGCGCAGCGACTCGACCTCGGACTCGACGACCAGCCCCGACACCTCGTTAAACCCGGCGACCACACGAGGGCCGATCGAAACGGAGAACACGAAACCGACATACAGGTTGTCTGCTCTGATTGACATGGCCATGTGCTACTCCAGAGCGCCTGGTTGCGCGTGATTGATGCGCCCGTTGATTCTGGCCACCTCTTCCACCCACCGCTGACGCTCGAGATGGTCGAGCTTCATCAGTTGCGAGTGTGGCCAGTGAAAGTGATACGCGACGTAGGCTACCTCCTCGAAGAGCTGGTCGGGGGGGTAGCCTATGGCTCCCCCGATTCTTCGATTTCCACCTCGAATTTCTTTTCGCAGCCTGGACACGTCACGCGCACGCGATTGTGGCCATTGCTGTTGATTCGCTGGTATAGCGCCTCCAGATGCGCAAAGTCTGCCGAAAACAGTTCCTCGATTACGCGCGGGTTGACCTGCGGCAACTCGCCAAGCTGCGTCACCACGCGCGATAAAAGAATGATCGCCAGATAACCGGGGTTCGATTGCACACGCGGATCCTTCATTGGCGCAATCTCGTCGTTCGCGGTCGCGAGCCGCATCACGCCATCGCGATGCAGCGTGCCCTGCGCATCGACGTAGCCATTCGGCAGCGTGAAGGGGAATTCAGTGATGAGGCTCATTTGGTCCGATCCAGCCCTTCATGCACAAGTTCGATCGTATCGATCGCGACTTCGTTAGCCGTTGCGTTGAACGTCGGCCCGGTCCATTTGGTCGGCCACGCTTCGACAAAATCCCACTGCGCGACGTCGTTGCCTTCGTCGTCCATCAGAATGATCGAGCCATTCTTGCGGCAGTCCTTGATCTTGCCGTCCATCACCTGCTTGCGCCATTTCCACAGGTCATGGTCGTCGGTAATGCCGCGCTTCAAGGTGAGATTCGAGAACTTCTTCAGCCCCGGCAGCTTGTGAATCGTCAGGGTCTTGTCATCCCCTTCGCGATAGTCGATCGGATCCGTGGCTGCGTCGAGCCCCGATACTTCCCGAAAGCCTGCCCTTTGAATCCCGTCGATCGACACCCTGAATTTAAAGCCACGAAACGGATCAGAACGCTTTCCGGTTGCCATGATGTGACTCTCCTCTATACCGTGGCTGTAGGTCCAGTAACGGTCACGCCGCTCGCACTCTGCGTGATCCTGACAATGACAAATTCGCTCGGCACCTCGGGCGCGAGGCCCACCTCTGCGACGACAACGCCGCTATCGCGGCTGTATGGCGGATTCGTTTCGGCATCGCACTTCACGAAATAGGCTTCTGACGGGCGCTGCCCCTTCAGTGCGCCATGCCTGTATAGCTCCGCGCAATGACGGTCGATCCGTTCGGTGATGATTCCCCACAAGACCGGATCGTTCAGTTCGAACACCAGATCGCGCAGATCGTGATCGAGCCAGCGCTTGAGTGCGAGCATCACGCGGGTGACGTTCACGTACATCCACGCGGACCGGTCATTTAGTGTGCGTGCGCCCCACACGCGAATACCCCATCCCGGCGACGCGCGCAGGCAGTTCACGCCAGCGCCGTTCAACTTCGTCTGCCCGCTGTCGTCGAGATCGAACGACAGATCGAGCGCGCCTTCCAGCAGTTCGTTCGCGGGCGGTTTGTGTACGCCGATGCGCCGGTCGCTGCGCGCATACACGCCCGCGATGTGACCGCAAGGCGGAACCAGCATGTCCGCACGCGCAGTGCCGTCGCTCGCCCGGTGACCCTTGACCCGAATCCACGGAAAGTAGAGCGCGCCGTGATTCGCCGGCAGCGACTGCCAATGGCCGACTGCATCCATCACCACATCATCGTGACGCGGGTCGGTCATGGAGCTGTCCGGGTCGGTGGCACGCACGTCCAGAATCGCAAACCGGTCGCCCATGCGCGCGCAGTATTCCATCACGGAGCCTTGCAACTCGATCACGCTCTCAGCGGAGCGCGCAATCACTCGCGTCATGATGTCGGGCACACAAACGAGATCGATCTCCTCGACTTGTTCCAGCGGGCCGCCGATCTCAAACAATGCGAGAAACGCCGACGTTACGTGGCTTGCGTGCATGTCGACGCCCACCTCCGCGGGCGGATCGGGCGCCAGTTCGACTGGCATCACGTAGCACAACCGGCCACCATTTTCGAAGAAGCCGCGCACCGCGCACGCGAGCAGGCTGCTCACCGAATCGCTGGCGAACGCTTCGTCGAATTGCTGCCAGCGTGTCAGGCGGCGCACGGGCGCCGCGTCCTGCCCCGGCTGCACAGGGCCCGTCAAGCCGACAAACAGCGGCACCCCGCTCGGCAGCCGCGCCGGCGCGTTGGCAGCAATAGCCTGCCAGTCGAAGTAAAGACCGGGCGGACGCTGGAAGTCCGCACCGGGCGGGGGCAGTCGTGTGCTCATCGCTCACTCCGGACGAACCGGCTCAGGTCTGCAGCGCACCGGTGGACTGGGTGATGCGGAAAATCACGAATTCGGCGGGCCGCACGATCGCCACGCCGATTTCCGTAATCACCTGGCCGACGTCGCGCACTTCAGGTGGATTGAGTTCCGCATCGCACTTCACATAGAAAGACTCTTCCGGTGTCGCGCCGAATAGTGCGCCGCTGCGCCATACGTTCTTCAGGAACGCGGAGATGTTCAAGCGGATCTTGGCCCATAAAGCCTCGTCATTCGGTTCAAAGACGATCCATTGAGTCCCTTCTTCAATCGACTTCTGCAGGAACAGGAACAGGCGCCGCACACTGATGTACTTCCATTCACCGTTCGCATCGCCGCCGATAGTGCGAGCCCCCCAAACGGTGACCGCACCGTTCATGATGCGAATCGCGTTGACGCCCTGCGGGTTGAGCATTTCCTGCATGGGTTTGCTGACGTAGTACTTGACCTCAATGGCGCCACGCACCACGCAATTCGCAGGCGCCTTGTGCACACCGCGCGTTTCGTCAGTCAACGAATAAATGCCGGCAATGTGTCCGCTCGGCGGCACATACGTGCGGCCTCGATATTTCGGATTGACCTTGCGTGCAAGGTCACTGTCCTGCAATTGCTTGGCGGGATCGATCACCTCGATGTGCGGAAAATAGAACGCGGCGTCCTTGCACGGGCGCGGCAGCGCCTCGCTGATTCCCCCACTGCTGGTGTAGCTCAACTGCTCGATGTCGAGATCGTTGTCAATTTCGTCGTTGACTACCTGCTCGCTGTCGAGAATCGCAAAGCAGTTTTCGCGGTCTTCCACGTGGTCCATCAACGCCTCCCACGTAGTCGGGTTCTTCGGCAAACCTGGCGCGGCGATAATGGCGAGTTCGTCGATCGACCTGAACTTCTCCAATGCGTCTTCAAGCTGATCGACGTTGTCGATTCGCGCCACGAAAGCCTTGGTCCCGCCGTTTCTGAAGAAACCATTGAGTGCGTGCGTCAACGCGTGATGGCCAGGATGCATCGGACCGAATATCCTGCTGTCAGGACTGTCGTCCGGGTTATCGGCGAGCGCTTTATAAGCCGAGAAATTGCCGAAACGCTGCACGTATTCGGTGAAGTTGGTGCACAGCTTCGTGTCGAGCGCGGCGGTTGGAATAACGAATTCCTGCAGCACGAACGGACTCAGAATCGAACGGGCAAGAAGCTCGTTGCCGCCCGTCACGTCCTCGAAATCGGCGTCCTCCTGCTCGACGAAACTACTTTTTGGCGGCGTCCTGGCCGGCGGCGCGGCCGCGGGCGCTTCCGCCACCGCGACGGCTCCCTCAGCGGCTTCTGCGCCACCAGCAGGAGCAGGCGCCGGCTGCGTTTTTGCCGCAGCCAGCTTCTCCTTGAGTTCATCGAACTCCTGCTGTTTCTGCGGTATCTCCTGCTCTATCTCGGCAAGATTTCTTATCGCCGTCGCGTGGGCTTTATCAGCTTTCTGCTCAGCCGCGCGGGCAACGTCGACCGCTCTCTTTTTCGTGTCCCGGTCCGCATCGTCAGTCGCGGCGTTGAGTGCAGTGGTCGCACTTTCCAGCGTCTGCGCCGCGGCGACCAAGGTTGTTTTCGTCGCGTCCACCTGCTGCTGCGCTAGCGGCTGTTTTTTGGTCAAATCCGCAAGCGCGGCGCTCACGCGTTGAACGGACTTGTCGAGGACCGCAATTGCCTGCGCTTTCGCCTCCGCCGCGACGGCTTCTCTGCCAGGATCGACAGGCGCACCCGGCACCGCCGCCGCCTGGCCGGCTAACAGGTCCGCAAGCTGCGCCGCAGCGCGGGCAGCCACCGGATCGTAGTCGGGATTGGGCACCGGAATATAGATCTTCGGACCGAAGACACCGATAAATCCGGCGACATTGGTTCCCACACCCGCAATCGGTTGCTGTGCGGACGCGACTTCTTCCACATAGACGCCCGGGGCGAGATAAGTTGCACTTGACATGGACACGTCCCCTTTCAGTCGATATTCCTGCGCACAATGATCCGTTTCAACCGCTCTGCTGCGTCACCCGCCCTTGTACGCCATCTCATCGAAATGGAAGATTCTCTCCTTGACGAGATACACCTCTTGCGGCGCGGCAACGTCGATGGAGAGCGTAACGGTGTAGTTGATCGCAGCCTTGGGCTTGCCACCCATGGCCTGCCAGAATTCGCCGAGGCTCTGCAGACGCCCCGGCTGTAATGCACTGACCGGCAACGGCAGTTCGCTGGCGGCAAGCGTCCCGTGCAGCAGATCCTGCGGCAGCGTGCGGTAACGCAACAACACGCGCATCACCTCGCCGAGCAGGCGATGTTCGTCTTCCGCCGGATTGGCGATCCCTTCGCGCGGCCATGCCGTAATCAGATAAGAAGCGTCAACGCGCACCGGCATAAAACGGCGCAACGCGATGCCGTTTTCATGCTTTTCAAGCTCGACATCGTTACTGCGCAATTCGAGGTTTTCGCGCACGTCGTAAAGAAACAGATCGACCGCCGGCGTGGTGACAGATTGCGGCGGAAAGCGATCATCCGGCGCCTCGAAGCTCACCTGGATCTGTTCGCTCAAACCAGGTGCGAGTTCGCGTCTCAGCAATGCCGCCAAGGTCTTGTCGAGGTCGTCAATCATAGGGGCGAACGCATCCCTTGGCAGTGCGCCAGACAGTTCTTCGAACACGGGGCGTGCGTCTTTCGACGATCGGCGCGATGCACGTTGGATAACGTTCGATTGAACACCGAACTCAACTGTGTCGCGTCTCTTTGAATACGAAATCTCAACCGCTTTATGGATAGGGCAGATCTTTAACAATGTCAAGGATACCGATGTATTCACCAATTTCGACTGCGAGGCGTGTCGAAAAAACCGCTATTGCGATGCACTCTCGTGCACCGTGATACATGGCCATGCACTGTGCAAATCAGACGCACGTCGGCTCATTCCAGCCAAATCTTGACAAACACGAGTCGCGAGTCTAAACCTCAGTTCAATAATCCGCGTTGTGTTCGAGGTACGCGTTATTTGCGAACGACGCTTAGTAGCACACGCTCAAAAAGTTGCATGGGATACGCCAGCCGGACGAGAGCTGAACGGCGCGCAACGCCTTGAGTTGTGATCTGAAGGGCCTGGCCATGCCTGTCGAACCTCGTTCCGATGCCGCGAGCGGCGGAGTTGTAAGGACGCGACTCCTTCGCGTCGTGCAGGCGGGCGCGATGTTCGCCGCGTGGCTAACTTCATTGTGGATCTTTTCGACGGGTCTCGCACTCGGGGCCGATCTGCAAATTGTGTCGGTCAAGGAGGCCAGCCCCGGCTCGGTGGTCGCCACGGTTCGAACTGCCGACAGTCAGCCGCCCGCCACAGCGTTCCATCTGCACTTCCCCAATTCGCCGACCCGGGATGTCGTCGCGAATCAGGTCACTCCCGTCACCGATCTTGCGTCCGCTCAGCCTACTGCGGTGATCGTCGGCGTCGACCGCAGCGGCTCCATGCGGCTCGCGGTGCCCGCCATCAAGCAGGCGTTGACCGAGGCCTTTGCCGTATCGCGTCCGGATCTGCAGATCGCGGTCCTGCCGTTCGGTTCCGCCATTCCACCACCCCAGCCATTCATGTCGGACCAGGCGGCCGTCACGGGCGCTATTTCAGGCGTGCAGGCCGAGCGCGGCAAAGATGGCAAGACGTTGCTTTACGACACGGTCAACCACGCGCTCAATCGCTTGCGCGATCAGTCGCAAGGGCGTGGCCGCCTGCTCATCATTTCCGACGGCAAGGACGAAGGCAGCCAACTCGCACTCCAGAGCCTGCTCGAAGAAGCAAAAGCGCGCGGCGTCCCCATCGATACCGTTGGCTTCGGTCCCGAAGCCCATGGCTTTGCGGGGTCGCTGCAGGCCATGTCCATGGCAAGCGGAGGCAAGTTCGTTCTGGCAGGCGACGGCGGACAATTAGCCGACGCCGTTCGTAGCGATCTCGGGGTCAAGCCAGTGCCGACCTTCGATCTGCATTTCCAGTACCCCGCAAACCCGTCGGCAAGACCTGACGCTTCGGCACAACTTCGCTACGCGGTGGCCGGAGCCACTGCCGTGAGCGTACCGGTGAACCTGGCGCTGGCACTACCGGCGACGGCTCCCGCCCGCGCCGCCGTGCAGCCCGTGAAGCGCCCCCCACCGCCGCCGCCGGAAAAAAACTTGCTGGAGAAATTCATAAAGCTGCTGTCTGGCTCGTCTCCTATAGCGAAGGTGAACATCGGCACATTTGCTGCGGTGATTCTCGCGATGGTCGCGGCGCTCATCTGGTTACTGACCTATCTGTTGCGCCCTCGCCCACCCGAACCGCCGCCTGCCCCCACGCCGCCGCCCGAGCCTTACGCTCGCCCGCTACGCGCAGGCACGCAGATCGGCGCGTTTTTCGCCGCACCGGCGCGAGGCCGTCCGAACGCCCAGTTGATCGGACGCTCTGGCCCGTGGCGGGGCAAACAGTTTGCAATCGAGCAAGCGTTGATTCACGTCGGAGCTGACGCGAAGAATGAACTGGCACTCACAGGCGATGAATACGTATCGGGCAACCACGCGACGATCCGCTTCGAAGGAGGCTCGCTGTATCTGAATGATTTGTCGTCGACTAACGGCACGTTCCTGAACGGCACCCGTCTGAGTGGCACGGCTGGCGTGCTCGCGCCTGGCGACGAAATCCGTTTTGGACGGACCACGTTCGAACTGCACAGCATCAGTGAAGGCGCGATTCGCCACAACGAAGATCGGCACAGGGTGCCGTAGCGCCCGTCACCCAACATGCTGAACGCACCGGCGACCAGGTATGACGGCAACGCCCAGAACGAACAGATGGTCGGTGGGACAGCGCTCCGAGACCGGGTATGTGCGCACCGAGAACCAGGATCGCATGAGCTGGGTGCGCACTGCGCAAGCGGATATTTTTGCAGTGCTGGACGGTATGGGCGGCCATGCGGGTGGCGCGATCGCCGCGCAACTGGCAGCACGGGTTTTGCAGCGGCATTTTGAGGCCCTGGCGTCGCCGGATACGGCGGACGCAGTGTTGCGCAGCGCGCTGCGAGACGCCAACGAAACGATCTATGTGCAGGCGCAAAGCGGCGATCCGGCCACGCTGCGCATGGGTACGACAGCGGTCGTACTGGTTGCCGCGGATTCGCGCATCATGCTGGCGCATGTCGGCGACAGCCGCGCGTATCTGATGAAGCGTAACGGCGAATTACGCGCGTTGACGAAGGACCACAGCCAGGTCCAGAAGATGGTCGACGCGGGCCTGCTGACCCAGGCACAAGCAGCGAGCCATCCCGACGCAAATGTGTTGGAGCGGGCTTTGGGACACGCTGCGCAGGTCGAGGTGGAGGTCAGCAAATGGCTGCGGCTGCGTAGCGGCGATAGCTGCATGCTCTGCTCCGACGGCTTGCACGGCTATGTCAGCGACGTCGACATCGCCGCCGTGCTGCAAAGCGCGCGCTCGCCGCAGGAACAGGCTGATGAGCTCGTCAAACTCGCGCTGGAGCGCGGAGGTGAAGACAACGTGACGGTCCAGGTCATCCGCTATGGCGAGCGCCGGGGGCTGCGCTCAGGCAGAGGCTTCGGCGCATTCGTGCGCAAAGCCGGCATCGTGATCGTGCCGCTGCTTTGCGTCGCAGTGCTGGTGCTCGGCTGGTTCACATGGCTTGTCTCGCCGTCCAAAGTGACGGAGAACAACGCGCAGACCGCGGACCTCAGGGCGCTCGCGAGCAGTTTGCGCGGCGAACTTGCGGAAGCCAAAGCGCAACATCAGGCAACCGAACAGGAACTGGTGGCGCTTCGCAAGCACGTTGCCGATCTCGAGGCGAAGCTGCCCGCGCCGCCGGCAGCCCGCGCGGCGAGCGCGGCCGGTGCAGTGAGCGCGGTGGGGCCATCCGCGATACGCAAGCCGCCGCTCGCGAAAGCGAAATCCGATAACCGGAAGCCTCCGGAGCAGCATCGCGGAACAGCGGGCGCCCAGACCGCCGCGGGGGGGCGCGCTGCGAGTAAGGAGACCAAAGCCGACACGAAGGCGAGCGCGAATGCAGCGACAAGCGCCGCGGCGAGCAGCAGCACACCCGTGCCCGATGCGCCGGACACGCCTGCCTCACCGAATGCGGCGCCCGTGCACTGAATCACGGAGCGAAACCATGGAAACGGTTCAATTGACAAGACGGCCACGACCACGCGCGACTCACCCGGCCGACGCTGGCGGCCTCACGGGCCATTTCGATGGATGCACGTGCCGTGCTGAGCAGCGGCAAGCGCACAGCATCTGGGGCGGCCGGTCATGAGCGAGAAGTCAATCTGGTCCTCCGTCTCGCGTTTGCTGGGTGGCGGCCGACAGACAAGCACCGACAGCGGCGCCTCGGAATATACCTGTCCGAAAGGTCATCCAATGGACCCGAGTTGGACCAGTTGCCCGCGTTGCGAAGCGGAAAGCCGCGCGCAGGAACGCAGCACGGTGGACCCCATGTCCCAGTCCGCGAGCGAAAAAATCGAGAGGAGTTCGAGCATGGCGCACAACACCATCATCGCGCCGGAAGGCACAGGTCAACCAGGCCGCGGCGGCACCCGCGTGGACACCAGCGACCCGGAAATGATGCCCGTCACACGGCGCGCCGAATCGGGCAACAAGATAACCGGCGTGTTGTGTACGTTCGTCTGGCGAGCGCAAGGCGATCTGTTCGTGCTTTACGAAGGGCGAAATGTGATCGGCAAAGGCTATGTCGAGAGTGAGGGCGGCCGGCCGTGCGACGTGCTGTTGAACTCCGACGCGTCGATGTCGAGCGAGCATGCGGTCATTCTGTGCCGCGCCGGACGCTACGAACTCTTCGACCGGCAGAGCACGAATGGCACCTTCGTCGACGACGTATTCGTCGAAAGCCACGGCATCATCCTGAAGGACGGCGCGAGAATCAAGACCGGCGCGACCATCTGGTTGTTCCGCAAGATCGAATCGGATTCGAGCGGCGTAGTGGCGAGCCATACACGGCGTGACGAGCCGCCCGGGCTGCCCCCGACGCGAGACCCGTCGACCGTGCTTTGACCGCATATGAGCTTGCGGGTGGGTCAGCGCGTCGGACCATACGTCGTCGAGAGTCTGCTCGGCGCCGGCGGTATGGCCACGGTATGGCGCGCGTGGGACGACAGGAGTTCGGAGCACGTCGCGATCAAGATCATGGCCGACGCACTCGCCGACGACGCGCAACTCACCGCCCGTTTCATCGACGAATTGCGCCGTCACGTGCAATTGCACCATCCGCATATCGTGGCGGTGCGCGACGTGTTCAGCATTGGAGGTAAGCCGTGCATGGTGATGGACCTCATCCCAGGCGGCTCGCTCGCCGCGGCGCTCGACGCGAGTCCGGAACGCCGCCTGAGTGTGGAGGTTGCGCGGCCGTTGATGCTAGAGGTGCTGGACGCGCTCGACTACGCGCATCGCAAAGGCATTGTGCATCGTGACGTGAAGCCGTCGAACATCCTGCTCGACGCGCAACACCAGCATGCATGGTTATCGGATTTCGGCATCGCGCTGACGGAGGGCGAAAAGCGGCGCACGCGGGTGGGTGTGTCGGTGGGTACCAACGCATACATGAGCCCGGAACAGATTCGCGCCGAGAAGATCGATTTTCGTTCGGATGTCTATGCAATGGGCTGCGTGCTGTACGAAACGCTCACGGGGCGCCCGCCGTTCGTCGCCGTCGCGAGCGGTGACAACTCGATACGCGCCGCAGTGCTCGCCGCGCATCTGCGCGATCAGCCGGTGGCGCCACGCCGCCGCGTCGCGTCGATTCCGGCGAACGTCAGCGAGTTGATCATGTCGGCGCTGATGAAGGATCCGGCGCGGCGCGTCGCCGGATGTGCGGAATTCGCGCGCCTGTTGAGTGCGCCCGCGCGGACGCCGGGCGGGGCCGTTCCGCGCAAGGTATGGATTGCCGCGCTCGTGGCGCTGGCGCTGATAGTGGGCGTGCTTGCACTGTTGGCCGTGCGATAGACGAGAGACAGGCAAGCGATAAGGAAGCGACAAGCAGGTGATAAGCAGGCGACAAGCAGACGAAAACGATGTCTTACCCGGGCGGCGAACCGCGCGCAATGGCGCGCGAACGCCGATGAAATGAAGAGATTTCGAGGGGACCAGTGATGATCAGAGGGCTTATCGCGGTGGCGCTAGCGTCACTCACCGCCGCCTGCGCGACGGAACAACAGAATGCGTCACTCGAGTGTGGCGCCGTCGGGGTAGGCCTCGGTTTTCTCGCGTGCAAGCTGGCGGGCGGCAACGACGCGACGTGTGCCGCCGTCGGCGCCGGTGTCGGGCTCGGCGGTGGTGCGCTCTGCTACAAACTGTCGGACAACCTTGACAAGCAGCGCAAGGAACTGGCAGGCCACGAGAATGACCTCGACGCGCGGCTTCGCTACATGAAGGCGGTCAACACAGCCAGCGCGAAATACAACGACGATCTGCAAAAGCAGGTCGTTACGATCACGCAGCACACCGACATCGTGGTCCAGCAGATCCACGACAAGACGATCGACCAGAAAGCCCTCGACAAGGAACGCGCCAAGCTCGACCAGGCGGTGAAAGATGCGGACCAGTCGGTTGCCGCGCAAGAGGAAGCGGTCAATTACATGCATGGTCTGCAGGCCCAACACGCATTCAAGGAACACGAGTACACCCAGGAACTGCAGCATCAACAGCAACTGCTCGCGCAGACACGCGTGACCGCACAGGCGGTCGCGGCACAACGGCAACGCGTGTAGCGGCCGCGACAAACTTCTGCAGGGGATGCGTCGATGTGTAGAAACATGATGTGGATGCTGTTCGCAGTCCTGGCAGCATGGACAGCGTCCGGCTGCACGCTGATGAATCAGTACCAGGACGTGCAAGCGACCCAGCAGCGGGTGCAGTACAAGGAGACAGACCTCGCGCAGGAGCAGGCGATACGGGATGAGTTGAATCGCCAGACGCGGCAACTCAGCGCCGACCTCGCGAACCGGCAGATGACCGCCGGGCAACTGGACCAGCGGCTGGCGGCCTTGCAGAAGCAGAATGATCGGCTCGCGGCGACCAATGCGAAGGAGCGCCAGAAGACCGCGCAGCTACGCCAGCAGATCGCCGGCTATCGCGCGCAACTCGACGCGCTTGAACACGATACGACGTCGAATCCGGACGACATCCGCGCAAAGATCGACCAGGTCAAGCTGGAAATCAGGCAGCGGCTCGAGGTACAGGCCGGCGTTCGTTCGACCCCGGCCGCCCCGCCGCATGAATAAGGCCATGCTGCTCGCCGTGCTGGTCACGCCGCTCGTCAGCGCGTCGGGGCCGACGCGCGGGCCGTCCGACTGCCCGCTCGATTGCGCGGCGCAATCCGATCCCGCGTTGCAGCTCTATGCGCAGGCGCTTTCGCTGATCAGCACGAAGGCGGTCTTCGCGCGCGGTGACCCGTTGCAGATTGTCGGCGAGACGCTCGGCGACTATCTGGCCACGCAAGATCCCTATTCCGGCTTCCTGACACGCGACGAATACGTCGCGTACCTCGGCGTGCGCAACGGCCACTATTCAGGCGTCGGCGCGGACCTCGAACGGCGGCGCGACGGCACCACCCTGTTCTATCCGTATCCGCAAGGGCCGGCCGCGCGTGCCGGCATCCGGTCCGGCGAGCAGTTGCTCGCCATCGATGGGCAGCGCGTCAGGGGCAAACCGCTCGCCTTACTCGCCGCGCTGGCGACCGGCCAGGCCGGCACGCAGGTCAGACTGCAAATCGCCGATGCGCGCGGCGCAGTGCGCGAAGTCAGCGTGACGCGCGAGACGCTCGACGCCTCGCCAGTCTCTGACTACACCGTCGGCGACATGCACGTGCTGAAGATCACCGACTTCACCAGCTCGACGCTGAGCGACGTGAAAGCGACGCTGTCACGCTGGGACCGCAACATGCCGGTCATCATCGATTTGCGCGATTGCGGCGGCGGCGATTTCTATACGGCGATCGATACCGCGATGCTGTTTCTGACCAGCGGCATGCCGATCGTCTCCGTGATCCAGCGCGGGCTCACGCAGACCTACACGAGCACGACAGCGGGACTCGCGCTTGCGCAGCCGGTTTTCCTGTGGCAGAGCGAACACACGGCGAGCGCCGCGGAACTGTTCATCGGCGCGCTAACCGACAACGGACGCGCCATCTCAATCGGCCGCACCAGCGCGGGCAAAGGCAGCCGGCAGGACATTCTGCCGCTCAGCGATGGTTCGGCACTAATCCTGACCACTGGCTACCTCGTCACGCCTCAAGGTGTGCGTTTCGACGGTCAGGGACTCGCGCCGCAACGCCCCGTCATGGACGGCGCAGCCACCACCATTTATCTACAGGCTACCGTCGCCACGGAGTAAGCGATGCAAGACGATTATCTGATCGGCCGGACCGTGCACGGCAACCTGTTGATCAAGGCGCGCATCGGCGAAGGCGGGATGGGACAGGTCTATCTTGCGTCCAACGTCGAGGTGCAGGAGAGGCGCTACGCGGTGAAGATCCTCAAGCGCGAGCTCACGCACGACGCCAGGTTTCGCCAGTACTTTTACGACGAAGCGCGGCATCAGGCGCAGCTCGATCACCCGAACATCGTCCAGATGATCGATTATTTTCATATCGACGACGACTATTACCTGGTACTCGAATACGTCGACGGCCAGTCGCTCAGCGAAATGATCGAAAGCAAGGGTAAGAACGGTCTGCCCGAAAAGCAGGCGCTGTCGACCGTCAAGGGTGTGCTTGCCGGGCTCGACTGTGCGCATCGGCTGGCTATCCTTCACCGCGACGTCAAGTCGTCGAACGTGCTGGTCGACCGTTCCGGCCGCGCGCGCCTGACCGACTTCGGGATCGCAATGCAAGCCGGCGGTCCGGGCGCGTCGCAGGGAGCGAACGTGATGGGCACGCCCGCTTACATGAGCCCTGAACAACTGCGCAACAGCGCGGACATCGATCATCGTTCGGACGTGTATTCCGCGGGCGTCGTGCTATTCGAAGCGTTGACCGGCAGGCTGCCGTTCACGGGCGAGACCTTCGAGGCCGTCCAGGCTCAGCAGATGGCGCATGCTGCGCCGGATCCGCGCCGGTTCAATCCGAAGATCCGCCGTGGCGTGGCCGAAGTCGTACGGCGCGCGTTGCGCATCGATCCGGCCGAACGCTTTCAAGGCTGCGGCGCATTCCTGAAAGCGCTCGAGAAGCTCGACAGCGACAAGTGGAAATATGTGCTGGTGTCCGCGTGCGTGATGGCGGCGTTGAGCGTCTACCTCGTCAAGGCACTCGTGATCGACAGGCAGGCGATTCACAACGTGCTGACCAGCGCGACGCGCGCGCACAACCTGCTGTGCCGCGAGCAGACGTTACGCGAATTTCGCGAACGGCAGAGGGACATTGCGACTGCGGACGGCTTCTCGGATCTGACCACCAGTTTTACCAAACTGATCTCCGACAGCGATCGCAACATGGTTACGTTCTCGTCCGACTACAGCCAGGCACTGCATCGCCTGACAGATTTCAATCAGCTGGCAGTTCGGCAGGTGCTTGACGCGCCCGAGTCCGATCCCCACACACGCGAGACGAAGCCGCGGCTGCGTGCCGATTATCAGCAGTATCGCGAGACCGGGCAGCCCCCGTCGACCCAGGCGATGCGCGGTAATTGTCCGCAGATCGGTTACGACGCTTCCGAGTAATGACTGGCAGGAGATGGCAATGGCACAACAGGTCACGATGGGCGCACTCCTGCAGTGCAGTTTTGGCGTCGCGCCCGCAAGTCTCACGGTGTTGCCGGTCAATCGCGTGATGGCCGAAGGTCCGCCGGCAGCAACCATTCAGGATCATGTGCCGCTCGTCAATATTGGCTCGTTCGGCATGTGCATGTCGATTGCCAATCCGGCCGTGGCGGCCGCGACAAGTGCGGCGCTCGGCGTACTGACGCCGATGCCGTGCATTCCCGCGACCGTGAGTCCATGGGTGCTAGGCGCGCCGACCGTGCTGATCGACGGCATTCCGGCGCTGGACAATCTGTCTCAATGCATGTGCATGTGGGCAGGCGTGGTGACGATCTCCGATCCCGCGACGGTGCGCACCAATGTGCCCTAGCCGGAGTATGCCGCCGCGAGCGCGTGACTTACGAATCCCGCCGCGAGCTCGGGTGCAGTCGATCGGGCGAGCCGGGCATGCCGGGAACCGGCATGCCCTTGCGGAGGCAACGAATCTGACAGGGTGTCCGCGCGGCCCCGTGCCGCCCCCCGGCAGACCGACCGGCGCCCTTACCTCGAGCTTTTAACCCGCCTATGCAGACCGGCAGCTTGCCGCGAACTGGACGGCACCGGAGAACCAAGCTTCGCCTTCCGATGACTCCACCAATACTTCGCCAGCGGAATCAGGAGCGTCACCCACAACCATTTCCAGTTTGCTGCAATGAACCGGGCGACGAGGCTCATCGGCGTCACGGTGACATCGATGTTCTCGGCGTACGTCTGGATCGTCACCGGTTCAGATTTACCATTAATCGAGACCAGCGCTTCAAGTTCCAGACGAAGTGCGTGCTTGCCCCAGGTCTTCGGCGTAACCAGCCAGGTCCACACGGCCGGTCGCTTATCACTGACCGCCTGCCGCTGCCACCCCGCCGGGTCGATGAGGAAGTCGGCGGGGTCGGCCGTCAGCTTCGCGTGCATGACATCGGATATCTGAACCCGGTTGTGGTGGAAACCGCTAGCCGACGGATTCATATCGGTGATCATGGCCTCGATCTGTGGAATCTGCCGCGTCGCGTCGAGGACAAAGTCGATCCGGCATGGGCAATTGTCGTCGACGTCCACGACATCTGGCACGTTAAAGACTGCATTGGCTGACTTCATTTGCGCGAGCGCAGCGTCGACGGATTTGAACCCCGTGGATGTCGCGGCCGGTTGGGCGGCCAGATCCGCCGCCGCGTCATGCGCCGTATCAGATGAAGCCTGTCCCGCAGTTGCCGCGTCGTTCGCATGGCTCGCGAGCACGCCCGCACCGGCCGCCCCCGCCAGGGCAGCCGCCGCCCCTGGCCCCGGACTGGCCGCTGCGGCGGCCGGTGCCTCAGGTGCTGCAACAGGAGGTGCGCCTGCGAGGGGCGCCTCAGCCGTAGCAACAGGAGGTGCGCCTCCGAGGGGCGCCTCAGCCGTGGCAACAGGAGGTTCGCCGATGGCTTGTGCTTCGCCAGGGGCGGGCTGCCCTTCAATTGCGATGCTTCCCGCACCCGTCTGATCGGGTTCGGGCTGCGCCGCCGCGACGTCGGCCGCAGGGGATGTCGCCACATCAGGCGTGTCTGTTTCATCCGGGGCGGCCTCGACGGTCGCCGCATCTGCGGGCGACGTCATTGCACCCGCTGCCGCTCCGGTGGTGCCCGCTTGCGATGGTCGATCCGACAACGTCGCCGTGGCACCGACTCCCACGGACGGGTGACCTCCCGAGTCTGGTTGATTTGGTCCCGTGCTCGCAACCGCCGGCGGCGGCTGAACCGTTCCGGTCGCCGGCCGGGGCCCCGGTGCGGTGGGCGACACGACATCCCTAGGCTGATTTGCGGCAGAAGAGCCGATTGCCCCTTTTGAACCGCCTGCCCCCGAATCGGTGATGCGCGATTGCGCGGTTATGGACATCCCTGCGCCCCTCCCGTCGCCTTTCAAAACATCACGCCTGTCGTCATGTCCGGATTGCCCGGGCCCCGGTATTTTCAGCATATACACCGTGACGGGCGTGCCCAAGGGCACCTCGGTGCCCGGCGCCGGCACCTGGTTCAGGATTTGACCGGCATGAGCCGATCCGTCATTTTCAGCGAAAGCCAGGACCAGGTTGCTCGCGCCTAGCCGGCGCCCCGCATCTGCGACGCTCGAATTCGTGAGGTCGGGAACCTTGACACTGGCCGCCGCTGTGCCGGTGATGGATACATTGACAACTGTACTGGGAGACACGTGCGTTCCTGGTAGCGGCAGTTGCGTGTGAATGGTGCCGGTGACCTGATTAGCACTGACGCCGCCTATCTGGAGCCCACTATTGCGTATCTCCCGGCGTGCTTCCTCCAGAGTGCGCCCGACCACTCCTGGAACGACGATGTACACGACCTGAAGGGGTGGCATGTAGGGCCGCAAATTAGTGGCCGGCACGCCTGAAACGTTGCTGGTCTTCGAATATGGGAGCTTGACTGTCGTCGATGGCACTCCCGCACGGGAATAGGTGGACGCGTTGCCAACCTGTTGCTGATGGGAACCCAGGGCGGGAGTCGCCACGTTTTGATTCTGAGCCGCGGACATCGGCTGTGAAAGGTTGCCAGCGGTGCCGGGCTTCTGCTGAGTCCGCCGCATCATCTGCTGTTGCTGCGCCTGCTGCGCCTGCTGCCGTTGCTGCGCCTGCTGCTGCGCCTCCTGCCGTTGCTGCATCCCCCGCTGTTGCTGCGCCTCCCGCTGTTGCTGCATCTGCCGCTGTTGCTGCGCCTCCCGCTGTTGCTGCGCCTCCCGCTGTTGCTGCGCCTCCCGCTGTTGCTGCATCTCCCGCTGTTGCTGCATCTCCCGCTGTTGCTGCATCTCCCGCTGTTGCTGCATCTGCCGCTGTTGCTGCATCTCCCGCTGTTGCTGCATCTCCCGTTGTTGCTGCATCTCCCGTTGTTGCTGCATCTGTTGCTGAGCAGAGGACGTGGATTGCTGGCATTGACCCATCTGAAAATTACAAGCGACGCCGCCCGCAAAAGCCAAATCAAGCTGGCAGCCCGTCTCAATCGTGACGCAGGCTAAAACCAGGCACCAGAGAAAACGCCTGAACGTTCCACGTGACCGGTATTCATCCAGCCAGCGCGTCGAGAGCAAGCGTTCGAATGACACAGCAGCCTTTCGTGGCAACGTCAACAGAGCGGGATGAAACGGGCGGTCAGCTTGCTGCACTTCCATGATGACTCTCCCCTCCTGGCATGAGAGCAGTCCGCCGATCGTTGGGACACGCGCAGGTCTCGACTCGGGCGGGCGACGGTGCTTCAGGACGTCTTGTCAGGCGCTCCGGACGAAAAAGACGGGCAAGCGCCAGGTCTGTCAAGCCAAAGCCCGCCGTTAAACGGCGTGCCGCCTGCCGTTATGCACCTGTAGCGTGCAGGACATCCGTTGCAGCCGGGTCAACGCTGCCCCTGTCACTTCAATTGCCTGCCTCTGGCTTCGCCTGGTCGAACCCGCATCTCATCGAGGCTAGTCTTCGCCGCGTTTTGCGGCACCCGCTGTCTTTCATTCTATGTCGCTCACTTCTGATGTACAGGAATGCGCAACAATGCTCCGCGTTCGTGCTGGCGGGTACGAATGTCGTGTGATTGCGCTTCGCATCACGCAGGCAAGGTATGGCCCGCCATGCACTTTTTCGCGCACGCACACGCACACGCACACGCGCACACAACACGATGGGGTAAACAGCGAAAACCTCAAGGCAGGTATCGTCTTGCGAGGGTAGCGGGCCCGGCTGAAGCCTCGTGGATTGTGCGTCGGGTCAACTCGGCATCGACCTGTTGCGTCGTCTTCCATAGAACGACCGACGGACAGCTTTTTTTAGCACATCGTGCAGCAGGCGCGAGCCGGTCTTAGCGCGGACGCGCGGCGCCACCGGAATGGCCAATCCTGCGAAGTTCGTAGGTCGTGCGTCCAAAGCGAATCAGGTCCCCAGGCGCGAGCATCACCACGCTTTGGCCGACCCGCGTGCCATTGCGAAAGGTACCGTTGCTCGATCCGAGATCCTTCAGATAGAGGCAGCCCTCCTGAAACCGAATGTTCGCATGCTTACGGGATACATACGCGTCGCCACGGATGACGAGGTCATTTTCATCTTCGGTGCCAATCTGCACCTTCGATTTCTCAATCGGAAAGCGCGTGTCACGGTGTCCGCCCCCATCCTTGAACAGGATCGCCGCGGGCCGGCCCGGAGCGGGATTCGGAAAAACCACGCTCACCCGGTTAACGCCATGCGCGAGCGGCGGCAGCGGCTTAACCACTTTTGGCTGCGGGACCACAGTAACCGGATTCGGACGACGCCCCCAGTGGCGGATCACGGCCCATCCAGCGACGCACGCGAGCAGAAACCCAAAGACTCCGCGCAGGTCGAACCGCACGCTATCGATCGTGACCGACCACCAGCTCTTCGGGACCGGCTGCCACAAAGACGGCCGAGGAGTGGCTGGTGTAGCGAGCGGCACCTGTGACTCGGGCATGGCGAGTGCGACGCTGACTGGCATCAGTGTCGCCGGTTGCGACTTCGATGCGGTCACGGTGAGCCGTGTTGCGGCTGGCGGATTGAATCCGGTGAAAGCCCGCAGTTCGGTGCGTGCCTGCGCCATCACCCCACCAGGCGCTCGCCATTCCTCCGCGGAGGCTTGCCGGGAGGCGGCGGCGCCTGTGGCAAGTACCACTATTAGCGAAGCTGAGCGAACTGCTTGAATGTTCACAGTCCCTCCATGCGCGTCCATCGTGGGAATCTGGAAAACGCCCGTTGACCGGCAATTTCGCGTGGGATCGTCGGGTCGAGAGAATCGTAAGCGCGTTTTGCGTGCCACGTATCGCACATTCTGGCATCGCATCGAATCCGGCCCGTGCTGGAAGCGGACGCAATCCGCGCCATGGCGGCCCTCACATCAACAGTTCGTGTGACTAACTAAATCATCTATAGAAGACCACTTTTGCTTTGTCAAGACAACGCCCTGCACCCCATTAAACGAACGTCTAACAGGCCATTTCAAATGGGTTCGCGGTCTGCGAAACCTATGCAACCGCTCAGGCGACCAGAGTCTGGCTGTTGCGGGAGTCCGCCTTAAGCATTCATTCCGTCTCCCATTTGGTGCGAAGGCGTGAACCTCCGTTCCAGTGAGGGTGTGATTGGAACGCTTATGAAGCGTCGCCAGTCACCGCAAAGCGATAACCAAAAATCGTGATGTCGTAAAACAGCGGCACATAAAACACGCTCCTGTGCCGCTGTACGCACCGCAAGCTGAAAACGGCGTTGCAGCGGAGACAAGACAGACTGCTAAAGCGCCCTTACTTCTCCACAACGCCCAGTAACGCCTGTTTGCCACCGACGTATTTGTACAGCGAGATCACACCGTGCCGCAGATCGCCTCTCGAATCGAACTGCGTTTCACCGAGCACGCCGTGATAATCGGTCGCCGGCATCGCGGCGAGAATCTTCGCGGAGTCAGTTGACTGCGCGCGCTTCATCGCGGCAACGATCACGCCGACTGCGTCGTACGCAAACGGAGAATTCAAGACCGGCGCGTAGCCGAAGCGCTTCTTATAGCGTTCGACAAACGCCGGACCTTCGGCCATTTTGAGCAGCGGCGCGCCGGCAATCGAGCAGATCACGTTATCGGCGGCGTCCCCCGCGAGCTTCGCGAGGTCGTCGGCACACAAACCGTCGCCGGCAAGCACTTTTATCGTGATGCCGAGCTGCTTCGCCTGCTTCGCAAACGGGCCGCCGGTGCCGTCGAGGCCACCGTACATGATCGCGTCCGGCTTTTCGCCCTTGATCTTCGTGAGAATCGCGCGGAAATCGACGGCCTTGTCGGTGCTGGCGTCGTGCGACAACACGGTGATGCCATTCGCCTTCGCCCGCTTCTCGAACTCGACCGCGAGGCCCTGGCCGTAGGCGGTCGAGTCGTCGACGATCGCAACCGTCTTCACGTTCAGCGTTTTCGCCGCGTAGTCGGCAAGCGTTGGCCCCTGCTGCGCGTCGGTGGCGACCACGCGGTACGCGGTTTTGAATCCTTGCAACGTATACGCCGGGTTGGTCGCGGACGGCGACACCTGCACGACACCGGCATCGCTGTAGATCTTCGACGCGGGGATGGTCGAACCGGACTGCATATGACCGACTACCGCGACCACCTTGTCGTCCACCAGTTTCTGCGCGACCTGGGTCGCCTGACGCGGATCGCCCGCGTCGTCCTGCGCGTCGAACACCAGCGTCACCTTCTGTCCGCCGATCACGAGCCCCTTCTGGTTGATTTCCTCGATCGCAAGGCGCGCACCGTTTTCCGTATCCTTGCCCAGATACGAAGCCGGCCCGGTCACGGGCGCGGCTTCGCCGATTTTCACCATCTCGTCGGCACGGGCGACGCCCACGGCAGCCGCCGCCAATGTACCCAGAATGCCGACAGTCGCCATGCCGCGACCCAAGGCTGTGCTTTTGCTCATGCTTCACCCGAAAAGTAGTGATGGTTGGGGCACGCGACTGCATGCGGCCGGTCTTCCTGCCTTCGCCGGATCGCTCGCACCTCGCGGCGCGGCGTCGTTCGTCAGCGGTTCCAAATTTATGCAGCCAGAAAGCGGCGGCATTGAACCGATCTGCCGGAAAATAGAAGAATTGCGTCAGGCGCCGATTGCGTGAATTCGCGGCACCTCACCGTATAATCAGCGCGAACCGCCCTCGAGTTCGCGCATGCCGACTACCCGCTCTTCCCATCCTGTGTCCCCTGCGCCGACGGCTCATGAACTGGTTGAGCAACTGGACGCGCTGCCGCGGGCGTTGCAGGCCCGCCCGAGCCGCTCCGACGCCGAGTTGAGCGTCGGCATTCTGTTGTGGCCGCGTTTTCCGATGCTGTCGCTCGCCGGCTTGTGCGACGCACTGCGCCACGCGGCGGATCGTGGCGACCAGAGCCGCCAGTTGCGCTGTCTGTGGACCATCATCGGCGTTCAGGCCGAAGCGGTCGAAGCGAGTTGCGGCATTCCCGTGCAGGTGCAATCGGCGTTTCCGGATGTCACGCAATTCGACTACGTGGTCGTGATCGGCGGATTGTTGCCGCATCTGGATCAGGTCGACCGCCGCTACTGGGACTATCTGCAGCAGGCCGCTCACGCGGGCATACCGCTGGTCGGCATGTGCACCGGCAGTTTCGTGCTGGCGCGGGCCGGTCTACTGGAAGATCGCGTCGCCTGCGTGCACAGCTTCCATCTTGACGACTACAGGCGCATGTTTCCGGCACTGCGCGTGATCACGCACGCCGACTATCTGATCGACGGCAACCGCATCACCTGTGCGGGCGGGATTTCGGTGGTCGAACTCGCCGCGCGTCTGATCAGCCTGCACTGCGGACCAGACCGCGCGTCGAAAGTGATTCATCAGATGACCGTCAGCCGTCAGGGCGGCTCATCGTTCGTCGAGCGCCGTGCCGCGCTGGGTTATCTGTCGGTCGAGGACGCGACCGTGCGTCACGCGGTATTGCTCATGGAAGAGAATCTGGAAGCGCCGCTGAACATCGCGGTCATCGCGAAGATGATCGGCACGAGCGTGCGTAACCTCGAACGCGCGTTCATGACCGAGATGAACGCGTCGCCGAATGAATTCTATCGGCGGATGCGGCTGCGCTACGCGCGCTGGATGCTCGTCAACACGGCGCGCAAGATCACCGACGTCGCCTACGAATGCGGCTTCGCGGACTCGGCGCACTTTATCCGGGTCTTTCGCGAAGCGTATGGCGTGACACCCGGCAAGCTGCGCGCCTCGCGCGGCGCTGTCGCCGCCTGACCTTTCCAGGGCCGACGCCGCACCCGCGAGCGCTTCATTGCACCAGGCAGAGACCTGTCGCATTTCTTCTACTTTTCGGCAAATCGATGCAATTCCTCCGCATCGGCCTCGTCGTACAGTCGGGTCATCGGGCAAGCCATGCATCGTGCTGCCTCTAACGCAAAGACTATGTAAGAGAGCGAGTGCAGCGGTATGCGGATATTGATCATCGGCGCGGGCGTCATCGGCCTGTCGAGCGCGTATTATCTCAGCCGCGCGGGCTACGACGTGACGGTGGTGGAGCGGCATGCGGAGGTCGCCAGCGAAACCAGTTTCGGCAACGGCGGACAACTGTCGTATAGCTACGTCGCGCCACTCGCCGGCCCCGGCGTCGTGTCGAAACTGCCGCGCTGGCTGACGCAGCGCGATTCGCCGGTGCGCTTCCGGCCGAAGCTGAGCGTCGAACAGTGGCGCTGGTGCTTCGAATTCCTGTCCGCCTGCACGCGCGCACGCAGCGAACTGACCACGCAAAAACTGCTGTCGCTGTCGTTCCTGAGCCGCACGCTGATGCACGAACTCATCGTCGCCGAGCCCTCGCTCGATTTCGATTTCGTGCGCTCCGGCAAGCTCGTGCTGCATCGTGACGCAAACGCCATGCAAAGCGCGGTGAATTTGCTGGCGTTCCAGCGCACGCTCGGTTGCGAACAGCAAGCGCTGAGCGCCGATGCATGTGTAGAAATCGAGCCGGCACTTGCGCACGCCAGATCGTTTCTGGTTGGCGGCATTCACACGCCGAGCGAAGACACGGCCGATTGCCAGCGCTTTTGCAAGGGTCTCGAAGCCGTGCTGCGCGAGCGCGGCGTACGCTTCCTGATGAAAACGTCAATCGATGCCCTGAAGCCCAATGCAACAGGCGTCGAAGCAACCTGCGACGGAGCACCGCTCGCGGCGGATCAGATTGTCGTCGCCTCGGGTGCGGGCGCGGCGCGATTGCTCAAGCCGCTCGGCATCCGCGTGGCGATCTACCCTATCAAGGGCTACAGCCTGACATTCGATCTTCAGCCGCACATCACGGCGCCGCATGTGAGCGTCACCGACTTCGCCCGTAAGGTCGTTTATGCGCGGCTTGGCGAACGGCTGCGGGTCGGGGGCATTGCCGATATCGACGGCTATTCGCTCGAAGCGGACCCCGCGCGCTTCGCGACGCTGCGCAAGGAGACGGCAGCGCTGTTTCCCGAGGTCGCCCAATCCACCGCTACCAGCGAATGGACTGGCTTGCGTCCGGCCACGCCGCACGGCCTTCCGATTGTCGGACCGACGCGCTACCCGAACCTGTGGCTCAACGTAGGGCATGGCGCGCTCGGTTTTACGCTCGCGACCGGTTCAGCTGCGCTGCTGGCGGATGGACTCGCGGGCAGCAACAGCCGTGAACTGAGCAGCGCATTTGTCCTTTCGCATTGACGTTGCAACGCCGATTCCTTAATGACCGCGTTTCTACTCCCCAACCTGACCAGACCGGCATGACAGCAAAAGCCAACATCGTGGTGATTGGCACAGGCGGTACTATCGCCGGCCAAGGCAAAGGCAGCGTCAACACGTCCACTTACATGTGCTCGGTGCTCGGCATCGACGAGATTCTCGGCTCGATTCCACACGCGGGCGAACTGGCGAATCTGCGCGCGGAACAACTGCTGCAAACCGGCTCCGAGAATTTCAACAACGCGCATCTGCTTGCAATCGGCAACCGCGTCGGCGAACTGCTCGCACGAAACGATGTTGACGGCGTGGTCATCACGCACGGCACCGACACGATCGAGGAGACCGCGTACTTTCTGCATCTCACCCTCAAGAGCGCAAAGCCGGTGGTGGTAGTGGGCTCGATGCGTCCGCCATCGGCGATGAGTTCCGACGCGGCGCTGAATTTATACGATGCGCTTGCGGTTGCAACGCATCCGTCGTCGCGCGGACTCGGGACGCTGGTGGTTGCCAACAATGAGATCCATACGGCGCGTGATGTGGTCAAGAGCAACAGCTTCAAGCTCGACGCATTCCGCTCGCCATACGGCGCGCTAGGGTATGTGATCGAAGGCGCGCCGCGCTATTACCGTCGGCCCGCGCGCGTCCATACGCTCGACACGCCATGGTCGATCAATACGCTTTGCTCACTGCCCAAAGTCGATATCGTCTATGCGTATGGCGCGCTCGAACCCGGCGCGGTCGACGCAATCGCCGCGAACGCGCGTGGGTTGATCTACGTGGGGACCGGTAATGGCAACGTCGCCAGTCATCTGATCGACCCGCTTCGGGATGCCGTGAGGCGGGGCGTGCATGTGGTTCGCGCCTCGCGCACCAGCAGCGGCATCGTGTTGCACAACGGTGCGCAACCCGACGACGACTACGGCTGGCTCACAGTCGACGACCAGATTCCGCAGAAGGCCCGCATCCTTCTGACATTGGCGCTCACGCAAAGCGACGACACAGCCGCGTTGCAGGCCGTCTTCGAGCGCTATTGAAGCGCGCCCATCTGCTTTCTGACCCACTCTCATCCGACCACACCCATCATGCAATTCATCACCGACGATCACGTGCGCCGCCTCATCACGATGCGCGACGCAATTGCCGAACTGCGCATCGCGCTCACGGAACACGGCGCGGGCCGCGCTTCGGTTCAACCGCGGGTCAGAACAAAGGGCGAGCATGTATCGATCAGCATGATGGGCGCGATCCTGCCGTTCCGCGGCGTGTGCGGTGCCAAGGTTTATTCGACGCATGGCGGCCGGTTCGATTTCGTCGTTCCACTCTTTTCGAGCGACGACGGATGCTTGATATCGATTCTTCACGGCGACGCACTAACCGAATTCCGCACCGCAGCGGTCACGCGTATCGCCAGCGATGCACTCGCCCGGCCCGACGCACGCGTGCTCGCGGTGTTCGGTACTGGCCGGCAAGCCAGAGCACATATCCGTGCGCTCGCTGACGAGTCCAGCATCGAGCGCGTGCTGATAGTCGGAATCGACCACGTGGCGCAAACGGTTGCTGAAATGCAGGCGCTGTTCCCGGACAAACTGATCGAAGCCAGCCACGCGCAAGCGGTCGCTCGGGCCGCCGATGTGATCGTCACCGCCACGCGTAGCACGACGCCGCTCTTCGACGGCACGTGGGTAAAGCCGGGCGCATTCATCGCGGCGATCGGTTCAAGCAAACCCGATGCGCGCGAACTCGACGACGCGCTGCTGGCGCGCGCGAGCACGCTCGTCGTCGAGTCGCTGGAGCAGGCCCGCAGCGAAGCGGGCGATCTGCTGATGGCAGCGCCGGGTGTCGTCGATTGGGACAACATCGTCGAACTGGGCGCGATACTCGCGAACCATCGGATTGCGCATCGCGCGCGAGGCGACGTGACGATTTTCAAGTCGCTCGGGTTCGGTCTCGCTGACGTTGCGTTAGCCGGTTTGATCGCGCGTCGCATGACCCGCTGAGGGCAGTAGCGCTGCCCTCCGGATCATGCATGAAAACGACGAGGCTATGGTCGAATGACTAGCGCTATTCCGCAGTCGGCAACAGTGCCAAAAGCAGGCGCCGCAACTCCAGACATTCGCGTGGCGTCAGCCTCGCAGTGAGAATGCGCTCGACCTCTTCGACACGTGGACGCAACGTCGCAAGATGCTTCTTGCCTTCGGGGGTCAGGAACAGCACATAACTGCGTTTGTCGACGGGATCGTCCGAGCGTTCGATCAAATCATTGCGAACCATGCGCGCGACGAGATCGGCGATTGTCGAACGGTCCACGTCGAGTTCATCGCCGAGTTGTCGCTGATTGATGCCGGGCGTTATCTGCAAGATTTCGAGCGCCGCGTACTGGACGCTCGTGATCTCGGTGGAAACTTCGCTCAGCCATATTGCTACGTGACGCTGCTGGGCCCGGCGCACCAGGCTGCCCGTGAACTTCGAAAGTCCTTTGGGGTAGTCGTGTTTGATTGGCAATTTCTAGACGTTTGGCGAAGGTGTGTTCGTTCGGAAAATGGGCCGCAAAAACGCATTCAATTCGGCGTAGGCGTCGAGCGGAAGTACATGCGCGACGTACTGGTCCGGACGGACCACGACGAGCGCGCCGCGTTCGCGGTCGATACCGCGTGCCGTGAAGATATCAGTCGATGCGTCGCTCGTAAATGCCTTCTCGTAGTCGATGAGTCCGTAGCGGCCCTTGCGCGGCAGCAGCAACGCATGCAGATCTTCGAGTCGTACTTCACGATGAGGTTGCTGCAACACTGCGCGCAGATCGAAGACGCTATCGGCATCGGCATCTTTTGATGCGAGGAGACGCAGGACAGAATCGGGCGACGCGGCAAGATGGTCGCACAACGCATTGAGCGCGCTCCCGCTCGCGTCCGAAAAGGCATACAGGCGCCAGCGACCGTCGGCGCGTGCAACATGGCCGAGGTGCATCGGCTTCGCATCGGCGAGACGAACGACAGGCGAGGAATGAAAGCGCATGCCGATCGTGAAGCCACTGGCGAGCGATTGATGCGTCGATTCGCCCGTCAACGCGCCCGGGCGATATCGCGCCGCGACACCCGCCGTATAGTGGCCCGCACGCACGAAGTAAGCCTGAAGTTCCGCGGGATCGACACCGCCTGCTTCGGGCCGATTGGGATCTTTCGGCGGCGCGGCCATCATCGCGGACCATTCCTTGTCGAAGTCGATCAGCTCTTGCGCGATGGGCTGGCGTTCATCGGAATACGTGCGCAGGAGGTTGATGTCGCCGAGTCCTTGCAGAACGGCGCCGAGCTTCCAGCCGAGGTTGAAGCCGTCCTGCATCGAAACGTTCATGCCCTGACCCGCCTTTGCGCTATGCGTATGACAGGCATCGCCGGCGATGAAAACGCGTGGCTCGCGGGATGTTCCATCGGCGGCGATAGCGTCGTCGAAGCGATCGGTCAAACGCTGTCCCACTTCATAGACCGAGAACCAGGCGACTTCTTTTACGTCGAGCGAATAAGGATGCAGAATCCCTTGCGCGGTCTGAATGATGCGTTCGACCGTGATCTGTTTGATGGTGTCGCGATTCTCAGGCGTGACTTCGCCAAGATCGACGTAAAAGCGCACGAGATAGCCGCCTTCGCGCGGAATGATGAGCAGATTGCCTTTGCTCGCAGATTGAATTGCAACCTTCAGCCGGATGTCCGGAAAGTCGGTAACGGCGAGCGCATCCATCACACCCCACGCATGATTAGCCGCATCGCCGCGCAGCGTTTGGCCGATCGCCGTGCGCACGTGACTGCGCGCACCATCGCAGCCCACGACATAGCGCGCGCGCACGACGACTTTCTCATCGAGGCGCGACGCATCCGTGCGGCGTAACGTGACGCGCACCGGATACTCGCCCTCGTTATCGCGTTGCACGTCCACGACTTCGAGATCGTAATCCGGCTCGAGTCGTTGCGCGGAACGGCGCATCACATCAAGTAGATAGTCCTGCACGCGGGCCTGATTGACGATGACGTGCGGAAACTCCGACATGCCTGTTTCCGTATCCTGAACACGTCCGGTACGCTTGATCGCGCCGCGGTCGTTTGCATCGGGCCGCCAGAAGACCGTCTCGTTGACCCAATAGGCTTCGCGCAACAGGCGATCGCTGAGGCCGAATGCATTGAACATCTCGACGGTCCTGCACGCGACGCCATCCGCTTGCCCCATCAGCAACGGGCCCGAGCGACGCTCGACGATGCGTGTCGTGATCGACGGAAACTGCGACAACTGCGCCGCAAGCACGAGCCCCGCCGGCCCGCTTCCGGCGATGAGCACGTCCACCGTATCGGGCATGTCGACGCGCGGCGCGCCATCAGCGGCCGGCTCGATCGTCGGATCTCCGACGCGAAAACCGTTGAGATGAAATTGCATGATGTCTTCCTCCAATTAGTCTCGATCACCTTGGTGACGAATATACTCCGTACGCCAACCATTTAAAAGTACTTCATGTCGTCATGGATGTTTACCCTGATCTCAGGATGCGCTTTGCGAATCTCCGTCGATCGGGATTATTTGCCCGGAAATGGATCGACCGGCGTCGGATGCCAGAAAAACAGCGAGCGCCGCGATGTCCGCTGGATCGACGAAGTGCCTGATGGACTGGTTGGCGAGCGCAGCCGCCTCTTCCTGTGCGACGGTGCGGCCGCTGGCCGAGGCACGTCCCGCCAGCACCTGCTGAATCCGTGGACCGTCCACGGCGCCCGGCAGGATCGCATTGACCCGTATGCCGAATTCGCCCAGCTCACGAGACAAGGTCTTCGCGAATCCGATGAGCCCCCACTTGGTCGTTGCGTAGGGACTGCGGTTCGGGTAACCGAAGCGGCCGGCAAGCGACGACATGATGAGAATCACGCCCGCGCCTGATTGCTTCAGGAAAGGGATCGCTTGCTGCGTGACCATGAATGTGCCGGTGAGGTTCAGACGAAGCACGGCTTCCCAGGCGTCCGGATCCATCTCCGCGACGCTCGCGGTCGGTCCAGCCATGCCTGCGTTGTTGATCAGGACATCCAGTCCGCCGAGAGAAGACGCGGCGTCCGCGACCATGCGCGATGCCGCCGCGCGATCGGCGATGTCGCATACCGATGTCCTGACGCCCGGCAATTGCGCCTGCATCTGTTGAAGCGCCGCTTCGTCGATGTCGCAGACAAAGACGCTCGCGCCCGCCGATACGAATGCTTCCGCGATGGCGCGCCCTATCCCACCCGCACCCGCCGTCACCAGCACGCGCCGGCCTTTTGATGTGGTCATGAAATCCTCTTTTCTGAGTTGGGTCACGCTCGCCGCTCAGTCGCAGGCAGCACGTATAAACTCGGGCACGGGGACGGCCTTCAGCCGTCCATCGTCCTGTTTGATGCACAACGCGCGAGTCGCTCGCCCCTCGCAAATCAGCGTATCGTTGCGCATGATTCGATGGCTTTGGATAAAGACTTTGCCTCGCCATTCCTCAATGCGGGTATGCACCTCCAGAGTTTCGCCATAGGTCGCCGAGGTGTGAAAGCGGGTGTGGACCTCGAGCAACGGCGCGCCAATGCAATTGGGCAGCGTTTGCATCTCCCGCCATGGCGGCAGGCCGCACTGGTTAAAATAATCGTGCGAAGCGGCGTCCATCCAGCGCGAGAAGTTCGGAAAGAAGACGATTCCGGCTGGGTCGCAATCGCCGAATTGCACGTCGATACGATAGACAGTTTCTTTACTCACGGGTCTATGCTCCAGTTTCCAGTCCTACCATTGTGTGTGTATTGCACTCGCAACACTGTCCGCGCAGCGACAGTTCGCATCGCCTGCCGGACGAGCAGTTCTGGGAGAAGAGGATGACCAGACAAAAGCGGATCGCCACTGTTTCGCTTACGCTCGACGAACTACTCGCACAGTCGCCGTGGTTCGCACGGCTGGACGAACCCGTGAAGTCCCGCGTGCGCGCCGACGCGTCGGAGCGCGCCGTCGCCGCAGGTCAGACTCTCGGGCACCACGGCGAACGGCAACACGTGTGGTTTGGCATGCTGGAGGGCCTCATCAAGTGGTCGATCACCGCGCGCGACGGACAGACGGTGACTTTAGGCGGACAGTCGGTCGGCAGTTGGTTCGGAGAAGGCACGCTGATTCGCAACGCGCCGCGCGAGTCCGATCTCATCGCGTTGCGCGACAGCCGCGTCGCGCAGATTCCACGCACCACGTTCAATTGGCTGCGCGAGCATCAACCGTCATTCAACGAATTTCTGCTGCTTCAGGTCAACGAGCGTCTGCACTGGTTCATGGGCGCCGTCGCCGCGTACGGATTGCTCGATACCGACAGCCTTGTCGCACGGGCGCTGGTAGGCATGGTGCAGCCATTGTCCAATCCGGGCGGCGAGGGGCATCTGCCGATGTCTCAGGAAGAACTTGCCAACCTGGCCGCCGTGTCGCGTCAAACGTGTAATAAAGCGATGACCCGCTTCAAGAGCGCCGGCCTCGTGCGTACCGAGTACGGCGGCATCGTCGTATTGGATCTGCCAGGGCTTCATGCCTTGGCACGCTAACGCCGCACATCGTTCTTCGCGAATCGTTGCCGCCGGCGTTCGCGCATTGCTTGGTGTTTACGCTGACTCCAACTGTCGCGCGATCGACAGTCGGGGGAGCGGTCGATCGAAATAATGCGTGTCATACAGAACCAGGAGACACGCATGCATCACGCTCGTTCGCTGCCAGCCGCAGCCGCGCTCGTCGACAGCTCGACGGATCGCATAGTCGAAGACGCCCTCTTTCGTAAGATCAGCTGGCGCATCATGCCGCTCGTTTTGATCGCGTATGTCTGCGCGTTTCTCGATCGAATCAATATCGGATACGCGCAACTGCAGATGAAGCAGGATCTTGCTTTCTCCGATGCCGTGTATGGACTCGGAGCGGGCATCTTCTTCGTCACCTATCTGCTGTTCGAGGTGCCCAGCAATCTGCTGCTCGAAAAGATCGGCGCGCGCCTAACCTTTCTGAGGATCATGGTGCTGTGGGGCCTCACGTCGGCGGCGACCGCTTTCGTTACGGCACCGTGGCAGTTCTATGCCATCCGGCTGCTGCTGGGCATATTCGAGGCAGGCTTCTTCCCCGGCATCATTCTGTACCTGACGTACTGGTACCCGAGCCAGCGACGCGGCCGTGTGACGGGGCTGTTCCTGTTCGGCATGCCGATCACGGGCGTTCTCGGCGGCCCACTGTCGGGAACGATCATGAGCGGCATGGAGGGCCTTGGCGGCATGCATGGATGGCAGTGGCTCTTTCTCGTCGAAGGCTTGCCGACCGTTCTGCTGGGGTTTCTGCTGTATCGCATGCTGCCGAACGGACCAAGCCGCGCTCCCTGGCTGAACGATGGCGAGAAAGCGCGGGTGCAGTCGGTCCTGAATGCCGACCACCGAGGCGAGGCGAACGCCGGGCATCATGGCAGGCTCGTCGCGGCGCTGGCGGACCCGAAGACTTACGTGCTTGCCTTCGTCTACTTCTGCTGCGCTTGCGCCGTCTACACGCTGACGTTCTGGCTACCGACCATGATCAAAGGCCTCGGCATCGCGCCGATTGCGACGATCGGCTGGTACACGGCGGTGCCCTATATCTTCGGTGCGCTCGGTGTGCTCGCCATCAGCCGCAGTTCGGACCGTTTCAAGGAGCGTCGCTGGCATGTTGGGGGAACCCTGGTTCTCGGCGCGGTGGCTTTGGCCTCCACATCCTTCCTTGGCAACGCGATCGTCCCGGTGATGGTCCTGCTGTGTGTTGCCTCGTTCTTCATCTTTGGCGGCGGCTCGCTGTTCTGGTCGATTCCCCCGACCTACCTTGGCCGGGATGCAGCCGCAGCCGGCATCGCAGTGATCAGCTCACTGGGCATCCTCGGCGGCTTCGTCAGCCCGACGCTGATCGGCTGGATCAAGGGCGCGACGGGCAGCATCCAGATGGGTCTGCTGGCCTTGACCGCACTTGTCATCGGCGGCGGCCTGACGATCCTGCTGGGCCTGCCAAAGAACGCGGTCCGAGTAGGCCCGGACGACGGCGCGAGCGCGCACTAGTCGAACAACCCCAGCCAATCCTGTCCTTCAGACCCATTTCTTCCTTGGAGAAGACCAGCATGAGCAAGCCCAAAGTCATCGTGACGGTTGCCCCGACGGGCGGCATGGCCAACAAGAAAATGAACCCGAACCTGCCGACACAGCCGCACGAAATCGCCGACGACACCTACCGCTGCTACAACGCCGGAGCCAGTGTCGTGGCAGTGCATGCACGTCGTCCCGACGACGAGGCCACCTGTGATCCCGCAATCTATAGCCACATCAACCGGCTGATTCGCGACAGGTGCGACATCATTCTGAACAACTCCACCGGCGGCGGCATTAACGGCGACATGGTCCGCGAACTCGACAACGGTTTGTGGGAAATCCAGTGGGAAGAACGCCTGAAGGGCATGCAGGGTGACGGGGTCGAGATGTGCACGCTCGATGCACAGACCGTGATCGCAAGTTTCGGCGGCAAGGAAATCCTGGTGGCGACGCCGCCGTCGCGAATCAGGCAGATCGCCGAGATGATGAGAGAGCGCGGCATCAAGCCGGAGTGGGAGGTGTTCGGTCTTGCCGACATCGTTCAGGATGTTCAACGGGCCATCAGCGAGGGCCTCGATGATGCCCCGCACTTCATCAATATCGTCATCGGTGCCAACGCCTTCCAGGGCGCATTGCCCTACACGCCCCGCCTGTTGCAGACTATGGTCGACCATCTGCCGCGCAACACCGTCTTCAATGTGAGCGCCATCGGCGCGGCGCAGTTGCCCGCCGCGATGAATTCGCTTTTACTGGGTGGGCACGTGCGGGTCGGGCTCGAAGACAACCTGTACTACAAGCAGGGCGAGTTGGCCACCAACGTGCAACTGGTCGAGCGGCTCGTACGCCTCGTGCGTGAGATGGGTTACGAGCCGGCCACACCGGCCGAAGCACGGGAGATCATCGGACTGCGGCCGTTGCGCGAAACAATCAACGCTACCTGCCTGGAGAGTTAGACCATGACAAAGCAAGCCGTCAACATCGCCATCGTCGGCGCGGGCGTCATTGGCGCAGGCTGGGCGACACACTTCCTGGCTCATGGGTTCGAGGTCACAGCGACGGATCCCGCCGACGGGGCCGAGTCGCGCCTGCGCGACTGGATCGACAACAGTTGGCCCGTAGTCGAAAGACTCGGGCTGGCACAGGGTGCCTCGCGGGACAAGCTGACTTTCACGACTGACGTGGGCGCGGCGGTGCGCAACGCCGATTTCATTCAGGAGAGCGGCCCAGAACGGCTGGATGTCAAACACTCGTTGATAGCAAGCATCGAATCGGCGGCAAGGGCGGACGTGATCATCGCGTCGTCGTCGTCGGGACTGGCAATCAGCGACATTCAGGCAGGCGCGAGGCACCCGGAACGAATTGTCCTGGGTCATCCATTCAATCCGTCCCACATCATTCCGTTGGTGGAGGTCGGCGGTGGCAGCCTCACATCGCCCGAAAACATAGCGCGGACCATGGCGTTCTATTCGTCGACGGGCAAGAAGGTCATCCGGATCAACAAGGAAGTCAAAGGTCATATCGCCAACCGTCTGCAGGTGGCGATATGGCAGGAAGCCATTAGTCTGGTACAGCGCGGGGTCGCCTCCGTGGAGGACATCGACGCGGCGATCTCCTACGGCCCGGGTCTACGCTGGGCGCTGCTCGGCCCGTTTCTCAACCTTCACGCTTCCGGCGGCCCCGGCGGCATCGCGCATGTGCTGCGGCATCTAGGCCCGGCCCAACGCGAGTGGGCCAAAGACCTCGGCACGTATCCCGAGACAGACGACTACATCGAGTCCATTGCGAAAGGCGTCGATATCGAATTGCAATCGTACGATTTTCCAGAAATGCTTCGCCAGCGCGATCAATTGCTGATTCAGCTGATCGAGACGAAGCGAAATCTTTCTCAGATTCCGTAGGTGAAAGGAACCAGGAACTGAGTAGAGCTTGAACGCAAATCCCGTGCTGAGGTGGCACACGTTGAAACTGCCATTCTTGCAACTGGAAAGACGCACTTGTTTCCGTTTGGCGATGCGAGGAATGATGAATGCCTGGTCCCTTGCTTTTAAGGTGTTGCTCAGCGCGACATAACCAATTGGCCGAATCGACGCTAATTATCGGATGATTATCCCGCTTTCCGTCAGGCACTTTGCGCGTTGGATGCCTGCTCAAGACGACGCCCTATTCCGCCTCGCTGCTTCGATTGCAGGCGAGAGAACCGATAGCTCGGGCCTCCTGTTGCCCTGCCAGACCCGCCAGGCGATTGCGGGGCCGAGCAGCGACGACGGCGGCATCATCAGGTTGACAACCTTTAGAAACGCAATCGCCAGCGTGCTGTCGCGTGTCGCGGCGCGGTGAAGCTTGCCTATGTACCAGTTGATGAAACGCAGCATCGGCGGGCGCGCGCCCTTGACCTGTGGATGGCGGAGGTCGTTGCCAACCGCAATGTCCCACGGAATATCGACGATCTTCGCGGCCGCCTTGAAGAATCGACGCGCAAGATCGTTCGAACCCGCGCGCAGGCACCGCTGCAGCGTCAGCGCTTCCTCTGCCGCGACCGTCATACCCTGCCCGTAGACAGGGTTGAAGCTGCAGATGGCGTCACCGAAAACCAGATAATTTTTGGGGAAGCGTGCGAGCTTCTCGTACCGCCGACGCAGGTTGGAGACGTAGCGGTAGCGCCTGTAGTCGGTGAGCGGCTCCGCTCGTGCGACAACGTCGTGAATCTCCATGGTCGGAAGCGTCGCCAGATAGGCGAGAAAGCCCGGGTCGTCGTCGGGGGCGTCGTCGCCAAGAAAACCGCCGGCACTGACGATCCAGCTGTCGCTTTCCTGCGCGAGCATGACGCCGTTGCGCCAGTTCGGCGCACTCCCGGCGACAACGATACCCTGCTTACCGTCGAGATCGGTCGCTCGACGTCGATAGGTACGGGTCATGTAGCAGATGCCGATCTCGACCTCCTCTTTGGCGGGAGGTAGGTAGCCGAGCGCTTCGAGCCACGCCGCACTGGATGAGCCACGGCCAGTCGCATCGACGACAAGGTCCGCGTTGATGGTCTCTTCCGGCCTGCACTCGACACATGTGCGCACACCGGTCACGCATCTGCGAGCGGGGTCGGTGGCAAGCCCCCGCACAGCGCAATTTTCCACGACGCGCACGTTCGTCAATCCCAGCAGCCGCCGGCGTAGATGACCTTCGAGCACGGGACGGCTCGCGAGCAGACCGGTCAGCTCGCTCGTGCCGTTGGCAAGCCTGACGTTGCGACCTATCCAGATCACATCGTTGGCTACATCACCGATCAAGCCGCCGCTTTGCGCGACAACCTCGTCGTTATATCCGGGCAAGAATTCGTCGAGTATCGCGCTGCCGCGCGCAAGAAGCCCATGGGTATGACGACCCTGTGGCACGCCCTTGCGCGGCATGTCAGCTGCCGGAAACGCATCGCGTTCGAGCACGGTGACGGTGGTGAAGAAATCCGACAATACGCGGGCGGCCAGGAGCCCACCCATGCTGGCGCCGATCACGATCGCATGTTCGCCCAGGTTCTTCATGGCAATCCTCCAGTTCAATCCATCGCGATGAGTCCAGTGACCATCGCTTGCACGGAATGGTAGGATTGCCCCGTCCCCTGAGCGTCCCTCGGACGCCGTCATTGAGGGTCGCCTCGCCATGGCTCTGTTCAGCGTGCGGACGCTTGGATTTCCGGAGGTCCGTCGGGACGACCGGCTGTGCCCGTTGCCCTTGCGCAAGGGCCTGGCCCTGCTGGTCTACCTGGCCGAAGCGAAGGGCTCAGTCGCGCGCGATGCCGTCGCTACGATGTTGTGGCCGGAAGGCGGTGAAGAGGTTGTACGGGCGCGGCTGCGGCGTCTGTTGCATCGCCTCCAGCACACGCTCGGCGACGACGTTCTCACCACAGACCGGTCAACCGCTCGATGGTCGGCCGCGATTGATCTGCAAGTGGATTCCCAGCTGTTCGAGCAAGCCTGCGACCGCGGCGATTTCGAGCGGGCGTGCCGCCATTATCCCGGCGACTTTCTCGAAGGTTTTTCGCCCGGCGACTGCCCGCAGTTCGACGAGTGGGCTTTTTTTCGCCGGGAGGCCTTGCGAGGCCGGGCGATCCAGGCGCTAGAGCGAGTGGTGCACCACAAGAACGCAGCCGGCGACTACGCGGCCGCGGCCGCGCATGCCGGCCGTCTTGTCGAGCTCGATCCGCTCAGCGAAGTGTACGGCCGGCACCTCATCCGCAACCTTCTGCTCGCTGGAGACCGGACCACGGCCCAGCGGCAGTTCGAGGCCCTGACACAGCGACTTCGCGACGAGCTCGATGTGGTGCCCGAATCCGAGACCCGCATGCTGCTCGACGCCGGCGCGGCGTTGCCCTTCGAGGATCCGCCGTCGACGCGCTACGTCAGCGGTGGCGGCGTCCATCTCGCCTACCAGACGTACGGCGCCGGCCGCATTGATGTGCTGGTGCTGCCCGGTTTCGTGTCTCACGTCGAACGGGTGTGGGAGGAGCCTCGCTGCCGGGCGTTCCTGTCTTCCCTTGCCGAGATGGGCCGTCTCATCCTGCTCGATCGTCGCGGCGTCGGGCTTTCCGACCGGGTCGGGTTCAATCCCAGCGTCGACGCGACCGCGCAGGACATCGGCACCGTGCTGGACGCCGCCGGCAGCCGGAGGGTCGTGTTGTTCGGCGCGTCAGAGGGCGGACCCGCATGCATCAGGTTTGCCGTTGATCACCCCAATCGCGTCGCCGGCCTCATTCTGTTCGCCTCGTTGGCGAAGGGAACCGCAACGCACGACTATCCCCACGCACTTCACGCCAGTCAGTACGACATGTGGCTGCAGCAGCTCATCGCGGTCTGGGGCGGCCCTGCAGGCATTGAAACATTCGCGCCGAGCCTGTCCCGCGATCCTCAGGCGAGAGCCTGGTGGGCAGGCTTGCTTCGGGCCGCGTCGAGCCCGGGCGCCATCAAGGGCGTGCTCGAGGCGTTGCGCGACATGGATGTGCGACATCTCCTGGGCCGAATTTCCGTGCCGACCCTCGTGCTGCATCGTCACGACGACCGCGCCGTTCGCATCGGCGCGGGCCGGCATCTCGCCAGCCACATCGCGCAGGCGCGATTCGTCGAGCTCGACGGCGCCGATCACTGGGCCTTCGCGGGCGATCAGCAACCCGTCCTGGACAACATCAAGCAATTTGTCGGCAGTCTCGCTGGGTAATCGTGACCGGAAGATGCGGCACAAAGACTTCCGTCCGGGCAGAGCGCGATTCAGAGGGAATCCGCCACATCGACCGCGCGCGAATGGTCCGATAGCCATGTGAAGCTCCGTGCGACTTATCGGCGCTTTGCGCTGACAAGTCGCACTCTTCTGGACCGGACATGCACTGTTTGAGCGCAACGGCATCTCTCCGGCAGTCGTACGTTCGCAAAGGCGAGATGACGAAACGACACCCGTCATGGCCGTTTTGTACAAATCGGACGCATCCGGCCACCGACCCCAGCAGATCATGCCAACTAAGGCGCCGACTAGGACAGCCCGTCAAATGCGGCCCGGAAGTCGCTAAAGACCATCCAACTTCGTTTGTACCGGCACGCAAAATCCGCGAGCCAAACGGTCGGGCGACTCTAAAGGATGACAGCGATGCGACTCGGCAAAATCCCCGTGACGGTCATTACCGGCTTTCTCGGCGCAGGCAAGACCACGCTCGTCAATCACATTCTCGACGCAACCCGGCCGATGCCGATCGGCATCATCGTCAATGAATTCGGCGAGGTGGGCATCGACGGCCAATTGATCGTGGCCAACGAAGAAGCCGTGGTCGAGATCAACAAGACTGATGCCGCTACGCCCGCTCAACGCGCAGCGCTGGCCGACATCATTGCCACGCTGAATCCGACCGCGAAGCTCGAATTCACGGCTCACAGCGTGATCGACGTCAACGCGCTGCTCGGCGTGCGCAGCTTTTCGCTCGACAACCTGCTCTCGATCGAACCCGATCTTCTGCAAGACGGCGCGCACGATCACGAACACGACAACTCGATCGCGTCTTGCGCGTTCGTCGTGCAGGGCGACGTGTACGCCGAGCGCTTCAACCGCTGGGCCAATCAGCTCGTGCAAACGCATGGACAGCAACTGCTGCGCATGAAGGGCGTGCTCAACATGCGTGGCGAGGCACGGCGGCTCTATTTTCACAGCGTGCACATGTTGATGGACACGCGCTTTGGCAAAGCCTGGGCGCGCGACGAAACGCGCAGCTAATTCGATTCCTATCCGTCTGCGTAGACGTATCGTGAAACTACAGCATCACCTTGGCGGCATTGAAAATCTCGGACCTGTCAGCACGGGAACACGCGTGTTCGTCGAACCGTGGGAAAAGCGCATCTTCCGGCGCCGACTACAGATCAATCCCGCGGAGTATCGCGAACGTTTCAGGTCGAGCAATGCATCATCCAGAACAGGTGTGAGCACGGTCCCCGCTGAAACGCATCCGGCCGATAGCGCGAGCCGCGCTCTGAATACGTCGCTCAAGGCCCGCACTTTGGCTGAGGCATGACCCGTTTGCGGCCAGCGCGCCCTACATCCCCCACCGCAACGACGGCGTATGGACCGGGCTGTCCCAGTGGCGTGCCATTTCGTCGTCCAGCACACATAACGTAATCGACGCGCCCGCCATCTCGAGCGAAGTCGTCAGTGCACCCACCTGTGCCCGGCCGACCTTCAGGTCGCGTTGCTGGAGCCACGCGCGCGTTGAGTTGAAGAGCAGGTAAAGTTCGCCAAGCGGTGTTCCGCCAAGGCCGTTGATGAGCACCAGCAATTCAGTTCCGGCTTGGGGCTTGAGGTCATCAACGATCGCTTTGAGCAGCTCTCCGGCAATCGCATCGGCCCCCGCAAACTTCGCCCGGCGCCGGCCCGGTTCGCCATGAATGCCGACGCCGACTTCGATCTCGTCGTCGCCGATCTTGAACGTCAGGGTGCCGGCCGCCGGCACTGTGCAACTGGTGAAAGCCACGCCCATCGACGCAGTGCGCTTGTTGATCCGGTCGCCAAATGCCTTGCATTGTTCAAGGTCTGCGCCGCCTTCCGCCATGCTGCCGACCAGCTTCTCCACGATCACCGCACCCGCGACCCCGCGCCGTCCGGTGGTATAACTCGAGTTTTCCACGGCCACATCGTCGTTGATCAGCACCATCGCGTTCGGGACCTCCGTCATTTCCGACGCCATTTCGAAATTCATCAGATCACCAGAGTAATTTTTCACGATGAACAGCACGCCGGCCCCGGTATCGACGGCGCCGGCAGCGGCCATCATCTGGTCCGGTGTGGGCGACGTGAAGATCTGGCCCGGGCAGGCCGCGTCGAGCATCCCATAGCCGACAAAGCCCGAATGCAGGGGCTCATGTCCCGAGCCGCCTCCCGATATCAGAGCCACCTTGCCAGGCTTGAGTGTCTTGCGCCTCACGAACACAGGTTCGGTGTTGACCACGACCAGATCGCTATGTGCAGCGGCAAATCCCGCCAGGCTTTCGGCGAGGAAATCGTCGACATGGTTGATGAATTTTTTCATGGTCTGGCCTCCATTCACGGTTGGTTTCGCGCGAGATGCGTGCACACCGCTGCAATCATGATCTGACTGGAACGCGCACCGGGATCGATATGACCACGCGAGCGTTCGCCCAGAAACGACGCCCGCCCTTTGGTCGCGAGCATGTCGCGGGTGGTGAGCATGTTCTCTTCGGCCACCCGTGGCAACGTATCGAGCACCGTCTGCCGCGTCGCGGGCGACCCGGTTGCGGCCAGCTCGTTAAAGCGCGCGGCGACCGGAATCAGCACGTCCATCATCGTCTTACTGCCGACTCCCGTCTTGCCCCGCTGTCCGACCGCCTCGACGCCGGCCGAATAGATACGCGCAAAACCCGCAATGTCCATCGGATTGTCCACCGAGGCTTTCGACATCCCGCTGAGCAACGAAAAGAACAGCGGCCCGGATGATCCGCCGACCGTCGATAGCACCTTGCTCGCCGCCAGTTCCAACGCGGCCCCTAAGGTTTCGGCTTCGATATCCGCGCGCACTGCGAGCAAGGCCTCCATGCCGCGCAGCAGATTGAAGATGTGATCGCCATCGCCGATCTGCTGGTCGAGTAAGGCGATTTCGTCCGTGTGCTCCTTCAGCGCTGCGTATGCGGCGTCGATACACTCCATGACCGTTTTGCCGTTCATGTCGGGATCCTCCTGCCGTCTGCACGGAAATATAAGAGACTGCGTGTGGGCAGCGACACGCCCACCGACTGCCCCGGGCTGAAATTGCGCTCGGCCATCGTGGTCGCCACAACCGCGGTTCCAGCGCGCTCCAGAATCAGAAGATGACGCAACGGTGAGTATTCGAGCACCTTCAGGTCGAGTGCATGATGGCTGCCGGGTGCATCACGCGCTTCGCCATCGCGCAGCACCACGTCTTCAGGACGAATCGCCACGGTCGCGGTACCAGACGGCACGGCTACCGAATCGAACAGGCCTGGCGGCAGCAGGTTGATCGGCGGCGAGCCGAGCCGCTGCGCCGCGCTCAATGAAACCGGATTACCGTAGACCTCGCGCGGCGTGCCGAGCTGCACCAGACGGCCGTGTTCAAGAATGCCGATGCGGTCGGCCAGTGTGGTGGCTTCCACCTGATCATGCGTGACGTAGAGAATGGTCGCGCCAATCGTACGATGTAGCCGCTTCAGCTCGGTACGCAATTCCTCGCGCAGTTTTGCATCGAGCGACGACAGCGGTTCGTCCATCAGAAACACTTTCGGCTCCCGCACGAGCGCACGCCCTATCGCGACGCGCTGCATCTCGCCCCCTGACAAATGTGTTGCCATGTTGTCGAGCTTCGCTTCCATATGCAGCATCTGCGCGACCGCGTGCACGCGCGCGCGGACCTGTTCCTCGCCGCTGCGACGACGTGGCGAACGCAGCGGAAACGCAAGATTGCCGAACACAGTCAGATGCGGATACAGCGAGTATTGCTGAAAGATAAACGCGACATCGCGATCGGAAGGATGCACGCTGGTGGCGACCACGCCGTCGATTAGCACGTCGCCGGCATCGGGACGTTCGAGTCCCGCGATCAAGCGCAGCGTCGTGGTCTTTCCCGCGCCGCTCGGCCCGAGCAGCACGACGAATTCGCCGTCTTTCACGTCGATCGACAGGTCGTCCACGGCAACAATGTTGCCGAAGCGCTTCGATACATTGCGTAGCTGGATTTCAGCCATGACCGCCTCCGTTGGCAGAAAGCGTGGCAGCGGCGCCCGGCAGCAGGCGTTCAGTAGCGGCGTCATAAAGCAGCGTGCGTTCTTTCCGAAACAACAGACCGACGGTCGTGCCCGCGGCAACACGATCGTCTTTGCTTGCCCGCACGCGCACGACGCCGAGCGCGGTTTCAACCGCCAATATCTGGTGCGAGCCGAGATATTCGTCGGCGATCACTTGACCGCGCAGCGGGCCGTGCTCGTCGATCACGATGTGCTCCGGTCTGATGCCCAGCAACACGCGCGCGGCGGCGGCATCGCAACGGGGCACGGACACCGCCGCGCCATGCAGATTCACCTGCTCCTGGCCCATCATGACCGCTCCGTCAACGGGCAAGAAGTTCATGGGCGGACTGCCAATGAAGTTGCCGACGAACACAGTCGCGGGGAAGTGATAGATCTCATGGGGCGAGCCCGCCTGCAACACTTCACCCTGGTTCATCACCACGATATCGTCCGCCATGGCCATCGCCTCACTCTGATCGTGTGTGACGTACACCGTGGTGGCGGCAAGCGCGTTGTGCAGTTTGCGCAACTCCAGGCACATCAGTTCACGAAAGTCCGCATCGAGGGTGCCGAGCGGTTCGTCCATCAGGAATGCTTTCGGTTGCCGCACGATCGCGCGGCCGAGCGCCACGCGCTGCCGGTCGCCGCCGGACAAACCGCCCGTCTTGCGATCGAGAATGTTCTCGATGCGCAGCATATGCGCCGCCGCGTCGACACGGGTGACGATCTCGCGGCGCGATACATGCTCGTTTTTCAACGGGAACGCGAGGTTATTGCGCACCGTCATGTGCGGATACAGCGCGAACATCTGGAACACGAAGGCAATGTCGCGTTGCCTTGCGCGCAGCGCCGTCACGTCCTCGCCGTCGATCAGGATCTGACCCGAGGTCGGCAACTCCAGCCCGGCGATCATTCGCAGGGTCGTGGTCTTGCCGCAGCCCGACGGGCCGAGCAGCACGACGAAGCGGCCAGCGCCGATCGTCAGGCTGGTGTCACGCACCGCGATGAAATCGCCGAAGCGCTTGTGGAGGTGAGAGAGAGCGATCGTGGACATGATTCACTCAGGAAAGTGGCTGGTGACGATGAATGCGAGCGCGCCCACCAGAATGACCGGAAACGACCAGGTGAAGAGCGCTAAAGAAAACGGCTGCACCAGCATCCCTACCCCCAGACCGATCAGGACCGTCGACGCGCCCTCGCTGTAGCTGCGGCGCAGCAGTCGGCCGCGCGGCAAAGCGGCTTCACGTTTCATTTGCGCACGGCTCCAAAGGTGATGCCGCGCAACAGATGCTTGCGAAGCAAGACGGTGAAGAAGAGGATCGGCAGCACAAATAGCGTCGTCGCTGCTGCCACAGCGGGCCAGTCCTGGCCACCCTCACCGATGATGAACGGGATGAAAGGCGGCATCGTCTGCGCATCGCCGCTCGTCAGCAGCGAGGCGAACGCGTACTCGTTCCACGCGAAGATCAGGCAGAAGATCGCCGTGGCGGCGATGCCGGTCATTGCCTGCGGCAACACCACCTTCACAAAGGCCTGCAAGCGCGTGTAACCGTCCACCAACGCAGCCTCTTCGTACTCGCGCGGGATCTCATCCATGAATCCCTTGAGCAGCCATACCGCCAACGATACATTGACCGCCGTGTACAGCACGATCATGCCGACATAGCTGTCGCTCAACCCTAGCGCGCGGTACATCAGGTAGATCGGAATGGCGACCGCGATAGGCGGCATCATCCGTGTCGCCAGAATGAAGAACAGCAGGTCGTCGGCCAGCGGCACCTTGAAGCGCGAGAACGCGTAGGCTGCGAGCGTGCCGAGAAACACGGCCAGAAATGTCGAGCCGAAACCGATCACGAGCGAATTCACGAAGCGCGGCAAGACCTTGGATGGCCCGGCGATCACCAGATTGCGCGTGCGTACCTCGCGCTCATACCAGGTGCGCGCAGGCGGCAAACTCGCAATAAACTCCGGTGTCTGCCGCGAGCGGATCGTGAACAGGTTCACATAGCCTTCCAGCGAAGGCTGAAACAACACAACGGGAGGATAGGCGATCGCATCTTCCTGCGTCTTGAAGCTCGTCAGAAAGATCCAGACCATCGGCAACGTGGCGACAAGCGCATACGCGATGACGACCGCGGCCGCAAACCGTTTGCCGCGCGGCGACGCCGCCACCACCGAATATTGGGTCGTAGTCGGTCTCATCGCTGTTTCATCCGGTTGAGCGCCTTCACGTAGATACTCGCCGCGCCGAAGACCGTCACGAACAGGATGATCGCGAGCGCCGACGAGTAACCGGTCTGCCATTTCTCGAATGCGGCACGCTTGAGCGTGATCGATACGGTCTCCGTCACCGACCCCGGGCCGCCCGATGTGAGCAGGTTCACCATATCGAACATCTTGAAGTTTTCGATGCCGCGAAACAGGACTGCCAGCATCAGGAACGGCATGGTCATAGGCAACGTGATCGACCAGAACTGACGCCACGGCGTCGCGCGGTCCACTTCCGCTGCTTCGTAGATATAGTCGGGGATTGAACGCAGGCCCGCGAGGCAGATGAGCATGACGTACGGTGTCCACATCCACGTATCGACCATCACAATGGTCCACGGCGCGAGCGATACGTCGCCGATCATCTGGAACGACCCCGGCGCGATGCCGGTGAAGAAGCTGACGATATCGTTGAAAAGCCCCGTCTGCGGTTGCAGCAGGAACGTCCAGAAGTTGCCGACCACGGCGGGCGACAGCATCATCGGCAGCAGGATGAGCGTGGTCCAGAAGCTATGTCCGCGGAACTGCCGGTTGATCAGCAATGCAAGACTGAAGCCCAGCAACACCTCCAGCCCGACCGACCAGAACACGAAACGCGCGGTCACTTGCATCGCGTACCAGATATCTTCGTCGGTCAGGATGTCGACATAATTGTCGATGCCGACAAAACGCGCCGGCACGCTCGGCATGTTCGACTTGAAGTTGGTGAACGACAGTCGAAGCGCCCAGATCAACGGGAAAATGTTGATCGCGAGCAGCAGCAGAATGGTCGGAAGAATGAACAGCCACGCGATGGCCCGATCCGACAGTCCGCTGAGCCGCTTTGCGATGCGCGTTGACGCACCCGCTTCGAGACTCGTGGGAGAAAAGGGTTTGTCTGCCAACATGCCTGGCTCCTTCAAGCGGACCGGAGACAGGCCGTTCAGCCGTCGCCGGTCCAGTCAAGTCCAGCTAAAAGCTAATACTTCCCTTCTTCCTTAAAGACCTTGGTCCAGTCTTTCACCAGCAGATCCAACGCATCTTTGGCCGTGCCCTTATCGGCGACGACGTAGTCGTGCACACGCTTCTGCATGTCGAGCAGCAGTTCGGCATAAGCGGGCTCTGCCCAGAAGTCTTTGACGATTGCCATCGACTTCAGGAAGGCAGGTGCGAACGGCGCGCTCTTCGGAAAGTCCGGTGCGTCGACCACTGATTTAGCCGCCGAATAGCCGCCCAGTTGCCACCATTTCTTCTGCACGTCAGGTTGCGCAAACCATTTGATGTACTCGAGCGCGTCTTCTTTATGGTCCGAATACGAGACGACCGAGATGCCCTGCCCGCCCAGTTGCGTGTATTGCTTCAGCTCACGCGGATTGACGAAGAAGCCGATCTTGTCGCCACCGACGTTCGGGTCTTTATAAAGCCCTGGAAAGAACGCAAACCAGTTCATCTGCATCGCCACCTGACCGGACTTGAACGCGTCGAGTCCTTCCTGCATGTAGGCGTTGGTCATGCCCGGCGCCGTGCAGCACTTATAGAGCGCCTTATAGTATTCGAGCCCCTTCACCGCGCCTGGCGAGTTCACGAAGCCATCGAGGTGATAGGGCTTCTTGGGGTCCTGATACTCGAAGCCGAAGTTGTACATGGCGTTGGTCACGCCCATAGTAATCCCCTCGGATCCACGCTCCGTGAAGATGTACACGCCATAGACCGTCTTGCCGTCGATCTTGCGACCTTGGAAGAATTCCGCAGTCTGCTTGAGTTCATCGAGCGTACTGGGCGGTGCGAGTTCACGGTTGTATTTCTTCTTGAATTCCGCGCGCAGCTCCGGGCGCGCAAACCAGTCCTTACGGTAGGTCCACCCGACCGCGTCAGCCATCGCGGGTAAGGCCCAATAGTTCGGCGTATTCTTTGGCCACTCCGAATATCCCACCACCGTTGCCGGCACGAAGTCGTCCATAGAGATCTTGTTCTTGCTAAAGAAGTCGTTGAGCTTGACGTAATGCCCATTGACCGCCGCGCCGCCGATCCACTGACTGTCGCCAATGATCAGATCACACAGCTTGCCGTGCGAATTGAGTTCATTGATGAAGCGGTCGGCATAACTGGTCCACGGCACGAACTCGAACTTCATCTTGATGCCGGTCTTGGACGTGAAATCCTTCGAAAGTTCGACCAGTGCATTGGCGGGATCCCATGCCGCCCAACAGAGTGTCAACTGCTTGTCCTGTGCGTGCGCGCCCGTTGCAATGCCGAGCCCCAGCGATATGAGGGTTGCCGCCACTACCCTCGCTGACGTTAGACGTGACATGTCTCTTCTCCTTGTCTTTCTCGGGTCTCCAACCTGATGACATTCAGCGCCCATGCGCCGGGCACCGTATTTCGGCTCTGGCGGATCAGAAGTCGGTCCGCGTGTCGCGAGCGTCAGGCATGCGCATTCTCACGAAGATAAATCCGGGTTTCCGGCGTCGGGATGGCAAGCGCCCCCCGGACGTCGTTAAGAAAGTTAATGGCGGCGAGCCCCGCCCAATGTACGATGCCGCGGACGTCCTGATCGAGGATCACGTCGATCGCGCGTTCCGATAGTTGGATGCGAGTTTCCGCGGTGCATTCGTGGCCGATCAGGACCAGGTGGGCCTTGTCTCCGGACTCCTGCAATGCCGCTGCAATGCCGGAGATGCCGCCGCCTGTCACATAGACGCCGACGAGATCCGCATGGCGCGCGCGCAAGCCCTGCACGGCAAGACCGGCGCCGTCGTCGTCTTCCGCGAAGTCCGGCTCGGCGACCCAGCGCAGGTTGCGGAAATCCTCTTCCAGCACCTGCGAGAATCCGGTGCGGCGCTCCACCTGATCATGCAGACGGGACGATCCCGATAGTACGGCGACCGTACCGAGTCGCATGCCCAGAAAGCGGCCCATCAGCAGTCCCGCGGTGCGTCCGGCAATCCGGTTGTCGACGCCGACGTAAGCGGCGCGGCGGCTTGCGGGCAAATCGGAGAACACCGTAACGACCGGCACGGCTGCGTCGCTCATCTCTTCGATCACACGCTCCACCCAGGGATAGTCGAGCGGTGCGAGAACCAGTGCGTCGTAGTCGACCATCTGAGCGGCGAATGCAGCGGTGTCGCGCTGCGTGGAGAAGTCGCACCGGTAAAACGAGGGGGTGATGCGGTGCTCGCGAAAGAAGCTGGCAGACAGCGCAATGTCGCGTTCGACGTGATCCAGAAAGCGCGAGTTGACTTGCGGAAGAACGAACGCGACGCGAAATGAGCTGATTTTTGCCGGACGGCCGCGGCTCGCCCGCTCGTCGCGCAGATTGGCGAGCGCCAGGTGAACACGCTCGGCGGTTTCCGGGCGCACAGCATGATCGTCGCGCAAGACACGATCAACCGTGGCGACGCTTACGCCGGCCCGACGCGCAATCATCGTACGAGTAGCCGGCATGGTCTCCTCCGGTGCCGAGCGTAGAGCGATTTTGTTTACAGAAAGTAGTTTTTTCTGAGAAAAATGCAAGCTTTTTCTTCGAGAAAAAAGCGTCATTGTTTTGATAAACAGAGCAGCGCCTAATAGGCGCCCGCAAGCGCAACGGAACGCGCAGCGAACCCGAAGATTGCGAATCGCAGGGAGAGTCGATGGTGTGCGGCGGCGACTAACGGCCGACGAGAAGTGCCGGCCGAGACAAACTCCTCGTTCACGCCACCGTTCAAGCGTCGTATATGTGTGCGTGAATACAGCGCGCCCGGCGATGCGCGGAGGGAGAAAATCTCGGCGAGGTTCGTGCCGTTCTCAGGAAGGCGATGGCAGAGCACGCGATCAGCAGCGCCCGCCGCTTGCGCGTACTCATTTCCAGCGGGCCTGCAGTCAGATCAGGCACGCACCTGGATACGATTGACGACGCCCCCGATAGCATCCATGCACCAGGCGTCGTGTTCCGCCTGCCGTTTTTCAGCTTCGGTCGCCACCCAACCTGCCAGGGTGATCCTGTGGTTTTCCACGTTGATGGTGATCTGCCCGGCGCGCACGCGCGGGTCGGTTTCTAGCACCAAGTGCAGGATCTCGGACATTTCATCGTCGCCGTCGGCTTCGGCGGGCACCAACTCCAGCAGGTTCACCACGTCGCGGCAGCCGCCGACCCACCAGGCAGTCACACTCGCCAGGCGCCTGTGAGACAGGCTGATCACCTGCCCCGTCAAGGTCACCACACCGTCCTCGACCGTGATCTCGATGACGCCGCTGCCGTCGTTGCCCGCTTCGTCCATGGTGCCGCGCAGCACTTCGAGTTGGCCCTTCACGCGTGCACAGATCACGCAGTTGCGGAAATCCACCGCCTGAGCCAGCCGTTCGCCGATACGTATGCGCAACTCGCCATCGGCGACCGGTGGGTTGGCGGTGACACGTAACTGATCGACCAGGCGCTTGTCCTCGCTGTGCATCCGGGCCAACTGAAGAAGACGCTTCTTGGAGGCGACATCCGGCACCTCGCCTGCCACGATCAAGGCACCGTCGTCGAAACTGATATGAATGGGATGATGGTGAAGCTTCAGGTGTGATTCGCGTTCGAAGGCTGCCATCACCTGCTTCAGGACCGTATCGCTGCGTTGCATGATCTGCCTTGCGCAAAGGTTGGGTGACGCAGCGCGCCTTATGGCGCACTGCGCAAACCAGGCCAGTCACATTGGCATACCCTGCATGCGACGGGCGAAACGTGTCCGCTCGGCTCGGTCCATCAGGTCCAGGAATTGATCCGTGCCCATGTGAATCAGCGCTTCATGATCGCCGGCCTCGAAATAAACGTCCGGCTGCAGGGCGAGGCTCTCGTCGAGATAGGTTTGCATACCATAGGCCGTACAAACCGGCGGGAGCGCTCCCGCGTCGCAATCCTTGAACAACTCCCGCAAATCGGTCTCTTTGGCTAGCAGGAGATGGCGTCCGGTCTTTGCCCAAAGCTCGGACAGTCGCACGGCGTAGGTCGATGGCAACACCGTTGCCACATAGCCGTGCTCGTCTTCAAAAAGCACGGTCTTGGCAAGGCGATCGCCAGGAATATGGGCTGCCGCCGCGGTTTCGACGCTGGAATGGCTGTAAGGATGACGCACGATTTCGTACTGCGAGCCCTTGCTGCGCAGGCAGTCCTGAAGCGTGGCTGACATTGACATGACGCACCTCCGCTGGAAGCAAACAGGAAATTGCTTTCGCAAGATTCTTTAAGAATAGTTCGCTTTCGCTGGCGCGTGAAAAACATGCGGACAACTGCGCCGTGACTGCGCGGGCGCGGCAGCGAATGGGACATTTTCCCCATATGGCACACACGTGTACCCGACGAATCTCAGCCGTCGACGTGCCAGAAAGCCGCAAACAGCGATGCCACGCAACCTGTCCACGACGCATCCGTTGAATTGCGTTTCCTACCTGTCGCTTGTCGCATTGTTTACATACATGGACTGGATCCCTACGCGGCCCGGACCGGTGAACCGGTTCACGGTAAAGTTGAAGCCCGATGCGAAAAGACCGCTCGTCAGCCTGTCAACCACGGTGTCCATCTTGACGTGCGGATCCTTGTAAAGCCATCCGCCCGGTTCCACATCGATCGTCTCCCCCGCAGTCAGCACCTTTTCGAAGACGTTTCCGTACCCATGTAACCAGAGCACGCCCTCTCCGGCGTGTCCACGAAACTTGTCGACGAAAAAACCGGTCTGGCCGAAAAGCATGTTGGAGATTCCGCGGATCCGCTCGAACGTGTATTCGATATTAGCCGTGGCAGCCAGGAATTGATGTTCCCGCACGTGAAGCTCCTCGTCCGCCCGAAGATGAATCGGCACGACATGACCGGCGCCGTCGCGGCTGAACGCGATTATTCCGTCGCCACTCGCCTCCGTGACGAACACCTGCATGCCCGCGAGCATGCGCTTGACTGCCCCCTTCACGGGCCTGATGCTGATGCGGACGTTTGAGTTTTTCCAAAGCAAAATATGGTGTTCGAAGTAGACCGGGCGGTTCGATACGTCAACCGACAAAACCGGCACAAGCTCACCGCCGATGTGATAGGTCACTCCGCCGAAGGTTTCATCTGACGCCGCAGTCGGCAAGAGCCGGGGTAACTGATTCATTTTCTTTTCCTACTCGTGGTCGCCCGACGATTTCCGAGCGCATATCGGCCGTTCAGGCACAAACTTCAATGCCTGACTTGTCATGATGGTTGACCCGCTCCGGAACCTCCGGGTGCTGTTGCAGGTGCGGTCAGGTTATCAGCCGCTCCATTGCTAGCCGGCATGCCGCCTGATTCGGTTATTTCAACCCGCAGACTGCCTTGATTATTCCAATACGCCCAACTGGCGTCGTTGGCGAAGCAATACAGGTAACCCGAGCAGGGAGCCTTGATCTCCACTTCCCTACCAATTCTGAAGTAGAAGGGTTGAGGTGACACGTCTGTCTTGGCCGCTTGCCCCGAATATGAAATTGCACCGCAGAGTTCGAACCACTTCGCCTCCCTGACCCGCCTGGGCCAGGCAAACAGGCGTTGCATCCAGTTACCCGGCATTCCCTCCGCACCGGATGGCGTGTCCCCATCCAGCCACGCCTGACCTTCAGGCACCTTGAACCGGTAGCGCGTCCCCTCCTTCATGAAAATACCGGTCCAATTCCACAACGGGCTGGCGAAAACCCGCACCTGAACAGCCGTCGCAGGGTCTATGTTCGGTCGATAAGGAGCCTGAAAGATGGGAGGACTAGCCTGCCGTTCCACCGTCAGGTCCGATATCGATTCAGAGCATCTTCGTGAACCCTTCGCCAGATACGGAAAGGATCGGGGACGAAAGCCGATTCTCCTGTAAAAACCGGTGAGCGAATTGTGGAGGACACCATGTACCGCCGATGGCGACAACTGGTCCGCATCGGCTAACTGCTTCAACATGTCTGACTCAAACTTCGCACCGCACCGCGCGGCCTCGGAAATCATCCATTTGAGCGTGGCATCGGAAAGTCCGGTCTCTTTATAGCCGCCCCCAACGTCAGCATGCACGCCAGGGAACCACACCTGCAACACGCGTGACAGGTCGCAACCATCCGAGTCCGTCCACAACGTTGGAGAGAAATTGTTCCGCTGCTCGTCGATTGCAAGGGCATGGACCGCGCGTTCAACTTCCGGCGGGAGCGTCGTGTCATGAAATTCGTAGCGCTTTCTGCTGAAACCGAACAAGTCCACAATTCCCGGGATGCCAAGAGCGCCCACCGTCTCCCACACTCCCAGGAAGCGGATAGGCGGAGGTTTGCCATGCTCGATGCGGAACCGTTCCTGCCGGCTGACGCTTTCGGGTATGTTTGGGTCAAGCCGGTACAGGTTCCATGCCTGCCTGACCAGCGCCCAGGTTGCCTTGTGAGGAAGTCCGCAATGGTGCAGCATGCCGACCAGGCTTCGAGCTGTGAACGCGCCACGAGAGAAGCCGATGACAAAAATTTCAGAACCTTCTTCGTAATGGTCGGACAGCCACTTGTACGCGGTTCGAATGTCACGGGAGAGGCCTAGTCCTAGCGCACCATCCACGAGCCGACGCAGCCGGCCTTCGTTGGCGCCAATGCCGACGTGATAGTACTTGAGCTGCTCGACGCCATCCTCACCGTGGTCGCTCAACGCGTTGAAAAAGCGAACGACATTGGTTGGAACGGGCACGCCCTGAAACCGGTCGCTCTCCGAGTTCCATGTGCCGTCACAGCAGACGAAAAGTCTCTTCATGTTTGCGGCCCTGATGGCGATTCATGCCGGCTCTCACGCGTCGAGTCCTTCACTTTCCGCGTCTCCCGCCGAAATCTTCAATTGACGCACCTTGTGATACAGCGTCTTTTTCGGCATTCCCAGTTCCGCGCTGGCCTCAGCGATATTTCCATTGTGCCGTCGCAGCATATCGTCGATCAGCATGTGCTCGAAATGCGCAAGTTGCTCCGCAAGTGTTCCACTTTTGATTCGCTGACTGCCGTTCGGCAACAGACGATCGCCACCGAGACCCAGCACAAATCGGTCTGCGACGTTCTGCAGCTCCCGCACATTGCCCGGCCACTGATGCGACATCAGCTCGGAGACCTGCGATGCAGACACGATCGGAGCGGACTGTCCGAAACGAAGTGCGGCAGCGAGCACAAAGTGCTCGAATAGCAGCGGTACGTCTTCACGACGTTCGCGCAAAGGCGGCAATTCGATCTGCGCGACGTTCAGCCGGTACAGCAAGTCGGCCCGGAAACGTCCGTCTGTCGAAAGCTCTGCGAGATCCGCCTTCGACGCAGCCACGATCCGGCAATCGACGGCGATCTCCTCGTTTGCGCCCAGCCGCTCGATTCGGCGTTCCTGCAGTACTCGCAGCATCTTGATCTGCAGTGCGATCGGCATGGTTTCGATTTCATCGAGAAAGAGCGTGCCGCCGTTGGCCCATTCGATTTTGCCAATCCGATTCTTGATTGCACCCGTGAACGCGCCGGCCTCATGACCGAATAACTCACTTTCGAATAGCTGCTCCGGGAGACCGCCACAGTTGAGAGCAACAAAATGATGATCGCGGCGCCCGCCGAAATCGTGCAGCCCGCGCGCGATCAGCTCCTTGCCCGTGCCAGTTTCACCCGTGACCAGCACGGACACGGAAGTATCCGCGAGCCGCAGAATCTTCCTGCGAACCTCTACGATTGCGGGTGACTTGCCGAGCACGAGGCCCTCTATGCCTTTCCAGTTTCGCAGCGCCGCGCGCAAGCCCTGTACTTCGAGCGTCAAACGACGCTTCTCGACAGCGCGTGCGACTCGACTCGCGATGTGGTCCGACGAAAAAGGCTTTTCAATGAAGTCATAGGCGCCCGTTCGCATCGCACCCACTGCGGTCGCGATGTCCGCGTGCCCGCTGATCAGTACCACAGGGATCTGCGCATCGATCGCGAGGACGCGTTCAAGCAACTTCAGGCCGTCGATGCCCGGCATCCGGACATCGGACACGATCACCAGCGGTGCCGCCGGCGTGACCTCCGCCAGCGCCTCAGCCGCAGCCGCATAAGCACGCACAGGAAATCCCGCGAGAGCAACCGCCTGCTCGACGCCGAGCCGCACGTTCTCATCGTCCTCGACTACAACAACGCAAATCTCATCGCCCATTTGCTGCCCCCTGTGCCGTCGTCTCGGAGAATTCAATCGTGAATTGTGCGCCGCCGTCGGGTCGATTGGCAGCGAAGATCCGCGCCCCAAAGCCATTGACCAGTCGGGAAGTGATAGCGAGTCCGAGTCCCAGGCCGTGGCCTCGCGGCTTCGTGGTAACAAATGGCTCGAACAGATGCGCCAGAACCTCCGGTGCGATGCCGGGGCCACTGTCGGTGACGGTGAAGAGTACGCGACCCGCCTGTTCGCTCCTGGAAGCTTCGATGGCGATAACACGCCTCGCCTGGCCGGCAACGGCATCGAGCGCATTGCCGAGCAGATTGACGATCACCTGCTGCAACTGGCTCGGCTCCGCGCATATCGTCGTGCCGGCCGGGATGAAGATATCGAGTTGCACGTGTTCGTCGCGAATTCGCGCTTCGTAGATCAGCACCGCATGCGTCACCGCTTCATTCAGTGACACCGCAACCCGTTCGAAATCAGGCTTGCGGGCGAAAGTCTTGAGTTCACTTGTCAGTACCGCCATGCTGTCGACCAGGCGCGAAATTCGTTGCAGGTTTCCGATGGCAGGTGCAGGTTGATTGCGTTCGAAAAACGTGAGGGCATTTTCGCAAAGCGTTTTGATGGCAACGAGCGGCTGGTTCAGTTCATGGGTCAAACCGGCCGCCATCTGTCCAAGCACGGCAAGCTTGCCCGCATGTACGACCTCTTGCTGGGAGTCCCGCAGGAGCTGTTCAGCGCGTGTGCGCTCGACGATCTCCTGCCGCATCCGCTCGTTGGCCTGCGTCAGTGCTGCCGTGCGCTCGCGAACCGTGATCTCCAGCCGATCGTTGGCGCTGCGCAACGTGTCCTGTGCTCTTAGTTTTTCCGCAATGGTGCGACGGCGCTGGATCGCATAGAGGCAATAAAGCCCCACGATGAGGAAAGCCCCCGTGACGAACGCAAGCGCAATTTGCTGCTGGTGCCGCGCCCCGGCGATGTCGAGCAGAACCAGGATGGAATCGCCGGCCTGGGGCGCGGTTCGCGACATCGCCAGATAGCGCCGCTCGTGGCCAGGGTGCGCCCAGTCGGGAAAGCGTGCAAACCACGCCGACGTGCCCCAGTCATCAAGACGCCGATACGGCAGCGCATCAACGCTACGGCCCGCGTATTGCCGCGACGTCTGGATGCGGTGCTGCTGCTCAGCGGTAATCGGTCTGAGCGCCGTGAACTTCCACGCCGGAATCGTCGAAATGACAATCACGCCGTTTGCGTCGATTACCATCGCCGCTTCGCCCGGCGTCCTCCACGCGGATTCGAGCGCGTCGACGCTGACCTTGACTGCCGTCACACCGATCGGCCCACCCGCATCCCGCACCGCGCTCGCGAAATAAAGGCCAGGCATCCCGGTGTTGGTACCGATGCCGAAAAAGCGACCCGCCCCATGCGCGAGCGCGTCCTGGAAATACGGTCGATATGACACGTTTGTGCCGACGAAACTCTCTGGCCGATTCCAGTTGCTCGCGGCAATGACCAGGCCGTGCTGGTCGATCACATCCACGGCAACGCTGCCAGCCTCGTGATTCACTGCGTCAAGATAGCTATTCACCGTTTGTAGAAGTTCGGCCGCCGGGTCGGGCATCGCGCCCAACAATTCACGCACGCTTTCCTGTCTCGCGACGATGGACGGCATCACCTCGTACCGGCCGAGTTCACTTCTGAGGCCGGCGGCATACAAGTCGAGCCGGTGTGCGCCGATCTCCGCCAGCGCATTGATCGAACGGTCCCACGCAAACTCGACCGCAGCGGCCGCCGCGCCGAAGTAAAGCGCGGCCGCGGCCGCCAATCCCCACCATGGAATACCGCTTTTCCTCACGCTCAAGGTCGCCCCGCCGATCGCCCGATTGCAGAATGACCGCCGAACCCGACGTACAGTGCGGCGTCCCGGCGGTCGCCAATAGCGATGATCATCCCATGTGCGCTAGCACGATCAACGTGACCGTGACGACAATCGCCCCGCCGATGCGGGTGGCGATCTGCGCAAACGGCATCAGTTGCATACGGTTGGCGGCGGTGAGGATGGCCACGTCGCCGGTCCCGCCCTGTCCACTGTGACAGGCGTTCACGATCGCCGTGTCGATAGGGTACATCTTCAACACGCGCCCGACCACAAAGCCGGTCCCCATCAGCGTCGCCACCGTTGCGACGATGGTGATGATGTTGACTAGTGTGAACGCCGCCATCAGTTTGTCCCACGGCGTCATCGCCACGCCGATCGCGAACAGCAACGGATAGGTAACGGCCGTCGAAAAGAACTTATAGACGACAAAAGCACCTTCCTGCAAAGGCGGCGACACTGCGCGGGCGAGCTTGACCAGCACCGCGAGAAACAACATGGCCACCGGCGCCGGCAGTCCGAACATATTGCGGCACATCAGCCCCAGCAGGTACAGCGTGATCGCGGTGATTCCCGCTGCTGCGATATGGGAGACGTCGACATGTCCGCGAATTTCCTCCTGCACCGGATCCATTTCGTCCTCCTCTCCGACCTGCAGACGGCCCTGACCCGTGAGATGCGGCAGGCGTTTTCCGATCATATCGAGCGCGCCTGCGAAGATGATCGCGGTGAGACTGCCGAGCATCACTGGCGGCAGAACTTGAGCGAACAGTTCGCCCTGCGGCAGGTGAAGGATTTCCGAATAGCCGATCGACAAAGGTATCGCGCCTTCACCGATGCCGCCCGCCATGATCGGCACCACCACATAGAAGAACGTATGGCGCGCGCCGAGGCCCAGCGCCGTGCCGACCAGCGTCCCGACAATACCTGCCGCGATCGAGCCGAGGGCGAGCGGCACGAAGATCTTGATGAAGCCCCGGATCAGCACGCGGCGGTCCATGCTCAGGATACTGCCCACGATGATCGAGGCGATGAACAGGTAGAGGAAGTTGGTCGACTTCGTGAAGTCCGTCGTGAGCGTAATGATCGGCTTCGGCAGCAAATGATAGTAAGTCAGTGCCGACGGGATGAAGGTAGCGAAGATTGCGGCAGCTCCGATATTGCGGACGATCGGCAGGCGCTTGCCGATCTCCGCGCAGGTGAAGCCGAAAAACGCCAGCACGGCGATGGCCATCGAGATCTCACCGGGCACCTTTCCGGTGATCGCGAAGCCCGCGATCAGCGCCAGCAGAATGACGTAGACCGGCAGCGGGATGATACCGATCCGGTATTCCATCAGCTTCCACCAGCCCTCAGGCCAGAAATGCGGCTTGATCTGGGGTTGCTGCGCCGGCGCCGGATCTGATGTGTGTGAAGTGATTTGCACGAAGCGTCTCCTCGCGGTTAAAGACCGGTGCTGCATTGCAATAGAGCAGTCGAATGCGGCCCGGGCTTTGTCTGATCAGTGGATCGTAGTGGCAGCGTTCAGTCTGCTCAGGCGACGAATCGAACATTAGACTGCGGTGTGCGAGTGTCAAGGTTTCGACCGCGATTCAGGTGGTCGTCAACCTCCGCGGCGCAGCCGATCATCCGGCCGTACAGGAAGACCGTGAAGGCGGCGGTCTCGAGTGCCTGGTTGGAGAAGTCGCCCGCACGATGGCGCGCCCACAGCATTTTTAGCAGCACCGAAGCAATCACTGCATCGACGTTGACCGCGAACACGTTGCGCGTCACGTTCTCGTCGTACAGCGCCTGCACGAGTTCCCGATAGTAGTGGTGGAACACGTTGTATTCGCCCCGGGCCTCGAAGCGCTGACGCACGAACTCTTCACGTGGATCGACGTTCACGGGCTTGCCCTTGAACACCGGATGGTTGATGCAGGGCAGCGCGGTCGCTTGCTGGGCGCCGACCTCCTTGCGCTGTGCCCGCTCCTCGCCATAGGCACGCGCGAATCCGGCGGCCATCGCCTTCAGGTCGAGGCCGTGCGCCGGGTCGCCGGGATCGGACATCGCGACCTCCCTGAAGCGTTCGAGCAGGAACGCCACGCCCTCGAAGCCATTGCCGCCATGTGCGTAACCCGCATGCGTCAGAAAGCCAACCATGGCCTTGTTCAGTTGCACGCGCTCCGGGGTCTCGGGACCGTCCGCCGATACCGCGCCCTTCGCTCCTTGCGCGGAAATCGCCCCCGGGCCGTTGGTGAGCAGCAGGCCCACGAGTGTCTGGAATCCGAAAAGCTCGGCTTCATCGGGCTTGCCCCCAATCAACGCGGCGCACGCAACATCGGTCAGTGAGCGTTGTCCTAGCACCTCGTCCATGGCGATACCGCAAAAGCGCCCCACTTCATGCTGGCGTGCATCGACCGACGCGCCGATCAGCGTGCCGAACAGGCGCATCCACCATGGCAGATTTTCGACGCTCATCCGCGATACGCGCTTGCGCATCAACGGTCCCCACGCGAGCGTCGTGGTGATGGCAGCCAGCACGGCATCCGCGCTCGGATGCCCGTCGAGGCTCTGTAAGTAGCGGATGAACACGGACTTCGCCTCTCTTTTCGTGAGACCCGCGAGCATCGCCGTGGCCTTTTCGTCAGGCGCATCGCACGTGAGCAATGTGCGCGCCTCGGAATCGCAATGCATCGACGTTACGTCGAAACCTTCGTCGAGCGCATCGCGCAAGCCCGCCGCGGTGCCGAGTTCGACCAACGCCCGCGCGGCCCGGCGCGCGCCGTCCGCGCGACGCGGGCCGACAATACTCGCCGCCGCCGCGAGCACGCTGTTTGGCGCGTTGCCCGCGTCGCGTGCAGCCTGAGCCGCCGCAAGCGTCGCGTCGCCAAGCAGATTGAGCTCGGCTCCGACCGCGACGCTGACAAGTCTCGCGTCGTTCACGCCTCCCGGCTCATGCAGCAGCGCGAGACAAAGGTTGCCCTCGAGCGAATACTGCGCGGCCTGCAGCACCGGAACGCCATGCAGGCTCGTCACCTGCGTGCCCGGGTCCATCTGCGAGGCGCCCGAAGCGTCCTTCATGTTCTGGCGGGGAAACACGATGCCGACTTGCTGGTTCAGTGTGGCGATCTGCGCGTCATACGGCGACAGCGCTGCGACAACGGGCAGGTCGAGTTCGGGCGGCATGGCAATTCCGTTCGACGAACGAAACCACGGTTTGAGCGCGAGGTTGCCTTCCGGCTCGAAATCCGGCCGCGCGCCGTTTTCGCGCATGACCGCCGTCAGGGCCGCCGGAATGTAGGCGATGTTGGTCACCAGCGCGCCCTTTGCACTGCATACCGGATCGTCCGGTGTGAACGGCCGATCGACGCCGAACTTCTGCATGAACCAGCGCTCCTTGGACGCCGCGTCGTCATTGCCGCCTGCCAATGCTCCCGCATGACCGACGGCGCGCGTCAGCTTCTGCTTCCAGCGGCCGACCACACAAGCCACCACCGGTTTGCTGAATTCCGCTTCGAGTTCGTAGTACCCGCCCGGCTCCGAGTACAGGACGGCCGCTTTGCTGCGTGCGTCATTGGCGAGCGCGAACGCGAACTCCGGCGCCGCGAAGTGGATATAGACGTCCTTGCCGCTCGACATGAGCGTGGTCGTTCCCCACCCGGCCATTCGCAGGTAGGTGGCGATCGTTGTGGTGAAGTTGCCCGAGTTGGAGAAGATCGCAATCGAACCTTTCTTGAGCGCCTCGTCGGGACTATCACCGCCGAGTGCACCGCCGATGCGCACGCGGTTCCAGGCATCGGCGATACCGAGGCTATTGCCGCCGAAAATATCAATGCCGTTTTGCTGCCCCATCGCCCGTATCTCGCGCGAATCATGCACGGACAATTTCTCCGTGACGATGAAGATCTTCTTCAGTTCGGGATTGACGCGAATCAGTTCCGCCACACCATCGCGCGCGGCGGATGGCGGCAAGTAGATCACCCCGCAATTGAAACGGTGGCCGTCCTGCAGCCCCTCCAGCACGCTGTTGTACACGGGGATATTGCCAAGCGACGTCTCGAGCACCTGTCCGCGTCGCCCGGGCGATGTGCCGAAAACGACGTTACCACCCGAATACACGTGGCCGACCGGCGTGACCTGCTTCGACTCGCCGCCGAGTATGTTCAGCACGCACACGCGGTCCTCGCGGCTGGCCGCCTGCGCGAGTGAACTGATGCCGACGTAGTATTTGAAATCTCCTGCACCTTGCCTGTACATGGTCTTCCTCCAGATCGATTTATGCGTTCAGGTTGTGGCGGCTCATGCCTGGGCGGGCGCGCTTTGCGCGCTATTGAGCCTTGCGGCGACCTGCTCACGGCCTCCTGCCTTCATCCATCCATCGGCTGCCTTCGCGTACTGGATGACTTCGCTAATATCCGAATCGAATCCGAAAATGCTGTATGGCAGACCGAGCGCATCGCAGGTATCGCGCATCGCACCCATGCCGCGCACGAGATTTGGTCCGCCACGGCCGATCACAACGTAGAGCGGCGTCGGCCCGTTCTTGCTGAAGTGCTCGCGCAAGGCGTCGGCCATGGCGCGCAACGTCTCGAAGATATCGGTGTTGTTCGACTTCCCACCGATGATGAACAGTACGTTGGTCTGCTTCAGCCAGTGCTTGAAGCAGATGCGAGCCACTTCCTTCATCTTTTCGTAGGGCGGATTTCCACCAAAGTCCGAGGAGATGATCGCGTCGTCGCCGAGCATCTCCGACACGAGCGAGTTCGCCCCGCCGCCAAAAGTCGGCGCGAGGATGGTGCCGCTTTCGTTGATCACGTAGACGTCGCTTTGGCCCTGGTAGGTCCGCAACTGATTGATCTCCGATTCGAAATCGGAATAGTCGACCGAGAACACATGGGCGGGTATGTCGAGGCGCTGCCAGCGAAGGTCGTCGCGGTCAAAGCCGCATTTGAAGTCGCAGGCGACGGGCGTCAGTCTGCCGTCGCGACCCGGCTGCATGCGAATCGGGTTCAGTTCGAGCGTAGTCATGCCAAAGTTGTGATACAGCTCCCACAGCTTCGGCAGGTGTTGAACCAACGGCGAAATAATCTCTTTAGGCGCATTCAGGCGTGACAGCGCGTTGGCGACGACGAACGCCTTCAGGCCGGTGAGTGGATCGAATGGCACATGCGCGATCATGCTGGGGTCAAGCTCCTCGATGTCGACGCCGCCGTGATGCGTGATCGTCATGGTCGGCGCCCTGAAACGCGTCGAATCGGTGATCGAGAAATACACTTCGTGCTGAGCCGGTACTGCGCCCTCGAAGGTCACGCCATTGGCCTTGGCAGTCTGATTGCCATGCCGGTGTTCGGCGAAGTACAGGCGCTCCTTCTCCTTCAATGCGGTTTTCAGGTCGCTCGCGCGCCCGATCAGTCCTGCCTTGCCCTTTTTGCCTATCCCGCCCTTGAACATCGGCTTCACAAACACTGAACCATAACGATCGATCAGGGCCTTGATCTGCTCTTCACTCGCGTCAGGGCCGAGCACTTCGGCAGTCGGAAAGCCGCCGAACTTCAGCAGTTTTGAGCCGTACAACATTCCGGTGACTTGCATAACGTCTCCTTTCGGGTTGCTTCCTGAATGAAACTGAGAGTTGGCGTCGTCGGGGACATGCATTTACGAGCCGAACGACGGCCGAACGACGGACGCATCTTTCCCGCCGGCCGCATAAAGCGGTCGGTGCTGAAGCCGGCTGGGAAACGGTAACTTGCGGTGTGCTAGCGCCGCGCGTTTGCGCAAGGGGGGATAAATAGAATCATGGGTGTCGTCTCCGTAATCGCGCCGCTGAACGGACGCCTTGATGGCGTTAAACGCCTGTGCACCAAGGAATGCAAGGCCCGTGCCAATGATCGACGCTCGACAAGATCACGTATGTCTTTGATTTATTTGACTTTAATTCCATTGAAAGCGCGGGGGTCGGCAGGGGAAGTCTCGAACGTCAGAATTCGCTGGCTGCGCAGGCTTAAACTTCATCCACGGGAGAAAGCCAGCGGACATGAATTGGCCTCGGTTCGGCGCGGGGATCTGGCGAACGTGGTGCGCAACCAGGCGAACTCGCACAGCATCCGCGTCCTGCCGCACCCGAACTACAATCATTGATAGGGTCCCTATTGAGTTCTGGTGGTGTGCCGGCTTTTTCGGCGCGCGCATTGACAGAACGCTCTGCCTCGCTCCTAGCGGATCAGCGGTTTAACAGGCCCGATCGCAGCAAGCCATGAGCGGCGTCCCGGCACAGGAGGATCGATGCGTTCGCAGGCAAGCTCCCGCGTGCGCTTCAAACGCACCGCAGTCACGGTTGCGATCATTGTTGTCGGCCTGATCGTCGTCGGGCGGATCACGGGCATCGTGGTCGACTGGCTGTGGTTTTCTTCAATCGGCTATGCCCAGGTTTTCTGGACGGTCATCTCCGCCCGGACACTTCTGTTTGCCGCGGTGTTCGCCGCCTCGGCGGGCGCAATAGGCGCATCAGGGTTCCTCGCGCATTATTACGCGCGGCGTCCCGGTAGCTGGCGAGTGGAACCCCGTCATCCGCCAGCTACGCCGGAGATCATCAGCGGACTGGCGGACCAGTTCGCGCCGTACATTCCCTGGCGCGCCAGCATTGCCGGCATCGCCATTATCCTGGGACTGGTCATCGCCGCCGGCGAAATCGCCAACTGGGACCTGGTGCTGCGCTTCCTCTATCAGGTGCCCTTTGGCGAGCGCGATCCTGTCTTCGGCAAGGACTTCGGCTTCTATCTATTCTCGCTGCCCGCCTACATCGCGTTCAAAAACTGGCTGCTGCAGTTGCTGTTTTGCAGTTTGATCGTTGCCGGCGTGGTCTACGGAATACGCGGCGACATCACCTTCGAGCGGCCGGCACGCCAACTCTCGGCTGCTGCCGCCGCTCATGGTTCTGTGCTGCTCGGTGCGTTCTTCGTCCTGAAGGCGTGGTCCTACGCACTCGACCGCTTTTTGCTGCTCTACGGCGATAACGGCGTCGTGGTCGGCGCCGGCTATACCGACGTCCATGTCGAACTCCCGGTCTTGTGGGTGCTCATCGGCCTTGCCATCACCGCAGCCGTCGCATCGTGGGGCAATATGCGCCGGCGGGACTATCGAATTCCTGCCGCCTCGGTGTTGCTGGTGTTCGGCACCTCGTTCGTGTTCTCCGTGATCTACCCAGCGCTGTTCCAGCGCCTCCATGTCAAGCCGAGCGAGTTGCAACTGGAAACGCCCTATATCAAGCACAATATCGCGCTAACGCGAATGGCCTACGGCCTCACGCAGATCGCGGTCAAACCGTTACCGGTCGAGCAGGGATTGAATCTCGCCTCGCTCGAGGCCAATCGCGCGACCATCGACAACATCCGCCTGTGGGATGTGCAGCCGCTGATGGATACCTACGCGCAGCTACAGGAGATCAGGACTTACTACAAGTTCATCTCCGTCGACATCGACCGCTACCGGCTCGACGCCGGCTACCGGCAGGTGATGCTGTCGGCCCGCGAACTGGCGCCCTCGATGCTTCCCGCCAACGCCCAGACCTGGGTGAACCTGCACCTCCTGTTCACGCATGGCAACGGCATCGTGATGTCGCCAGTCACCGAAAAATCGACGGAAGGTTTGCCCTCCTTCTATCTGCAGGATATTCCGCCCGTCGCCCATGGCGGGCCGGCCATTCGCGAGCCACGTCTGTATTTCGGCGAAGGTGGCGAGGGTTACGTCATCGTCAAAGGCAGCGTCGCCGAATTCGACTACCCCAAGGGCAAGGACAACGTTTACACCACTTACAACGGCAGCGATGGTATTGCCATCGGCAGCACCGCGCGCCGCAGCCTCTTCGCCTGGCAGTTCGACGATCCGAACATCCTGCTGACCGACTACATCACGAACGCTAGCCGCATCCTGCTGCACCGTAACATTCAGGACCGGGTGCGCATGATCGCCCCGTTCCTCAGCCTCGACCATGATCCCTATCTCGTCACAAGCAACGGGCGTCTTTTCTGGATGCAGGACGCCTATACGACAAGCCGCTGGTTCCCCTACGCCCAGCCGGGTTTCGGCGATGGCGCCAACTACATCCGTAACGCAGTCAAGATCGTGATCGACGCGTATAACGGCACGGTCGATTTCTATGTCAGCGATCCTGCCGATCCGATCCTGCGGACTTACCAGCGCATCTTCCCGGATCTGTTCAAGTCTCTCGCGGCGATGCCGCAAGATCTGCAACAGCATATCCGCTACCCCGAAGACCTGTTCCAGATTCAGGCGCAACTTTATCGGCTTTACCACATGGATGCGGCGGAGGTCTTCTACAACCGCGAGGATCTCTGGCAGTTCCCTCGGGAATTGGTCGGCATTAATGGTGCGAATAGTCCCGGCACACCGATGACGCCGTACTACATGATCATGCGGCTGCCCGAGGAATCGCGCGAGGAATTCGTCCTGATGCTGCCGATGGTGCCCAGTCAGCGCGACAATATGATCGCGTGGCTCGCTGCGCGTTGCGATCCACCTAACTACGGCAAGCTTATCGTCTACTCGTTCCCCAAGGACAAGCTCGTCTATGGGCCGTTCCAGATCGAGGCGCGCATCCAGCAGAACACCGAGATTTCGCAGCAGATTTCGCTGTGGAACCAGATGGGTTCGCGCGTCATTCGCGGCCATCTGGTTGTCGTGCCGATTGAGCACTCCGTCCTCTACGTCTCTCCGCTCTATCTGCGCGCCGAGTCGGGTCAGTTACCCGAGTTGAAGCGTGTCATCGCCGCGTACGGTGACCGCGTGGTGATGGAGGAAACCTTGGGAGCAGCGCTCGCTGCGCTCTTCAAGGAGAGCGCCACGCTCGCGCCGTCGCCCCAAGGCACGGCGGACGCGCGTGCCCACGAGGCGCTTGCTCACTATGATCGTGCGATCGAGCGATTGAAGGCAGGAGACTGGAGTGGTTTCGGCGCGGAACTGGATGCCTTGCGGCCGCTGCTCGAGACGCTCGGTGGCACTAGCTCGCAGGGCAAGAGGTAACGCGTGAGAAAAGATTGCCCGGCTGAGCGCTCGTCGGGGCGAAGCGGCTATCCCAACAACGTGACAGCCTTTCTATGCCTCGCAGACCCGGTTACGTCCGGTTGACTTCGCTTCGTATAGGGCCGAGTCGGCCATGTTCACCAGAGTCGCGCCATCGTGAGCCCCCCTCCCCTGGGACGTCACCAGGCCGATGCTCACGGTCACCCGACCATACCGGCTTTGGACGTGCTCAAGATTGAGATCGAATACGGCGCGCCGAATGGTCTCCGCGACATTCGTGGCGCCAGTCGCGTCGGTATCTGGAAGGGTCACCACGAACTCCTCGCCGCCATATCGGGCGACCTGGTCCGCCGATCGTAGAACGCACAGACCCACACATTGAGCAACGGCCCTCAGCACCTCATCGCCCGCCTGGTGACCATAGTAGTCGTTGTAGGCCTTGAACTGATCAATGTCGATGAACAGCAACGAGAGCGGACGGCCCGAGCGATTGGCTCGTTGCCACTCCTTCTGCAGCGTATCGTCAAAGGTGCCCCGGTTGCTCAACCCCGTGAGGGCGTCCGTACGCGCCAGATGTTGTAGTTTCGATTCTGCAAGCTGCCGCCGCCGTAGTTCTCGCGACAACAGCAACGATCCGGACCCAAGGATCATGCTGAACACCGCCATCACGATCTCGAGTCGCGTGGCCCGGCGTTGCCATTCAGCGTAAACGTCGCTCTCCGCAGGCGCCACGTCGACGATGATCGGAAGCCCGGGCAAGTGCTTGTACACGTAGAGCCTGCGGATCCCATCAATTGAGGCAGTGCCCGCGAACGCACCTTCGTTCGTCGACATCGCCTGAATAAACACCGGGGCGCTTCGGATGTCACGCCCGACCACCTTCGGATCGTAGGGCAAACGCGTGATCATGGTGCCGTTAGTCTCGATCACTGCCGCGGTGCCGCGCTCCCCCACGGACAGGCCGTCCAGCAAAGCGCGAAAATAGTCAATGCTCAGCGTCCCGACCACGACACCACCGAAAGAGCCGTCCGTGCGCGTAATCCGACGGCTCAGGGCAATCGTGAGCGCCCCGTCCCGCAGTCGTGACGCGTAGGGCTTGCTGATGTAGAGGCCGGTGTTGCCGCTGTTGCGGTGAAAGCTGAAATAGTCACGATCGGCGAAATTGCCGGCTCGCGCCGGCATGAATCCGGAGTCCAGGATGATGTCACCACGCTCACTCATCACGAAGATGGAGCCGAGGTACTTGCCGGAAGCGGCGCGGTCGAACAGCACCCCGTTTCGAATCTTGGGGGGGAGCGCCATCACCTGCGGATCCGCAACCCCTTCCACTACCGCTTGCAGTGAAAGGTCGTAGAGTTCGATGTTGCGAGCGATGTCCCGCTCGATAACCAGCATCAGATTCCGCGCGTTTTCCTCGGCGTGGTTGTAGGCATCGGCACGTGATTCGAAAAGCACCCACGCGCAAAGACTGCACGTGAAGAGTATCAGCAGAACGCCACAAACAATTACGCCGGATGGTGACAGCACCCGCGAGGCGGATGACGAAACGGATCGCCGCACAGAAAGCGATAGTGACGAACGCATGGAGCCTCATGAAACGAATTCAACCACACGGCCTGAAAGAACGTCGCCGCGCACTGGGGCAGCAGGTGCTGCATGACGATTAACCAGTTTTCGCTATTTCCTGCGACGCACGAAACCCCCGAAATGAATGCGATTATCGCCGCACAGGATCTGACAAAATCATTACTTGAGTAATTTAATGGAAAGCTAAAGACCGCCTTATCGAATACTTGAGGCGACACGCGCCCCCGGCGCCGCCGGGTAGACGAGCGGGCCGAGGTGAGCTTACCCGCCTGAGGCGATGGTCTCGATTGGGAGTACCGGCACTGCGACCGATCGCTATGGTATCCGAGAATCACAACGCGCCGCGATTGTCGAACCGCCAGCATCTTCACGTGGGCGACGATCGTCATCGTGAAACCGGCGAGAACGGCGGTTCAGACCAGTCGCTTTTCAAACCAGTGATGGGCATACGGTTCCGCGCTGAACGCATCGACTTCGACGTAGCCACATTGCCGGTATAGCGAAATCGCCTCGCGCAGAGTTCGATTTGTCTCCAGGCGAATAACGCGCGCTTTGGCCTGCCGGGCACGTTTCTCCGCCTCGACAATCAACCGACGGCCTACACCCATACCGCGAGCGGAAGGACTGACCCACATTCGTTTGAGCTCGGCCGGAGACTTCTTATGAAACTTCAGCGCGACGCAGCCGATCGGGCTTCCATGGAGTCTCGCGACGATCAACGCGCCTTCCGGCGCCGTCAGTTCATCGGCATCTGCCGACAGACTCATGGACGGGTCGAATCCTGCGTCAAAGCGCTCATCGAGTTCGCCGAAATACTGTTCAAAGCACCACCGCGCGTCATCGCTATCCGGCTTCTCAAGCGCAAAATGCACAAGAGATGCCTGTAGCAAGCGCTCAACTTCAGACATGGCTGCGACCAGTCTCCGACGCTGCTCATCGCCGAGCGGTTCGAGCGCGCGTAAAGCGACCGCGTTGGAAAGCCGTTCGAGTTCAGCCCTTTCCACGAGGCCCTTCTGAGTCAGGCAAGCCCGGCGTACCCGGCGGTCGTCCGGATGAGTGAGGACAGCGACAAGTTTTTGCCGTTCAAGAGACGCCAATGTACGGCTGACATAGCCTGAATCAAGATTTAGCCGTGCGCGAAGAGTACGAATATCCGCACCTTCGACACCGATCTCCCATAGCAGGCGTGATTCACCCATCGGGTGGCCCCGTCCGAGGAAATGATCGTCGATAGCGCCAATGCTTTCGGCGACTATGCGGTTAAAGCTACGAATCTGGAGAATGTCGGATGCGCTCATATCTCTGACTTTAGTCAGAGATATGGATCCCGTCAACATAAAGTCGAGGAATGCTGTGCCTTCGGAAGTGGACCGAAACTCCGGTATCAGGCTGATCGCCCAGCGCATCGGTCTCATCGTCGGACTTCTTGCACGTTCGATCGCCGAAGCTTCTCAGTCGGGCGACAGGGAAGCCATATCCAAGTTGATAGAACAAGTACCGAAAATGGAAGATGATTGGGAAAATGGATTTCCTCGCTCCCGTCAATTTGTCACATGGATAACTTCGATCTCAATCTTTTGCGCGTCTTTGATGCATTACAGCGTCACGGACATCTTGGTAAGGCGGCCGAGGAGCTGAATCTGAGTCAGCCTGCGGCTTCTTACGCCTTAAAGCGTTTGCGTGAAGAGCTTGGAGATGCGCTCTTTGTCAAAACCAGATCCGGCATGCAAGCAACGCCACGCGCGATCCAGCTAGCACCCGTGGTTCAGTCGGTACTTGCCGATATCCGTGAACGAGTGTTGAGGGCTCCGAATTTCGTACCGGACAAAGCTCAGCGCACGTTCACGATTGCCATGTCGGACGTCGGTGAGATGGTCTCCCTGCCGCGACTACTGCAGCGGGTCACAAGTCTCGCTCCCGGCGTCAATGTGACGACAGTGTCCCTGGCTCCCAGCCAGCTATTGGCCGCACTTCAGCGAAGCGAAGTCGATCTTGCGATTGGATATTTTCCTGATCTTGACGGCGTCGACGTCTTTCAGCAGCGCCTGGTTCGACATTCGTTCGTGTGCCTCGCCCGGCAGAATCATCCGGCGGTACAGGGTCGGCTGACAAAGAAGCTTTTTTGCGAACTGCCACATGCGGTGGTTCAGGCGGAAGGCCGCCGCCAGGAAATCGTTGAGCAATTCCTGAAAGAGCACGGAATCCAGCGCAGAGAGCTCCTCCACACTCCGCATTTTTTAAGCATCCCGATGACCATTGCAATGACAGATCTGGTAGTCACGGTTTCCAGCGATGTGGGCAAGATATTTGCGCGCATCGCTGAACTCGAGATTTTAGATCCCCCGTACAAGATGCCGCAGTTTGATGTCAAACAACACTGGCACCGCTCGCAGCATGATGATCCCGGTAACCGCTGGATGCGAGGCCTCGTCCGGGAGCTCTTCGTGCCGATACCTGACTGACTGCCTCCGCGGCGTCCCGACGCCGGTTATCAGGTTGGTGGAAGAGTGTTATTTGTGAGATCGGCTTGTTGAATGTTCGCCTTGGCGCGACACTCTTCTAACCCGCTCTTCGAGCAAGTTCGGCCGGCGCAGAACCGGTTATGACTCGTTGTCCTCCGAACGCGGGAGCACGTCATTTGATGTTTGCGCCGCTATGCCGACGCGGGTCTCACCCTGAGTGAAATTGAAATTATCGCTAAGCCCGCAGTGTCGAAAGCAGCCGGCGCCCGTGTATTTCAACGCATCGCTCCGTGTAGTCGCCGACAGTTATTCCGTCGATCTTCACCCCACTCCAACTTATAGGTCACTTCACATGCCGGTTATCCGTTTCGAACGCCAAGGTAATGTTGGGCACATCATTCTGGCCGATGCACCGCTGAATCTGATCAACAACCGGTTCTGCGAAACGCTTAAAGATGCCGTACACGAGGCCAGTCGCACCGAGATTCGGGCACTACTGGTGCGCGCCGAAGGCGAGAATTTTAGTCATGGCGGAGATGTCCTTGATTTTATCGATAAGGGCTTCAACGATTGGCGCACGTTCATCAGTGAGATGAACCAATCCTACCGCGCTATCGAGGCGCTACAGATTCCAACCGTCGCAGCCGTTCGTGGTGCGTGCTTCGGTGGAGCGTTCGAACTGGCGTTGGCCTGCGACTTCATCGTTGCTGCCGATAACGCGGTCTTTCACCACTTCGAAGCTTCGGTCGGTTCCGCGCCGGTGGCAGGCGGCGTTCAGCGCCTGGCAGAACGCGCCGGGCGCGCTATTGCCGCTCGCTACACCATGCTGAGCGAACCGATGACCGGCAAGACGGCCGGCGAACTCGGCGTGGCTGCGTTCGTTTGTCCCGACACGGACGTCGAAGCCACTGCAGTATCACTGGCCACCCGGCTTTCCAATGGGCCGACCCGTTCGCATGCAGCAATCCGTGCACTTCTGAAGGCGTGGTCGGGTGGCGGCGTGCCCGCTGCCGACGCCGTTCTGCTGGACATCACAATGCCGCTGCATGGTACGGAAGACGCACGCAAGGGCAGGACCGCACGCGTCGAAGCAATTAAGCGTGGAGTCGAGCCAGAGCCCGTTGTATTCACTGGCCGATAATTCCGCGGGATCGCGGTTACGGATCACGCGCAAGCAAAAACGGCTGTGAGCGGACTGGTCGAACGACTCGGTCTCTTCGGCGTCGACCTGGTTCGCTGGAAGCCGGGGGCCAGCTCGTTCAAGTCTCTTCAAGACCCGGCGCACCACCGACCCGGCAAGCCGGAATCTACCGGATCGCACTTTCAACGCCAGATCGCCAGGCGCACTGCCGATACCGCCAGAACCGCCGAGTATCACGCAGACCTTTCCTTCCAGTGACATGTGCCATGTCAACGCCTACGCAAGAATGGAAATACCGGTTGTCGCGCTGTGCGAGCGACGCCGTAACGGTCGGGCCAGGGAAACGCTCATGGATGTTATCGCGTCACATCCGAATGACATCAAGCAGGATTTTCTTCCCGTCCTTGTACGAGAACACCGAGATCGCACCGTGCCTGAGATCACCCTGTGCCGTGAAACTTGTCTCGCCAATCACGCCCTTGTAGTCGGCGGACGGCATGGCGGCCACTACCTTTGCCGGGTCGATCGAGTTTGCCCGCTTCATCGCGTCGACGATGATGTACACCGCGTCGTAAGCAAAGGGCGCATAAACCTGTAATGGCTGATGGAAGCGCGCCTCGTACTTCCGCGCAAACGCCGCACCGCCAGGCATCTTTTCCAAAGCCATGCCGGCCTCCGAGCAAACCACGTTATCCGCTGCGGCGCCCGCCAGCTTGGGGAGATCCGCCGAACAAACGCCATCCCCGCCCAAAATCTTTGCCCTCACACCCAACTGCCGCGCCTGCTTCGCGAACGGCCCGCCAGTTGCGTCCATTCCGCCGTACAGGATCGCGTCCGGATTTTCGCCCTTGATCTTCGTGGCGATGGCGCGAAAATCGATGGCCTTGTCGTTCGTGGCGTCGCGTGACACGACCTTCAGGCCGACGCCCTTGGCCGCTTTCTCGAACTCATTGGCAAGACCTTGTCCGTAGGCTGTTGAATCGTCCACGATCGCGACTGTCCTCACACCGAGGCTTTTGCCCGCGTAGATGGCCAGCGCGGGTCCCTGTTGCGCGTCGGTGGCGACAACCCGGTACGTCGTGTTGAAGCCCTGCTGCGTGTAGGTGGGATTCGTCGCTGCCTGCGAGATCTCGACGATGCCGCCATCCTTATAAATCCGCGACGCTGGAATCGATGTGCCGGAATTCAGGTGACCGACGACGCCGGCCACCTTATCGTCGACGAGTTTCTGCGCGACCTGGGTGGCAGTACGTGGATCGCCCGCATCGTCTTGTGCATCGAGCTGCAATGTGATTCGCTTTCCTCCAATCACCAGGCCCTGTGCGTTGATTTCTTCGACCGCGAGCCGCGCGCCGTTTTCGCTGTCCTTGCCCAGGTGCGCGATGGCGCCTGTGAGCGGCGCGACGTGACCGATTCGCACGACCTCCTCAGCGTGGACAGCGAATGAGCAAGCGATTGCGGCAACCGCGACCGCGATTTTTCTGTGATGTCGAGTCATGTCCCTTCCTCTTCGTGAGGCGCCGGAGGCGCTTGTTCAATCAATGACGAATCGTGTCAGCCAGCGCGGGTTCGACGCGCTTCAGCGGTTCACACGGGGCGCCGCCGATCGCCACGCCATAGAGATTCTTCGGGTCAAGCGGCGTGGGAATAAGATCGAGTTCGATGCCGATGTTCCGTTCGCGTGACGCAGCATTCAGGTAGCGCAGCGCGGAGAAGTCTTCCAGCGCGAAACCGACCGAGTCGAACACAGTGACCTGCGAGGCGGATTGGCGACCTTTTTCCGCGCCGGACACGATCCGGTGGAACTCGACGACGGGAAAGTCCGGCGTGAGCTGCTGGATATCACCTTCTATGCGCGTCTGCGGCTCGTACTCGACGACGACACGTGAGCGCCGGAGAACATCCGCATGCAATTCCGTCTTGCCCGGACAGTCGCCCCCGACGGCGTTGATATGCATGCCGTCTTCGATCATCTCCGGCGTCAGAATCGTCGCGTTTGTCTTGTCCGCGGTGACCGTGGTCACGATGTCCGCGCCTCGGACCGCGTCCGCTGCGGAGTCGCACCGTATCACTCGAAGCGTCCTGAACGGCGCGAGGTTGCGCACGAGCTTTTCCGTCGCGGCCTCGTCGACGTCGAAGACTCTGATCTCGTCGATACCCAACATCTCGTGAAACGCAATGGCCTGAAATTCGCTTTGGGCACCATTGCCGATCATGGCCATCGAGCGCGAGTCCGGTCGTGCAAGGAAGCGTGCAAATAGCGCCGATGTCGCGGCCGTCCGAATCGCTGTCGTCAACGTCATCTCACTCAGGAGTAACGGATAGCCCGTGTCCACATCCGCGAGCACGCCGAACGCCATGACGGTGAGCAGGTCCGACTGTGTATTCTTCGGATGCCCGTTGACGTACTTGAACGAGTACAGCCGGTTATCCGACGTCGGCATCAGTTCAATCACGCCATCGGTCGAGTGGCTTGCCAACCGGGCAGTCTTTTCAAACGTATCCCAACGGCGATAGTCCTGTTCGATGTATGACGCCATCGTCGTCAGAACCTGCGTCATGCCGATCTCGGCGACCAGCTTTGAAACGTCTTTCACATCTATGTATCGCGTCATGCTTTTAGCTCCTTGTGTGCAGGCGACGGTCAGATCGCGCAGCAACGAATCGGTAAGACAACATCAGGCTCTGCCTTCAAAGCCCAACAGAACGTTGACCGCGTTGATTCCAATCTCGTCCACCATGTATCCGCCCTCCATCACGAAAAGCGTGGGGACGTTGAACCTTGCGATTGCCTCGCCGATGCGCAGATAGTCTGGCGTGCGCAGGCGGAAGTGGCTGATAGGGTCGTCTTCGAACGTGTCGACCCCGAGAGAAATGACCAGCGCGTCGGGGGCGTGCCGCCCGATCGCCGTGCCGGCGTGGCGCAACGCGTGGTCGAAGCCTTCCCAGGCCGTTCCCTTCGGAAGGGGGAGGTTCAGATTGAAGCCCTCTCCGGCGCCGACGCCACGCTCGTCGGCATGCCCTGAGAAATAGGGATAGGACACCGTTGGATCACCGTGAGTCGATACGAACAGAACATCAGGTCGATCGTAGAAGATGTCCTGCGTGCCGTTGCCGTGATGGAAGTCGATGTCGAGAACGGCTACGCGCTTTGCGCCGCCGTCGATGCAATGCTGGGCCGCAATCGCCGCGTTGTTCAGATAACAATAGCCGCCCATGTATTCACGGCCAGCGTGGTGGCCCGGCGGGCGGCAAAGCGCGAATGCGGCGCGCGCGCCACTCGACAGCGCATCCATGCCCGTCAACGCTGAGTTGGCACTGGAACTGATCGCGGCCCACGTACCCGCGTTGATGGGGGAACCGGCGTCCATCGAAAAGAAGCCAAGCTTGCCATCGATGAATTCAGGCAACTCGTGACTGGGCAAACCCCTCACGGGCCAAACGAGCGGCAGAGCCTGACAGGTCCTGCCCGTCGCGAGCCATTCGTGCCACGCGCCTGCCAGAAAGTCGATGTACCGCTGGCTGTGCGCGCCCGCATAGTCCGCGCGTTTGTAGGCCTTTGGGCTGATGACATCGCCGAGTCCGGTGGCCCTGACTTGCGCAAGCACCGTCTCGGCGCGGAGGGGCTTCTCGAAGGAGTCGGAGATGGCGCCGTCCTTGAGTTCGACGCCATGGTGCAAGCGATGATCGCTACTGTAGATGGTGAGCATGGTTGACTACCGCGTTGAAGATAGCCAACAGTTTATTGAGCGGCCGCCGCATTGATTTTGCTTTCGAATGCGGAAAAGCCTAATATTTTGGGAAATTTGTCTAACGGGAATGAAAGATGAGCACAAATCGCCCAAAAATCGAAATGGACGCGGTCGACCGCTCAATGTTGCGCCTGCTTCAGGACGACGGCGCCGTATCGAATGCGGCACTCGGGGAGAAACTCTCGCTGAGCGTGACGCCATGCTGGAGGCGGCGCAAGCACCTGGAAGACGAAGGTGTGATTACCGGTTACCAGGCGAACATCGACCGGCGCGCGGTCGGCCTGAATCTCCTTGCGTTCGTGCATCTCCGCTTTAACGTGCACTCGGACAAAACCGCGGACAACTTCGAAGCCGTCATCCGCGGTCGACCGGAGGTTCTCTCGTGCCACAAAATCACAGGCGATGCGGACTACATCCTGCAGGTGGTCGCCGCTGATCTGGACGCATATGGTGAATTTGTCGAGCGGGTGCTACGACGGCAGCCAGGCATCGCGTCGATACAATCCAGCCTTGCGCTACGCGAGGTCAAGTTTTCGTCCCGGGTTCCGATTCCTGACGCCTGAACGCAACCTCGACATAGTAGACGTTCAAGCGATGCTATCCAGAAGGTCCAGCAAGGCGTCGCCGTCGACAGGCTTTCTGAAGAAACCCAATGCGCCTCTTTGCAAATAGTAGTCTTCTGTATGCCCGCTCGGGTTCCCTGTGATAAGGATAACGGGCGTATGTGCGTTCGAATGAACCGTTCTTTCGAGTACTTGAATGCCGTCGACGGGCCGCATTCCCAGGTCGGTGATAACGCATACCAGACCCGAGTAGCCATCGGCAAAGAAATCCAGTGGAGATTCGTAGACCCGTGTTCCGTACCCGCCAGAGGCCAGCAGGTTCGCAAGAGACCTCAAAACGCGCCGATCGTCATCAATGACGGCAACGGTCCGAACCGAAGGCATGGGCATTTTTTCTCCGGCCATCGCTTCTCACGAAGGATTAATCGACCTCAAACATCGGAGGTAGTCGTCGACGATGTTTCGAGTTGCAGTTTGCTGGCTTGCCTGACGAGAGTAGCAAACGAATCCGCCTGCATTTTTCTCATGATGTGACCGCGATGTACCTGCACGGTGTATTCGGTGATGCCCAGGATTGCTGCCGCCTGCTTGTTGAGCAGACCGCTTGCGAGTAACGGCAAAATTTCCTGCTCACGAGGCGTCAGGGATTGATAGAGCGCCTGGAGTGTCGTCGCGTCCTCCGCTTCCTTGCGAAGAACGTATGCCCTGGCAATGGCTGCATCGACCGCGTGCATCAACGCGTCTTCATTGACGGGCTTGGTGAGGAAATCAACTGCCCCGCCCTTCATGGCAAGGACCGCGGACGGCACATCGCCTCTCCCGGTAATGAAAATGACGGGAATTCGCGAGTCCGTGCGAACCAGCTTCTGAACTTCCAGTCCGTTCATATCCGGCATTCGCATATCCAGGATCAGACATGCAACGACATTCTTTTGACGCGGCGTATCCAGAAACTCTCCACCGGAGCTAAACGCCTGAACGTTTCTTCCGTTTGCGCGCAGCAGCGCGGAGAGTGCTTCTCGCACCCGCCTTTCGTCGTCGACCACGTAGACTAATTCGCTTGCGGATTCCATGGAACCCCTCGGTTGTCAGGTGAAAGTCCCTCCTGACTTCGGCACAGCCGGCCCACGATAGTCCCGCTGAATGTTCCTCTCACGCGGTCGTGCCGACAAAAAATAGCCATGGGAAACGTCATATGAGACCACGGACGGCTGAGTTGTGCATCACATGAATATGTAATGGCACCGCTCAATATGACGTTGTAGGCTCGAAACCCGTTGCGAAATGACCCATGGAGTCTGATAAGGATGCGCTGAAAAAGTCCTTGCGCCGACGTGCGGCTGAGAGTCCTCGTCAACGTGCTGTTGCGTTCGACCGCTCTATCGGAAGACTGAAGCTAAAGGTTACGCCCCGAGACACATTGCGCACGGCCCAGATCCGGCCGGCGTGTGCTTCGATGATGGACCGGCAGATTGCCAGTCCCATGCCCATGCCTGTTTCCTTCGTGGTGAAGAACGGCTCGAAGATCTTCTCGAAGTCTAGCTGCCCCGTACCATGATCCTCTACGTCGATCACCACGTTGTCCGCATCGCGACGCGAGCGGATCACTAGCAGCCTCGGCCGTTCCTCCGATGCGGCTAACGCTTCGATGGCGTTGCGCACGAGATTCACGATCACCTGCTGAATCTGCACCGCGTCTGCGCTGATCTTCGACACGTCTTCGCCCAATATTGTCTCGAGCGAAACCGCGCTGCGCTGGATGTCGTCGGCCATCAGCGTGCATACCTGAAGAATCAGCTTGTTGATATCGAGTTCGACCTTTTGGGGAGGCATGTGTCTGAAGAGCGCCCGAATGCGGGATACCACGTCAGCCGCGGCATTCGCGTCGCGGAGCAGCTGCTCGGCCGAATATTTGGCTTCGTCGATTCTGGGCGGCGTTGCGGCGAGCCATCGCACGCATGCGCGCCCATGCGCCACGATGGCCTGAAGCGGCTGGTTGAGTTCGTGGGCGATGGAGGCCGACAGTTCGGCAACAGCCGCGAGCCTCGACGCCTGCGCGAGCTGCTCCTGCGCATCGTGCAAGGCCTTCGACAGTTCTGCGCCGTCGTCGATATCGACATCGAGGCCGAAGAACTTCATCACTTGCGCGGCGGGCGTTTCAGTACCACGCTGCTCTCGAGCGTGGTCGACTTCGAGCCTCGATAGCAGCTCCGGCTCGTCCGATAACTGCTCGAGGAGCGCGACGAGATGGTGTCGCACGCTTTCGGAGCGGCGTGCACCCTCTTCGATTGCGATGGCCAGTCCAGCCCCCCGCGGCTGCCGATATTGTTCACCCAGATAGGACCGGACAATGATCTGCGCAATGAAATCGAAGTGGTCGAGGAGGTACAGCGAGACATCGGCCAGAAGTTCTTTGGCGATACGCTCGTCCAACGCTCCCAGCGCGATGTAGGTGCTCCAGGTTTCTCGCAAGCCCAGCCGCAGCGCCTGAAGGAGGTTCTGCAGCGGCACGCGCTGATGCTCACGTCTTTGGCTGATTTCGCGGAAAGCGTCCATGTCCTGTGCCGATGGAGGTTCGCCCGACAACAGCGTCTCAAACCATACTCTGGCTGACAGCGCAACGGATTCTTGAACGTCCCGTTTCGCTGCTGGCGCGAGCAAAATGTATCCATCGAACTGCGTCAGTATCGCAAGCGTGCGTTCGACGACAAGCGTCAGATCCGCTGCGATGGACACGGTTTTTTCCCGCAGGTGATGGCTGATCTTTGGAACTTTGGCTAACACGGCTATATGTCTATCGGTAACAGGCGCGTGATTTCGACTGACAAGGAACGCCGGCGCTGCGACGTCGATGGCTGCGCACCGACCGGTTCGCGCCTGGTACTCTGCAATGCGGTTCGATGCGGCGTATCAGGTGGCGGAAACGAGTCGCTCCCGGCGAAGCGCCAGTGAGCCGCCCGGCAGTGATCGACAGGCGCGCTGCGCTTCTCCGGGGGGCACGCTTCGATCCCAACCCGGTGCACGCATGATCTCCTGGCGCGGCGCGGCCCACCATCCCCCATACAGGGGATGCCGGCAAGCGCGGCAACCAACCTCGTACGCCGACACGGCCCCTCTTTGTATCGCAACGTATCTGCCGGGTGCATCGATACCCGCGCATACAAAAACCGCCCTTCCCGACACATGCGCGATACCTCCGCGCGCTCCAATACGTCCACCCTACGTCGAACACCGCCACCCAACGGCGCGCGAAATCGTGAAATCATGTCGCCGTTGATGGGTAAGCCTGGCTTCATCGCCGATCGGAGAATTTATGTCAGACAACCTCCCTCCTCAATCGCCCTCTCGCCGCCGTTTTGTCAACGTAGCAGCGGCGGCCGTCGCTGCCGGCTCATTGAGTCAGCTCGCGTTCGCAGAAACGAATCGAGCGATTACTGAAGTTGCTCCCGCGACGGGCGGCGACAAGACCGCCATTCGCCCGCTCCGCGTGCATGTGCCGGAATCGCAACTCATCGACTTGCGCCGACGCATCAAGGCGACGAGATGGCCTGATCGGGAGACCGTCACCGACAATTCGCAAGGCGTGCCGCTCGCGATGATTCAGGAACTCGCGCGCCATTGGGCGACCGATTACGATTGGCGCAAGTGCGAAGCGAAGCTCAACTCGTTGCCGAATTTCGTGACCGAGATCGACGGACTGGATATTCATTTCATTCACGTCCGTTCGAAACATGAAAATGCAATGCCGCTCATCGTCACGCATGGATGGCCAGGTTCGGTGATCGAGCAGTTCAAGATCATCGATCCGCTGACCAATCCGACCGCCTATGGCGCGAGTGCGTCCGACGCGTTTCATCTGGTCATTCCGTCTTTGCCGGGCTACGGATTTTCAGGCACGCCGACCACGACCGGCTGGGGCCCGGAGCGGACCGCGCGTGCGTGGGTCGTTCTGATGAAGCGCCTTGGGTACGAGAAATTTGCCGCGCAAGGCGGCGATCTGGGCGGCGTTGTCTGCAACGTCATGGGCAAGCAGGCGCCGCCGGAATTGTTAGGCATCCATGTCAACTTCCCCGCGACGGTTCCACCCGAAATCGCCAAGGCACTCCAAGCCGGCGATCCGCCGCCCGCCAGCCTCTCTGCCGACGAAAAGCACGCTTACGAGCAACTGAGCTCAGCGGCCATGAAGCGACGCGCCTATGCGTTGGAGATGGGCACACGCCCGCAAACGCTCACCGGCCTGTCGGACTCTCCCGTTGCCCTGGCGAGCTGGCTTCTCGATCACGGTGACGGGTATGAGCAGCCGGCGGCGGCATTGACCTCGGCCGTGTTCGGGCACCCGGTCAACGGGGAATCGGCGGGCGACTTGACGCGCAACGACGTACTCGACGACATCACACTCTACTGGCTGACAAACACGGGGATTTCCGCAGCGCGTTTCTATTGGGAGTCGCACTTCAATTTCCTGGCCGCCGCCGATGTATCCGTCCCCGCTGCGGTCAGCGTCTTTCCGCGCGAGAACTATCAGGCTCCGCGCAGCTGGACAGAGCGGGCGTATCACAACCTGATCTATTACAACAGGCTCGACAAAGGCGGACACTTCGCGGCGTGGGAGCAACCGCAGCTATTTGCCGAAGAGGTCCGCGCGGGATTGAGGCCGCTGCGCACCTAGTTGGCAAGCTGCCAGACCCGGACCACTAATCGCAACGCGCGACAACGGTCCGAGTTCGGCGTATGAAGCGGCCGCATCCCGCTCCGGCATTTCACGCAGCATTCACCTGCCGCCTGGCCTGCTCCTCGAGATAAAGCGCCACCTCTTCGGCCAACGCCTTTGCGACCTGCGGACGATGCACCATTCGCTTGTAATACGCGTCAACAGAAGGCCACTCCGCAAGATCGACACCGCTATGCTGCGCCCAGTTGAGGACGGTGACGAGATAAGCATCCGCCACCGTGAAATGCTCGACGAGAAATTCCCGCCCGCGCAGATGTTCTTCGAGCACGCCAAGCCGGAGGCTGATTTTCTTGCGTGTGTAGGTCTGAACGTCGGCCGGGGCATGCGGATCGAGCAGCGGCACGAATACGCCTTTATGCAGCTCGGTGCTGATGAAACCCAGCCATTCCTGCAGCTTCGCGCGCTCCGCGCTTCCCGCTGCCGGCGCGAGCCGCGCTGCCGGAAATGCGTCTGCGACGTACGGCAGGATCGCGGTGTTTTCCCTGAGCAGCCAACCCTCGTCGGTACGCAAGACAGGCACCTGCCCTAAAGGGTTGATCGGATAAAAATCGGAGCCGTCACGCAACTGCTTCGACTTCGTATCGACTTCGATGAACTGCGCGTCGGCATTGGCCTCGTACAACGCAATCCGTGTCGCAAGCGAACAGGCGAGCGGCGAGAAGTAAAGCTGCATGCTGATGTCTCCGGTCGTTGGGATGATTTTTGTACTATAGTGTATAAAAATCAACGCGGCCAGATAATTTCATGCACAACGGTACAAAAAGTGAGAAGCGTGCGCGCGGAAGGCCTCGTGGCTACGATTCGGAGCAGGCGCTGCGCGACGCGCGGGACGCGTTCTGGCACGGCGGCTATTCCGGCACGTCGCTCGACTCGCTAAGCAACGCGACCGGCATGAACCGGCCCAGCCTGTACGGCGCATTCGGCGATAAACATGCGCTCTATCTGAACACGCTGGATCAATACATTGAACTCGGGCGCCAGGGGATGGAAGTCGCGCTGGCCGGAGATCGCCCATTGGCGGAGGCCTTGCAGTCGGTGTACGACGCCGCGCTCGCCATGTACCTTCCGCCCGGCGAGGCGCCTCGCGGATGTTTCCTGATCGGCACGGCAGTCGTGGAATCGAGAAGCGATGCCGAGGTTCGCGACAAGCTGCTCGGCGGCCTGACTATCTATGATCACGCATTCGAGCGACGGCTCGAACGCGCCAAAGCGCAGGGCGAACTCAGTGCGGCTTCGGACCCGGTCATGCTGGCGAAAATCGCCTCGGCGATTCTTCACAGCATCGCGCTGCGCTCCCGCGCGGGCGATTCAATCGATTCGTTGCGGGCGACCGCCGAGGCCGGCGTCGCGTTGATCTGCCGCACGCGCGGCGAGCCGCCAGCCAATCCGCCACCACACGTGCGACGCAAATCGAAGTCTTAGACTTTTATCGAAAGCCAGAGGCTGTCGATCAAAGATCCAACGTCACACCCGCATCGCCGGCAACCGGATGCGCCATGCAAACCAGCGCTGCGCCGGGTTCGATTTGCGCCTCGACTTCGCCGTCGTACTTGACCTGGCCCGACAACAGACGCGTCGAACACGTCCCGCACATACCCGACCTGCAACTCGACGGCGCGTCGATACCATGCGCTTCGGCAAATTCAAGCAGGCTGCCGTCACGTGGCAGCCATTGGATCGTGCGCTCGGAGCGCGCGAAGGTCACTTGCACAGCGCCCGCGTCTTGTGCCGACGTGCCCACCGGCGTCGGCTCGCGCTCGACGACAACCGCGCGCTTGACGCTCGCCGGACCGAACGCTTCGAAACGAATGCGCTCATCGGCGACATTCAATCCGCGCAGGCCTTCATACAGATCACGCATGAACTGCTCGGGGCCGCACAGATAGAAGTCGTAGTCGTCGAACGGAAGCGCGCGCTTTAACGCGTCGATGCTCACACGCCCGGCCGACACGCCTTCGGCGAGCCCATCGGCGGCGCTATCGAAAAGATGCAGGGAAAGCGCCGCGTTGCGCGCGGCAAGCGCTTTCAATTGCGCACCGAACGGACGTTCGCGATCGCTACGCGCACCGTGAAAGAAGAACACCCGCTTCGCTTGCGCACCCTCACCGGGAGATGTTGCCAACGCATGCCGAAGCATCGCCATCATCGGCGTGATGCCGATGCCCGCCGAGATAAAGACAGCGGGCCGCGGGCTGTCTTCATCGAAGACGAACGCACCGCGCGGGTTCATCGCTTCGATCTTCGCTCCGGCGACCAGATGCTCATGCAGCCATTTCGATGCAACGCCTTCGCGCTTCACGCTGATTCGATACCGCTGCGGATCGTGCGCATCGGAAAGCGTGTAGGTACGCGACAAAGGCGTGGTGGAGTCCGCCACCGGCACGCGGATCGGCAGAAACTGTCCCGGCTTGTACGACGGCAACGGCGCTCCGTCGAGCGATTCGAAGTAAAAGGAGCGAATCGACGCTGTCTCCTCGACCACCGCCGCCACCTTCAGCTTGTGCCACGGCGATGCAGCCACCGGCTTTTGCACCGCCGCCGCAAACTGTGGCGCGTACTCGACGTCCGACCAGCGAAACGGCAACGCGCTCCGGCTGCGCCGCACTTCCTGCACGTGAAACCGCACGAGCCGTTGCGCGCCTTCGAAGGCAGCCAACTCCGCGCCGTCCCATACGATTTCCGCGCGCGCCGCGATATACAGCAGATCGCCGCTCGCAAAGTCGATGAACAACAGCCCGGCACGCGGATCATGGATCAGGTTGCCAATCGTGTTGAAGAAGTTGTTGCCGATAAAGTCCGGCGTCGTCAGCGTGTGCTCATCGTCCACACGCACAAAGCCCGGTGCGCCGCCGCGATGCGAAACGTCGACGCCGCGTGCAAGATCCGCGTCCTCCGCAAGATTCGCGCTCGCGATGAAAAACGTATCCGCCCGCACCAGGAACGCGCGGTCGGCATCGCTGAGTTGAGTCGCTATTTCCGGCGGCATGGAAGGTTCAGACGTACTCTGCTGCACCCAGGTCGGGGTACGGCTCTGGATGTACTTATTGCAGTTGCCGAAGCTCTGGCGAACCTCGAGCGTCAACGCCGCCCCGTCCGCCGACGTCACCATGCCGTTGATCCGGTTGCGCCTGCGAGTCTGCGGCTGCAGCCCGAGGCCGCCGATCATCGAGCCCTTCTGCCAGCTATCCGCAAGCGGATCGCCGGGTAACGCGCCGCCTTCGATGCGCAGCGTCTGCGCATCCGGCGACGACACAAAACCCCGCATACCGGCGCGCACCGTCGCCCACGGCTGGCCGTGCGCGTCAACGCCGCCGAACACCATGAACGGCTGCTCGGCGAAAAACTTGCGGTGCTGGTCCGGCATGTGGCGGCGAATCCCCCGGCGTCCCGACGCTTCTGCCACGCTTCTCACCCCCGCGCGCTGCTGGGCGGCGAGTTCGGCGGCATGAAACGGCGAGGTTTCGACGCCCCAGCCATTCAGAGGGATAACGGTGGACATGACCGGACTCCGGTGTCGTAAAGGATCAGCCGTTCATTCAGCGAGCAGCCCCGCTTTTGTCGACGGCATCGCGACGAACCGCGGAAGTGCCTCGACGCGGCGCAGCCACGCAACAATGTTCGGATACGGGTCGAGCGACACGCCGCCTTCCGGCGCGTGCGCAATGTAGGTGTGCGAGGCGATGTCGGCGATCGTCACCTGATTGCCCGCCGCGAACGGCTTGTCCGCCAGTTCGCGGTCGAGCACCTCGAACAGCTTCACGGCCAGCTTCTTCGCGGTCTCGTGATCGTGCGGCGCACCAAACACGGTGACGAGCCGCGCCGTGCACGGCCCATACGCAATCTGGCCGGCCGCGAGCGACAGCCAGCGCTGCACCGCAGCCGCGCCGAGCGGGTCATCCGGCAACCACGAGGCGTCGCCGTAACGCTTCGCCAGATACACCAGAATCGCGTTCGAATCGAACAGGGTGATGTCGCCGTCCTGAATCGTCGGCACCTGGCCAAACGGGTTGAGCGCCAGATAGTCCGGCTTGCGGTTGTCGCCGGCCTTCATGTCCAGTTCGACCACTTCGAACGGCAGATCGAGCAGGGTCAAAAACAGCTTCACCCGATGGCCGTGGCCGGAAAGCAGGGTCGTATAGAGGCGGATCGGCTGGACGGGTCGGGCAACGGGCATGACAGGTTCCGGAAAACGTGAAGGGATGGAGCGAGCATAATCCGCACGCGCCACCTTGCAGAAGCCTGATAATCCGGGAAACACAGTCAATCGAAGATGGACAATCCACCATGCCCGACGTACGCGACGTAAACCTGAACCGGCTGGCGATCTTCGTCGCGGTCGTCGAGGCAGGCTCGCTGACCGCCGCGGCAGCGCGTCTGGGTCTCGCCAAGACGATGGTCAGCACGCACATGCAGCGGCTCGAGGCCGAGGTGGGCGCGAGCCTGCTGGTGCGTACGACGCGGCGGCTCGGTTTGACCGAGCCTGGCCGCGCATTCTACGACGCGAGCGTGAAAATCCTCCGCGCCACGGAAGACGCGCTCTCGGCGATCGGCGGCGAAACGGCGCCCGTGCGCGGCACGTTGCGCGTGAGCTCGCCGATCGATTACGGTTCGCTTGCGGTCGCGCCGGTGCTGGTCGAACTGCGCCGCACGCATCCGCAACTCAATGTCGAGTTGCTGTGCACCGATCACTATGTGGATCTGATCGCGGACGGTATCGACGTCGCGATTCGCCTGGGCCGGCTTGCCGATTCCAATTTCCGCGCGGTGAAACTTGGCAGCTTCGTCAAATGGGTCGTGGCGAGCCCGGATTTCGTCGAGATATGGGGACAGCCGCAGACGCCCGCCGAATTGTCGGCGATGCCCTTCTGCGCGTTGACCGTGTTGCCGCGTCCGCTGACGCTCGACCTGCAGCGCAACGGTGGCAAAGGCGATGGCGACGCCGAAAGCGTGCGCTGTGAAAACGCGTTGCTGGTGAACACCGCCGACGCCTGCCGTGCAGCGACTCTCGCCGGCGGCGGCTTCGGCCTGTTGACGGACTTCTCGATCGGCGGCGACATCGCTGCTGGCCGGCTGATTCGCCTGCTACCGGAATGGGCGACCGAGCCCGCGAGTATCCAGGCCATCTTTCCGCCCACCAGTCATCCTCCGCCAAAAGTGCGGGCGCTGATCGAGACGTTCAAGAAGCATCTCGAGCGCGCTTCGTAATGGCGCGGACGGTGTCCCGCGAGGCGGGACACCAAAAGCCTTCAACGCGCGTCAGAACGAATGCCGCATGCCGATCCGCACGTCGGTCTGCGTGTTCGACGTGGACGGCGTGAAGCTGTAGCCGATCACCGCATTCACGCCATCCGACGCGCGCAGATAGTCGCCGGAGATATAGACGTCCGTGCGCTTTGACAACAGGTAATGCAGCCCGAGCGAGCCCTGGTTCCAGTGATTGCCTTCGAAGCGCGTGTACTGATAGCCGCCGTACAGCATCAACGCGGGCGTGAAGGTGTACGAGGCACCCGCCTCATAGACCTGCATATGCGAGGTCTCGCCGAGTCCCTTGATCGTCGTGTAGGTAAAGTCGCCGCTCAACATGACGTTACCGATCGTATAGGCCGCACCGACTGCGAACGCCCCTTGCTTGTCGACCGGAAACGACGACGAGCTATATAGATCCGTCACTGCGCCGGTCGCCGGATCGACGGACACGGTTGGCTTGCCGAGGAACGTGCGTGTGCCGATCATCGCGTACGGGTCGAATGCATAGATGCCGTTCGGGTTGTTCAACTGCGTATAGGCCGCGCCCATGTTGAACGCGCTGTGCTCGTAACGCGCACCTACGCTCCACGCGCTCTTGTTGTGGAAGTCGCCGGCGGTATTGCCGAACGAATACATGCCGCCGAACGAGAAGCCTGCATAGTCGTTGGAGAGGAACTTGACCGAGTTCGGCAGCCGGTCGCCGTTCATCCGGTCGAAGTCGCCCTGATGGATCGCGTAGCCGCTCGCCCACGCCGAGATGTTATAGAGGTAGACGAACTCCTCTGTCATGTCGAGCTGATTACCCAGCGAGAGTTGCCCCCAGTTGTTCTTCAGGCCCACATAAGCCTGGCGTCCGAACTCGGCACCGCCGAATGCATATTGCCCGTTGCCCAGGTGAAAACCCGATTCGAGCGCGAACACCGCCTGCAAGCCGCCGCCGAGATCCTCGACGCCTTTGAAGCCGATCCGGTTGCCGTATGAAATACCGTCATCGAACTTGAACTGGTGAGCCCCGCCGGCATTGTTCACATAGGTAATGCCGGCATCCAGAATGCCATACAGGGTGACACTGCTTTGCGCATGAGCCGCCGTCGGCGCACATACAGCGCTTGCCGCGATAGCGAGTCCCGAAAGGCTGACGGCATTTCTCTTCTTCATCTAATTCTCCCCTGCTCTTTGCCTGCGTATTTCGTTGGATAAAGCGATCCCTGCTGCGTGCTGTTGACCAACGCGCGGCGCTTCTCGCATGACGGGCAGTTCAGAAACCGGCTGAGACCGAGTGAAACGAATTGGAGCTATCTACGATGCATGCAATGACCACTCATGTCCGCATCGCGGGATAAAGAATACGGGTCCAGATTTAGGAGGATTCGACCGGATGCGACATAAATCTGTCGCACCGCGACCTCATCGTTAGGAATGCGGCTGTTATTTCACGCCGAGTGCGGTTTGCACGGCTTGCAGGCCACTGGCGCCACTTGCCGTGGTCACGCCGTCGAGCCATGACTTCAACAATTCGGGGTGACGCTTGAGCGCTTCCGTGGCGGCGACATCCACGCCCGTTTTCTTTTCGAGTACTTCGGTAATCACGCCATTGTCCAGATCGACATTGAAGGTCAGTTGCTTGAAGAGCCGCCCGACATTCGGACACTGCGCGGCATAGCCGCTGCGCGCAACCGTATTGACCGTGGCGCCACCGTAGTTGGGCCCGAAGTACTTGTCGCCGCCGTCGAGATAGGTGAGCTTGAACTTCGTGTTCATCAAATGCGGCTCCCAGGCGAGAAAGACAATCCACTTCTTCTCGCGCACCGCGCGCTCCACTTGCGTGAGCATGCCGGTTTCACTCGATTCGACGAGCTTCCAGTTGCCGAGGCCGAACGCCTTGTCGTCGACCATTTTTTTGATGTTCTGATTGGCCGGCGCGCCGGGTTCGATGCCATAAATCTTGCTGTCGAACTTGTCGGCATTCTTCGCCAGATCCGCGAATGAATGGGTGCCGGCAGCGGCGACATAGTCGGGCACGGCCAGCGTGAACTTGGCGTTGCTCAGATTCGGATGCACGACCTCGATCGACTTTTCTTCCTCGAACGCCACCACCGAAATCCGCTCACGGCGCACGCCGCAAACGCTCACACTCTCCACCGACTTCGGCTTCGCGACCTATTGGCTGATGCCGCGTCTATCGCAGTTCACGCTGGGCTGGGCGCCGCTGGTCGACGAACTGCTGGCCACCGGGCAACTCGTCGAACTGTTCGACCCGCCGGTCGTCACGGAGCGCGGCTATCTGCTCGTCGCGCAGCGCGCGGCGACGCCCGTCGTCAACGCCTTTCGCCACTGGCTGCTCGGCGAATGCCGGCTCGACGCGGAATAAGCGCTTGCGCGCCGGCCTGACGCTCCCGTTCCAGCGCGACGGCGGTTAGCTTCTATCCGCGCGCCCGCCTGATTTGCTCTACTGCGAAGATGCATGCCGCGCCCCGCGGCATCGTCCTATCGTCCAAGTGGAGTGCGCATGTCCGCCGATTCCCGTCCCGATCAGCTGGTTCTCACCGTCGCCTGTCCGAGCGCGGCGGGCCAGGTTGCCGCCGTCGTCGGCTTTCTCGACCGGCATCATTGCTATATCGACGAACTGACCGTTTTCGACGACGACCTCAGCGAGCGCTTTTTCGTGCGCTGCGTGTTTCATGGTGTCGACAGTCAGGAGACGCTGCGGGTTGCGGCGCTCAAGCGCGAATTCGAGCCGATCGCCGAGCGCTTCCGTATGACGTGGGCGATGCACGACGTCGGCACGCGGCCGAAGGTTCTGATCATGGTGTCGAAACTCGAACACTGTCTCGCCGACCTGCTGTTCCGCTGGCGCATGGGCGAGTTGAAGATGGATATCGTCGGCATCGGTTCGAATCATCGCGATTTCGAACCGTTGGCGCAGCAGCACGGTCTGCCTTTCCACCATTTGCCAATCACCGCCGACACGAAGCCGCAACAGGAAGCGCGTCTGCTCGATCTGTTCGAGACTTCAGGTGCAGAGCTGATGATTCTCGCGCGCTATATGCAGATTCTGTCCGGCGAAACGAGCCGTGCGCTGGCGGCGCGAGCAATCAACATCCATCATTCGTTTCTGCCCGGCTTCAAGGGCGCCAAGCCGTATCACCAGGCGCATACACGCGGCGTCAAACTGATCGGCGCGACCGCGCATTTCGTCACCGACGATCTGGACGAAGGTCCGATCATCGAACAGGTGGTGGAGCGTGTGGATCATTCGTATAGCCCGGAGCGTCTGCTTGCCACTGGGCGCGACGTCGAGTGCATTACGCTTGCGCGGGCCGTTAAGACGTTTATCGAGCGCAGGGTGTTTATTAACGGCGACCGGACAGTTGTACTGCAGTAAACAAAAAACGCCGCTAGAAAGCGGCGTTCACCTCTCTTTGAACGTTGCCGCTTTATCAAAGCGGCAACGTTTTCACACGAACACGACCAGCAGAATCACTTCACCCAGCTATCCACCCGGTCGCCATGCGCGCTAATCCACGCATCGGCCGCGGCGGTCGGCTTCTCGCCGTTTTGCGTCGCCAGCATCACGCTGTCGATCTCACCCGGCTTCCATTGAAACTTCTTGAGGAATGCGACGACCGGCGGCGCCTTCTTCTCGAGTTCAGGATTCACGACGCTATCCACATGCTCCGCTTCGCCGAACACCTTCTTCGGGTCGTCGAGGAATTTAAGCTTGTACTTCGCGAACATCCAGTGCGGCTTCCACCCGGTCACGATGATCGGCTTGCTCGCCGCTTCCGAACGCGCCAGTTCAGCGGTCATCGCGCTGCCTGAGCTCGGCATCAACTGATAATCGAGTCCATAGGCCTTGATCGCCTCACTGGTCTTTTGCATCACGCCCGCGCCCGCGTCGATCCCGACGATGCGTGAGCCGAACTCCGCCTTCTTCGCTTCCAGATCGCCCAGGCTCTTCACGTCGGCGTTATCCGGCACGATCAGGCCGATCTTCGCGTCGTTGAAATTAGGACCGAGGTCGACCACCTTGTCCTTGAAGTTGTTCCAGTACGCGCCGTGAGTGACCGGCAGCCACGCCGACAGCGTCGCATCGAGGTCACCGCGCGCCACGCCCTGCCACATCACACCGGCCGCGACCGGTACGAGTGTGACCTGATAGCCGAGGCGCTTTTCGATCACGCGCGCGGCCACGTTCGAGGTCGCGACGCTATCGTCCCAGCCTTCCACGTAACCGATCTTGATGGTCGGCTTGCTATCGGCCGACACGCTCACGCTGCTCGCCGCCAGCGCCGCGCTCAAAGCGCTCAACACGAATATCTTTTTGATCAGTCTCATCGCCGTTCTCCCTTTTGCCGTCACAACCACCCAATGAGCATTTAGAATCGCCAGCCAGAATTGCCGGGTAGCGTTGTTTTCCGACATCCAGTTGTCCGCACGCGACTTCGCGCCACTGGACCCATCCTCCTTCTCGTCTTACTTATCCACGACGAGATCGCTCAATGGCTTGCTGCAGCACAGCAGCACCATGCCCTGATCGATCTCACGCTGGCGAATGCCGCCGGCGTGTTTCATCGCGACTTCACCCGACACCAGCTTGACCTTGCAGGTGCCGCACATACCCTGTGTGCACGAGGCGGCCAGACGTACGCCCGCTTTCTTCGCCGCGTCGAGCACGTGCTGGCCGCTGCCGCATTCGATCTCGCGGTTGCTTTTGGCGAAACTTACCTTGAAGCGGGTATCGGTTTCGGTGGAAAGGGGCGCGGGAGTGACCCCCGGCGCCTCCTCACGCGCCTCGATGAAACTGTCCGCAGTCGCCGGCGCGCCAATGCCCTGCAATGCGTCCGCGACATGCGCGGTGGTCAATTGCGCGGCTACTTCGCTGACCGTCTCGAAGGAAAAACTCTCCTCGTGATAGTGGCTGCGATCGAAACCGCCCTCGTCCAGCAGATTGCGCACGGCTTGCATATACGGCGCGGGTCCGCAGGTGAAAATCTCACGCTCCAGATAATCCGGCGCGATGAGCTTAAGCAGCGGCAAGGTCAGAAAGCCAGTCACACCCGGCCAGTTCGTGCGCGCGCCAACTCGCTCGCAAACGAACGCCGTGCGGAAACGGGCCTGATTCGACGCGATCAGATCGAGTTCGCGCGCGAAGATGATGTCGTCCGGCGTGCGGGCGCTGTGCACGAATACGATATCGCTGTCTTCACCGAGTTCGTGATGCGCGCGGCTCATCGACATCAGCGGCGTAATCCCCGAACCGGCCGATAGAAACAGGAACTTGCGCGCCGGATGCCGCGCGCAGGTGAACTCGCCCGACGGCCCCAGCACCCGAACCTCGGCGCCCGCATGCAGATTGTCGTGCAGCCAGTTCGACACCTTGCCGCCCGGCACACGCTTCACGGTAATCGAGATCGTATGCGGACGCGTGGGCGGCGACGAAATCGTATAGCAACGATTGATCGATTCACCGTCGATCTCCAACTCCAGCGTAATGAACTGCCCTGGCTCGAACACGAACGCCCGCCCAGACGGTGCGCGGAAGAAAAAACTCTTCACGTCGTGCGTTTCCTGGCGAACCTGGCAGCACACCAGTGTGTCGTCGGTATCGCTATTCCAGCGTGGCGGCAACGTCTCCCAGAACCGCGGCTGCGTGACGCGGCTCGCAGCGTGATCTGGAGCCGGTTCGGGGCTCAGTTGAAACGTCGCCTGATCGCGCATCATTGTTTTCTCCGACTCCTGGTTGCAACGTCGCGCTCAGCGCATGAAGGACACGACTTTTTCGCCATGCGAAGCCGGCGCGGTATCGCCGGCGTCATGGGCTTGGGGCGCATTGCTGTAATCCGCCATGCGCGCGATATACCACTCGCAGAACTTCTCGACGAGACCTTCCGTGAACGGCGAATACGGACCCGGTTCGTATGCGCTGCTGTTCGCGCCGCGTTGCGAATACTCGACGAGCGCGCGATCCTGGTCGTTGGTGGCGCGCCACACGGCCGTGAGATTGTTCACGTCGTAGTCGATGCCTTCGCGCGCGTCCTTGTGGACAAGCCACTTGGTGCGCACCAGCGTCTTACCCGCCGACAGCGGAATCACCGAGAAGCTGACGATATGATCGCTCATGAAGTGATGCCACGAATTCGGCTGCGTCCAAAATGACAGTCCACCGAGATCGGCCTGCTCGAAACCGCCGAGCAGTTTTTTCGACGCCACTTTCGCATCGAGCGTCTGCGATTCGCCATCGCGATCGAGCGGCAAGCGTTGCGTGCGGAAACCCGTGACCAGATCGGCCAGCCGTTCGATTTCCGCCGACGGCAGCTGCATCGCTTCCCATTGCGCGGTACGGCGCGCCACGGTCTCTTCGAAGGCGGCCATGCCTTCTTCGTTGGCCGGCGTGCGTTGATAACCAAAGCCGTATTCGTAGAGCGAAATGGTCAGCTCGGGATGGTTCGCGACGCAGTGATAGCACTCGCGATTGTTCTCCATCGTGAGCTTCCAGTTGCCATCTTCAATGATGTCGATCGAGGCCGCGATCTTGCAGCCGGCCAGATCGTGCGGCTGCAGATACGGTTCCATCGCGGCACGCATCACGGCAAAGTCGGCGGGCGGATTGTCGGCGAGGCAAATGAAAATGAGGCCCGCCAGATTCTCGACATGCACGGCCTTCAGGCTATGTTTGCAGCGGTCGAACTGATCGCCCATGTGTTCGGCGAACATCAGATCGCCGTTCAGGTTGTAGGTCCAGCTGTGATACGGGCAGACGATATTGCCGAGCGAGCCTTTGTCGGTATTGCACAGGCGCGCGCCGCGATGGCGGCAGACGTTGTGAAACGCCCTCACCTGCATGTCGTCATCGCGGACGATCAGGATCGAATCGTTGCCGATCTCCATCGTGATGTAATCGCCCGGTTCCGGAACGTCTGGTTCCACCGCGACCTGAATCCAGTGTTGCCGGAAGATCGCGTCCATGTCGAGCGCGAAAATCGCCTCGCTCGTATAGAACGGCGCTTCCAGCGTGTAATTCTTTTTGCGGCGTTCGATCATTGCGCGAACGTCTGCCGAAACTTTCATTGTGTGCTCCGTTGCATGTCACGTCTGGCGCCGCGCCAGGCCCTCCTGGTCGCGTGCTGGCCCGAACCGGAAATCAGTAATCCACGAGTTGATGCTCGCGCAAATACGCGAGAATCACTTGTGCTTTTTCGACAGAACTTCCTTCAATTACGACGCTGCCACCACGGCTTTCGGTCGTCGTCGCCGAGAGCATGCGGGCGTGGCCGGAGCGCTTCTCGGCCGCGGCGAGGCGCACCGGTTTGGCGCCGGCCGGGCGCACGGTCCAGGCGAGGTCGTCGGGGTTGGCAGCGGCGGGTGTCGCGACCGGGCGGATCGTGCCTTCGCGCAAGCGCGCATAGGCATAGGTCGGTGCGGCGCTGGCGAGCGGATGCACGGCGATCAGCGCGGGCAGCCGCACTTCCACGCGACGGCGCAAGCCCTTCGGCATGAATTGACGGACTTCCGCGCAGCCGTCGCGCAGCGTGATCTCGACGGCTGCGCCGACCAGTGGCATTTCCAGCGCATTGGCGACGCGATACGGCAGCATGCCGCTGTCGAATGCGCCTTCAGCACGCGTGCCGGTCAGAACGAGGTCGTAACCACGCAGACGCGCGGCGAGCGGCGCGGTTGCGTCGGCTTGCAATTCAGGTGTTGTGTCGATTTCAAGCACTTCGACCGAACGTGCGCCGAGCGCCAGATACTCTTTCAATGCGGGATTGGAACGGTCGCCCGCATGGAGCACGTCGAGCCTCGCGTTGTGCGTTCTGGCAAGCGAGAGCGCCAGGGTCAGCGCGGCGGCGTCGTTGCGGCTATAGCGCGCGGTGCCACTCACCGGATGACGGCCCACTGAAACGAGAACAGCGATCTTCATGCGAGCGCTCCTTCGGCGACAGCCGTTGAATTCAGCAGCGCAGCACCGGTTCCGCGTGCCGTGCGCGCCGCGGCCGCCGCTTCGTTGAGCGCGGCAATGGTTTCCTGCGCGTCGGCAATCACCGTGAGATTCGCGCGTTTGGCGATCGGCGCGCTGGCGTCGAGGTTCACCGCGATCACATGCCGGCAATCCTTGATCCCTTGCAGATGCTGCACCGCGCCGGAAATGCCGAAGGCGATATACACACTCGCTTCGACGGTCTTGCCGGTCGCGCCGATCTGTTTGTCACGCGTGAACTTGCCGTCGTCGACGGCAACGCGGCTTGCGCCGATCGCCGCGCCCAGCGTGGCCGCGAGACGCTCGAACGCCGGCACGTCGCTCACGCCATTGCCGGCCGACACGATGAAATCCGCTTCTTCGAGCGCGAGTTGCGCTGCGTCGATTTCCTCGATGCCGAGATCGCGCACCGCGCCCTGGCCTTGCTGCGACGCGGGTTCTCCGTCGAAACGCCACATGACCCGTTCGCCCGCGCCAACGAACGGCAACTTCGGATCCACCGTGTTGGGCGCAAGCAATACCACTTCAGGCAAGGCGCGCGCCGCGAACGCTGTATTCGCCTGAACATAGCTCGCCACATGCGCGGCATCGATCTCGACGACATGCGTCGCAACGCTTGCATTCGCGGCGGCTGCGTAACGGCGACCGAGATCGCCGTCGCCGGTTGCGTTATCCGGCAGGAAAATATGCACCGGCGCGTAGGCCGCGACGCACGCAGCCAGCGCGTTCAATTCGTTCAGCGGCGCAAAGTTGCGGCGGTCGAACATCGGCAATTCGATCAGTTTGTCGGCGCCGAGCGCGGCCGCATCGCCGCTGAACTCGCCGAATACCAGCAGCACGACTTCGGTCGCGGCGTCGGCAATCAAGGCCGCACCGGCCAATGTCTGGCGTGCGTGATCGTCCAATGCGCCACGGTCCGCATGCGCGGCCACGAGTATCACGCGCTGCGGCGCTAACGTGCTGCGGCGCGGTTTGGCCTGTTCGCGATGCAAAGCGCCGCCGCCGTGCGTGGCCGTTTCCATTGAACCGGCCGCACCCGTCACGCCGAGCGTGATGCGTTTGAGTCCGTCTGCAGTGATCGTGAACGGACGGCGCGGATCGATTCGTTTGAGAGTGTTCATCGCGTTACTCCAGCGCCGCTGCAACCAGTTCGACGACGTCCAGCACTTCCGGACGCGGCCCGACCACGCCTTCGAGCATCGCCGTGCAATTCGGACAGCCCACCGCGACGATCTCCGCGCCGACGGTTTTCGCGTCGTCGATGCGGATATCAGGAATACGCCGCTTGCCTGGAATGTCGGTTAAAGGCGCACCGCCACCACCGCCACAACAGCGTCCGCGCATGCCGTTACGCTCCATTTCCACGACCTTGATGCCGATGGTCTTCAACAGCTTGCGCGGCGCTTCGGTTTCGCCGTTATAGCGGCCCAGATAGCACGGGTCGTGATACGTGATCTTGCGATCCGCGAAGGCCGCCACCGCGCGCGGCGTCAGCTTGCCGCTCGCGACCAGTTGCTCGATCAGCGCCGTGTGATGTTGCACTTCGTAGAAACCGCCGAGCGCGCGATACTCGTTGCGCAGGCTATGCAGCACGTGCGGGTCGGCGGTGACGATCTTGCGGAACGAGTACTTCGAGAGCGTGCCGATCAGCTTGAGCGCGAGTTGCTGGAAGGTCGCTTCGTCGCCGAGACGCCGGGCCGTGTCGCCCGTATCGGTTTCCACGCCGCCCAGCACCGCATAGTCGATACCCGCGCGATTCAGCACTTTGACTAAAGCGCGCAGCGTGCGTTGATAGCGCATATCGAACGCGCCTTCGCCGGCGATCAGCAGCACATCCACCGGACGCCCCGGCTGCGCGACCTGCACTTGCAGATCGACGGCCCAGTCGTAACGCGCGCCGATGTCGTAGCCGTTCGAACTGCCCGTCTCGCGCAGATTCGCGAGCGTGATCGGGCCTTTGCCCGGCACGTTACCTTCCACCAGCGTCTGATTGCGGCGCATATCGACGATCGCGTCGACGTGTTCGATCAGCATCGGGCACTCCTGCACGCACGCGCGGCAGGTCGTGCAGGACCACAGCGTGTCCGCTTCGATCATCGTCGAGATGAGCGGCTTGTCGGGCGCGCCGGCATGCTTGCCGACCGGAATACCCGGCGTGGGACTGCCCGCGTATTCCGCGTCCGTGCCGCCCACCATGCCGGTGACGAGATCCTGAATCAGCTTCTTCGGATTGAGCGGCTGACCGGCGGCGAATGCGGGACAGGCCGCTTCGCACTTGCCGCACTGCACGCACGCATCGAAACTGAGCAACTGGTTCCAGCGGAATTCGACCGGCTTGCCGACACCGTATTCCTTCGCGTCGAGCAGCGGCGCTTTCAATGCAGTCGGCGGCACCAAGTCGTTGTCATTGCGCTCGGCAAACCGCTCCTGACGCGGATGAAATGCGAGGTGCAGCAGACCGGCGAGCGCATGCTTCATCGGACCGCCGCGCGCCGCACCGAACGTCATCGCAAACGCGCCTGCCGCGATCAATAGCGCAACGATGATCGCAAGCGCGCCGGACATCGCGCCAGCAGGCAGCGCAATAAAGAGCACGAGACCGAGTGCGAACGACCCGAGCAACAGCGGCAGATGATCCCAAGGCCCACGCGAAAGCCGCGCCGGCACCGCTTTCGCGCCGTGGCGGCGCCGCCAGACGAACACCGCGCCGACCAGCATCACAAGCGCGGCGAGGAAGATCAGCTTGTCGAGCCACGGCGAGTAAATCGCCAGACCGTAGTTGACGAACACCAGCGCCATCGCGAGAATCGCGCCGCCTGCTGTCGCCACGTGCGTTTTGGCGATGTACGGATCGCGCGCCACCACATGATGCAGATCCACGAAATAGCGTTTGGGGATCGACAGCAGATTGGTCCAGCCGTACGCGCCCGCAGCGGTCGCGCGGCCTTCGCGCCAGTATGCCGCGCGTTTGACGAGCGCGAACGCCAGACCCGCTACCGACAACCACAGCAGGACGGTGATGACAAACACGGGGCTCATCGTCAGAAATCCTTGCAAAGGCGCAGCGCGTCGTAAATCGCGCCGTGAATGTTGTGCATGGAAATGCAGTCGCCGACACGGAACAGGAGGAAGCGGCCGTCACCGAGTTCTTCGGCGAGCGACGGCTGCGGCTCGGAGGCGAACAGCTTATGCACGTCCACCTGACCGCGATTCACCGACTCCGGCTTGAGCTTCCAGTACAGTTCGTCATTCGGCGTGCTGCCGTTCTCGATCACCACCTGATCGACCGCGCGCTCTTCCTGCTCTTCGGTGTACTCGTTGCGGATCACGGCGATCTTCTTGCCGTCTTCCTCGTAGACCTTGTCCAGCCAGTAGTTCGGCGTGTGGATCACGCCTTGCGCGTAAAGCCGCCGGTAGAAAATCGGGAATGTGGTGCCGCCTACGTCGTCGGCGACCTTTACGTCCGGCGTCACGATCTCGACGTTCGAACCGCGGCTCGACATGAAATCGGCCACGCCCGCGCCGGCATGCGTGCTCACGCCGTCATACACCAGCACGTTCTTGCCCGGCTCGACCTTGCCCGAAAGCACGTCCCACGAACTCACGGCGAGGCCTTCGTCGACGCCCCACGCCGCCACTTGCGACGTGAACGACGAGCCGCCCGTGGCGAGCACGACGATGTCCGGCTTCTCGGCCATGATGGCTTTTTCGTCGGCGGCGACACCGAGGCGCCGGTCCACGCCGAGGCGCTTCGTCTCCATGTCGAACCAGCGCACGATGCCTGCCATCTGTTCGCGTTGCGGCGCTTTCGCGGCCAGCATGATCTGACCGCCGACGTAGTCGTTCTTCTCGAACAGCACCACGTCGTGACCGCGCGACTTCGCCACGCGCGCCGCTTCGAGTCCCGCCGGACCCGCTCCGACCAAGACGACCTTGCGCTTCGGCCCACGCGTTTTGGCGATCACGTGCGGCATCGTTTCTTCACGCGAAGTCGCGGCGTTCTGCACGCACAACACGTCGAGCCCGTTGTACTGACGGTCGATGCAATAGTTCGCGCCGACGCACTGCTTGATTTCATCCTCGCGGCCATCGCGGATTTTGATGACCATATGCGGATCGGCAATCTGCGCACGCGTCATGCCGACCAGATCGACCATACCGCTCGCGAGCAGCCGCTCGGCCTGCCCCGCGTCGCGAATGCTTTGCGCGTGCATGACGGGCAGCTTCACCACCGACTTGATGCCGGCCGCGAGATGCACGAAGGGTTCGGGCGGCAGCGCCATCGGCGGCATGCAGTTGGCCAGCGTGTTATGTGTGTCCGCACCCGAACCGATCACGCCGAGGTAATCGATCAGGCCGGTTTCGCTCATCGCCTGGGCGATTTCCTTCAGTTGTTCGTGATCGAGCCCGTCTTCGTGGAACTCGTCGCCGCACATGCGCAAGCCGATGCAGAAGTCCGCGCCGACTGCTTCACGCACGGCCTTCAATACTTCCGTGCCGAAACGCAGACGGTTTTCGAGCGAGCCGCCCCACTCGTCGGTGCGAAAGTTGGTGCGCGGGCTCCAGAACTGGTCGATCAGATGCTGGTGTGCCGCCGAGATTTCGACGCCATCCATGCCCGCGTCTTTCACCCGCTTCGCAGCCGCCGCGAAATCGCTGATGATGCGGCGAATTTCCTCGACTTCGATGATCTTCGCATTGCCGCGATGCACCGGCTCACGCACGCCGGACGGCGACATCAGATGCGGCCAATGCTCGCCATGAAACGCCGAGCGGCGTCCCATGTGCGTGGCCTGAATCATGATTTTCGCGCCGTGCGTGTGCATCGCTTCGGCGAGTCGGGCGAGCGGGTCGATGATCTTGTCGGTCGACAGGTTCACCGATTTCCACCAGCCTTGCGGGCTGTCGATCGACACCGGACTCGAGCCGCCGCACACCGCGAGGCCGACGCCACCCTTGGCCTTCTCCTCGTAGTAACGGATATAGCGGTCGCCGGGCAATCCGCCCGGTTCCGCATAGACCTCCGCGTGCGCGGTGCTGACGATGCGGTTGCGCAAGGTCAGCTTATTCAGCGTGAGAGGCTTGAAAAGGTTCGGGTAACGCATCGCGATCGACCTCGGAATGAATGGCTTGTTGCGCTGTGCCGTGCGCCGTTATAGAAGCGGTTACGACGCGAGCGGCGATACTTCGAATACGCAGTGACCGTGATGCTCGGCCGCGCATTGCGCTTCTCTCGAATGCGACGGCGGGCCCTTGCGCGAGGCGTCCGGCGCGGTGTCGTTGACCCAGTCCATCGCGCCCGCGAACCAGCCGGCGAACATGTAGCAAAGCTTGCCGACCTTGTCCGGCTGCGCCAGCACGAACGACGAGTGATGCAACTCGATGCGCGCGTGCGAACTCGACGGATCGGCTTCGGTGATCGTGAAGATGCCCCAGCCGCGTTGCGACAGACGCTTCAGGTAATGCTCGAATACCGCCATGCCGGCAAGGCCGTGCTGCTTCGCTTCCTTGTCGCACCAGAAATACGCGGACTTGTAGCCGGCCTTGTAGAGAATCTCGGCATACGTATCGAGGCCGAGTGCTTCTTCCACGGCGGTGTGGTTGTTCGTGAAGAAGTGACGCGGCACGTACAGCATGGGCAGCGCGTCGGTGGTCCAGACGCCGGTGTTCGCATCGACGTCGATAGGCAGTTGAGGTTGCATGTGGAGGCTCCGGTTTTTATGTGTGCGAGTCAGGGTTCATCAGCGCTAGAAGGTCACACCTTCCACACTTCGCCGAACACCCGCACCCAGTTTTCACCCATGATCTTCTTGATGCGCGTCTCGCTCCACCCAGCGCGTTCCATCGCCGCCGTCAGGTTCGGAAACTCGCCGATCGTGCGGATGCCTTCCGGATTCACCACCTTGCCGAAGTTCGTCAATTGACGATAACGGCCTTTGTCGTGCGTGATCCAATCGAAGAACTCCGTGCTGTAGCCTTGCGTGAAATCGGTGCCGATGCCGACCTGGTCTTCACCAATCAGATTCACCACGTATTCGATCGCTTCGATATAGTCTTCGACGGTCGCGTCCGGGCCGCGCTTGAGGAACGGCGCGAACATCGTCACGCCGACGAAACCGCCCGCGTCCGCGATCTCTTTCAGTTGCTCGTCGCTCTTGTTGCGCGGATGCTCTTTCAGACCCGACGGGCAGCAATGCGAGTAGCACACCGGCTTGTTCGACGCCGCGATCGCTTCAGAGGACGTCTTGCCGCCCACGTGCGAGAGATCGACCATGATGCCGACGCGGTTCATCTCCTGAATCACTTCGCGGCCATAGCCCGACAGGCCGCCGTCGCGCTCGTAGCAACCGGTGCCCACGAGGTTCTGCGTGTTGTAGCAAAGCTGCACCACGTTCACGCCGAGGTCCTTGAACGCTTCGATATAGCCGAGGTTGTCCTCGAAAGCGTGCGCGTTCTGGAAGCCGAAAATAATGCCCGTCTTGTTCTCTTTCTTTGCGCGGAAGATGTCGTCCGTGGTACGCACGAGCGTGAGGATCTCGCCGTACTCGCGGATCTGCTGCTTCATTTCGGCGATGTTGTCGACGGTCTTCTGGAAGCTCTCCCAGACCGAGACCGTGCAGTTCACCGCGGTCACGCCGCCCTTGCGCATGTCCTCGAACACCGAGCGCTCGAACTTCGAAATGTTCAGACCGTCGATGATGATGCTGTTGTCGTGCAATGTGCTCATCGTTTGCTCCAGGCGTGCTCAGTAGATGGGAAAGCGTTCGCACAGCGCGAAAATCTCGCGGCGCACGCGTTGTTCGGTAGCGGCATGGCCTTCGGGGTGATCACGCAGCGCGTCGAGCACCTCGACGATCAGCCGCCCGATGTCGCGGAACTCGCTCACGCCGAAGCCGCGCGTCGTGCCCGCGGGCGTGCCGAGGCGGATGCCGGAGGTGACCGTGGGCTTCTCGGTATCGAAGGGAATGCCGTTCTTGTTGCAGGTAATGCCCGCGCGTTCCAGCGCCTGCTCGACCTGGTTGCCCTTGAGGCCCTTCGGCCGCAGATCGACTAGCAGCAGATGGTTGTCCGTGCCACCCGTGACCAGATCGACACCACCTGCCTTCAGCACTTCGCCAAGCGCTTGCGCATTGGCGAGCACGCTGTCGATGTAGGTCTTGAAGCCCGGTTCCAACGCCTCGCCGAACGCGACCGCCTTGCCGGCGATCACATGCATCAGCGGGCCGCCCTGCAAGCCGGGGAACACCGCCGAGTTGATCTTCTTCGCGATGTCTTCGTCATTCGTCAGCACAAAGCCGCCGCGCGGGCCGCGCAGTGTCTTGTGCGTGGTCGACGTGACCACATGCGCGTATTCCACCGGATTCGGGTGACGCCCCGCCGCGATTATTCCGGCGATGTGCGCCATATCCACCATCAGCTTGGCGCCGACGCCGTCGGCGATCTCGCGCAGCCGTGCAAAGTCCAGCGCGCGCGGATAAGCCGAAAAGCCGGCGATCAGCAGCGCGGGTTTATGTTGTTGCGCGAGTTCCTCGATCTGCTCGTAATCGATCAGCATGGTGTCGCGATTCACGCCGTACTGCACCGCGTTGAACCACTTGCCGGACATGGCCGGCTTGGCGCCGTGCGTCAGGTGGCCGCCCGCGTCGAGCGACATGCCGAGCACCGTGTCGCCCGGCTTCACCAGCGCGAGCATCACCGCGCCATTCGCCTGCGCGCCGGAATGCGGCTGCACGTTGGCGAACTTCGCGTTGAAGAGTTGCTTGATGCGATCGAGCGCCAGCGTTTCCACCACGTCGACGTATTCGCAACCGCCGTAGTAACGCTTGCCTGGATAGCCTTCCGCATACTTGTTGGTGAGCACCGAGCCCTGCGCTTCGAGCACCGCGCGCGACACGATGTTTTCCGACGCGATCAGTTCGACTTGCGACTGCTGGCGCTCGAGCTCTTTCAGAATAGCGCCGCGCACGGCCGTATCGCGCGTGGCCAGCGATGCTTCGAAGAAAGGATTCGGGTTCGACATGGAAGGTCCGTGGGGAGTCGTTGACGGAAGACCGGAAGCCGCCGTTGGGCCTTGCTTCGCCCCTGCTACGACCGGTGTGCATTGCGTCTATTCTTGACGCTCCCCTCGCGCGTCAATTTATGAATTCAGACGCGTTCTTTGCCTTTTCCGCCATACACGTCCTTTTTTCACAAGTCGGCGCTCCCGCGCTTACGGCAATGGTCGAACGACCGTGCTGAACTCGGCATCATGCTGCACTGCACCCGGACGTCGTGCGCGCTTCCGGTGCGCGAGCGGACCTCTGCGGTTCCGTTCTGGTGCCGCTTGTTTAGCTATCCGAGTCGAATCCGGGTCAACCGAGGGTTTAGCCTGATGGCACGGTAGTTGCCATAGTCCTCAGAATTGAAGAAGTCGCTGCTCCCCACGGCGACGTGACATTACAGATTCGAAGGAATCATTCCTCCCATGTCCACCGATCGCACGGCGTCGTTGTCGCATTTCGCATTCATGCCGGTTCCCAACTTCACCATGATTGCGTTCACCAACGCGATCGAAGTCCTGCGCATGGCGAACTACCTCACGGGCCAAACGCTTTACCGCTGGTCGATCGTGAGTCCCGACGGCGGTCCGGTCATGGCCAGCAATGGTTTATCGGTCGATACGGGACCGGTTGAATGCGTCGGACAGCCGGACATCGTGTTCGTGGTCGGCGGCATCGACGTGCAGCGCGCCACCACGCCAGCCCATCTTTCCGCATTGCGCCGCTTCGCGCGGTTGGGCTGCGTGCTCGGCAGCCTCTGCACCGGCACTTATGCGCTGGCGCGCGCCGGCCTGCTGGCCGGTTATGCGTGCGCGATTCACTGGGAAAACATGTCGGCGCTCAAGGAAGAGTTTCCCGACACGCGCTTTCTGAAAGAACTGTTCGTGGTCGATCGCGATCGCGTCACGTGCACGGGCGGCGTGGCACCACTCGACATGATGCTGAACCTGATCGCGCCGCGCGTCGGCACGGCACGCGTCACGCAGATCGCCGAGCAGTTCATCGTCGAACATGTGCGCGATACCAGCGCGCAACAGAAAATGCCGCTCGTGGCGCGGCTCGGCTCGGCCAACAAGTCGCTCTTCGAAGTGATCTCGCTGATGGAGAACAATATCGAAGAGCCGCTCTCGCGCGAAGAACTCGCGCGGCTCGCCGGCATGTCGCAACGTCAATTGCAGCGTCTGTTCCGCGAACATCTGGGCATGACGCCGACGCATTACTACCTGACGCTGCGTCTGCGGCGCGCGCGCGAGTTGCTGCTGCAAACCGATATGTCGATCATGCACATCACGATGGCGTGCGGCTTCCAGTCGGCGTGCCACTTCTCGAAGAGCTATCGCGACGCGTTCGGCACGGCGCCGACGCGTGAACGACGCAGGCAGGCGCCGTCGCTCGCTGCGGTGCCGGTGCTGGCGGCTTGAGGCGACTGATCGCTTGACGGCTGGATCGCCCGGCCGCAAAAAACAAACGCGTTGAGCGGTTTTCCGTTCAACGCGTTTTTTTGTGGATCAGCGGTTTCGGTTTCGGTTGTTCACCTTTCCGCACGATGACGACGACAGCTCAGCGCTGCACGAGACTGCGCATGCAGTCCCGCCTCCACTTCATGCCGTCATCAAGCCGCCTTCAGCAGTCCATGCGGGTCGATCACAAACTTCTTCGGCGCACCACCATCGAACTGGCGATAACCATCAGGCGCCTGGTCGAGCGACACCACGGTCACGTTGACGATATCCGCAATCGGCAAGCGATCCCACAAGATCGCCTGCATGAGATTGTGGTTGTACTTCATGACCGGTGTCTGTCCGGTATGGAACGAGTGCGACTTGGCCCAGCCCAGACCGAAACGGATGCTCAAGCTGCCTTTGCGCGCGGCGGCATCGGCGGCGCCCGGATCGTCCGTGACGTACAGGCCCGGGATGCCGATCGCGCCCGCGGCCCGCGTGATTTCCATCAACGAGTTGAGCACGGTGGCCGGCGCTTCCTCGTGCGAACCGCTGCTGCCGTGGCCGTGCGCTTCGAAGCCGACGCAGTCCACCGCGCAATCCACTTCGGGCTTGCCGAGAATCTGCTCGATCTGCTCGCCGAGCGTGGCGTCCTTCGACAGATCGATGGTCTGGAAGCCCATCTTGCGCGCATGCGCGAGACGCTCCTCGTTCATATCGCCGACGATCGTGCAGGCTGCGCCCAGCAAGTGCGCCGAAGCGGCCGCCGCCATGCCGACCGGCCCCGCGCCCGCGATATACACAGTGGCACCGGGTTTCACGCCTGCCATCACCGCGCCGTGATAGCCGGTCGGCAGAATGTCGGAGAGACACGTGAGGTCGCGGATTTTCGCCATCGCCTGGGCGTGGTCGGGGAATTTCAGCAGATTGAAGTCGGCGTACGGCACCAGCACGTACTCGGCCTGGCCGCCGATCCAGCCGCCCATGTCCACGTAACCATAAGCGCCACCCGCGCGCGACGGATTCACGTTCAGGCACACGCCGGTATGCTGCGCCTTGCAGGTCGGACAGCGCCCGCAGGCCACGTTGAACGGCACCGAAACGAGATCGCCGATCTTGAGCGTTTCCACGTCGCGGCCCACCTCGATCACTTCGCCGGTAATCTCGTGACCGAGCACGAGCCCGACTTCGGCGGTCGTGCGGCCGCGCACCATGTGCTGATCGGAGCCGCAAATATTCGTGCTCACCACCTTCAGGATCACGCCGTGACCGATCGACCGGCCACGCGGATCGATCATCTTTGGAAAGTCGATCGACTGCACTTCCACCTTGCCCTGCCCTAGATACACGACGCCGCGATTGCTGCTCATTGTCTGTCTCCATGTCTTGTGAGCGGCGCGCCGGGTACGCCCAGTTCGCGAAAGCACGCCGTTCAACGAGCGTAGCGCCCGCTGAACAAAGCGCATGTGCCGAACGCGACATGGGTTTGGCCGGAACCGACACGACGAGCGGAGCCCTTGCCTATCCTGATGCACTTGGTTTGTTATTGATTGACCGTTCAATATAAAAAAACTACCATGGCCGTTCGAATCCACCTGGACGGATTGCTTTCGTCTTACGCGGTCCGCCCGAAGCCAACGCCAGCTACAGCGCCCGTACCATGCCCAAACTCGGAATGCGCGAAATCCGCCGCGCGCAGTTGATCGACGCCACGCTCCACACGATCGACCAGACCGGTCTCGCGGGAGCCACGCTAGCTTCTGTCGCGCAGCGCGCGAGCATTTCCACCGGCATCGTCAGCCACTATTTCGGCGACAAGGACGGTTTGCTCGAAGCCACCATGCGTCACGTGCTGCGCGATCTATGGCAAGCCACATCGCGCCGGCGCCGGGCGGCGAAGTCCGATCCGCGCTCCAAACTGCGCGCGGTGGTCGCCGCCAATTTCGACGCCGAGCAGACCAGCGGCCCGGTCATGAAAACCTGGCTCGCGTTCTGGTCCGAGAGCATGCACAAGGCGCCATTGCGGCGGCTGCAATACGTGAACACGCGCCGTCTGAACTCGAATCTGTGCGCGGATTTTTCCAAGGCCATGCCGCGTGCGGCGGCGCGCCGCGCGGCGAGCGGTCTCGCGGCGCTGATCGACGGCCTGTGGCTGCGCGGCGCGCTGTCGGGTGAGCCGTTCGACACCAAAGCCGCGCTCCGCGTGGCCAACGACTATATCGATCTGGTCCTCGCATCGCGCGAGTAAGGATTTAAAACAGACCGGCGACACATTCAGAAAGGAGCAAGTCATGGCGGTATTCGCAACGCAACGACTCTATATCGGCGGCGTGTACGTCGACGCCACCAGCGGCGAAACCTTCGACACGCTCGACCCCGCCACCGGCGAGACGCTCGCGAGCGTGCAGCAGGCCTCGGCAGCCGACGTCGATCGCGCGGTACGATCCGCGCAGGAAGGTCAACGCGAATGGGCCTCGCTCACGGCCATGCAGCGTTCGCGCATTCTGCGCCGCGCGGTGGAGTTGCTGCGCGAGCGCAACGACGAACTCGCCGCGCTCGAAACGCGCGACACCGGCAAGCCGATTGCGGAAACGCTCGCGGTGGATATCGTCACCGGCGCGGATGTGATCGAGTACTACGCGGGGCTCGCCACTGCGATAGAAGGACAGCAGATTCCGTTGCGGCCCACCTCGTTCGTCTATACGCGGCGCGAACCGCTCGGCGTTTGCGCGGGCATCGGCGCATGGAACTACCCGATCCAGATCGCGTGCTGGAAGTCGGCGCCCGCGCTCGCGGCCGGCAACGCGATGATCTTCAAGCCGAGCGAGATCACGCCATTGTCGGCGCTGAAGCTCGCCGATATCTATACCGAAGCCGGCGTGCCCGCGGGCGTGTTCAACGTCGTGCAAGGCGACGGACGCGTCGGCGCGATGCTCGCCGCGCATCCGGACATCGAGAAAATTTCCTTTACCGGCGGCGTGGAAACGGGCAAGAAAGTGATGTCGATGGCGGCCGCGTCGTCGCTGAAAGAAGTGACGATGGAACTCGGCGGCAAATCGCCCCTGCTCGTATTCGACGATGCCAATCTAGAACGCGCCGCCGACATCGCGATGAGCGCCAACTTCTTCAGCTCCGGCCAGGTGTGCACCAACGGCACGCGTGTGTTCGTGCAACGCGGCGTGCTCGAACGCTTCGAGGCCCTGGTGCTGGAACGCGTCAAACGCATTCGCGTGGGCGCGCCCACTGATGCCGATACCAACTTTGGTCCGCTAGTGAGCGCAGTGCAATTGCACAAAGTACTGGGCTACATCGAAAGCGGCAAGCAGGAAGGCGCGCGGCTCCTGGCGGGCGGCAAGCGTCTCACCGAAGGCCACTTCGGCAACGGCCAGTATGTCGAGCCGACAGTTTTTGCCGACTGTCATGACGACATGCGCATCGTCCGCGAAGAAATCTTCGGGCCGGTGATGAGCATCCTCGTTTTCGACGACGAAGGCGAAGCCATCGCGCGCGCGAACCGCACCGCTTATGGCCTCGCCGCAGGCGTCGTGACCGAGAACCTGGCGCGCGCGCATCGCGTGATTCATCGGCTGGAAGCAGGTATCTGCTGGATCAACACGTGGGGCGAATCGCCCGCGGAAATGCCGGTGGGCGGGTACAAGCAATCGGGCGTCGGGCGCGAAAACGGCATCACCACGCTCGAACACTACACTCGCATCAAGTCCGTGCAGGTCGAACTCGGCCCGTATCAACCGGTGTTTTGAGGAGAGCTGGCGATGGCTGCGAACGAATACGACTACATCATCGTGGGCGCGGGTTCGGCGGGTAACGTGCTCGCCTCGCGCCTGACCGAGGACGCGGACGTGACCGTGCTGCTGCTCGAAGCAGGCGGCCCCGACTACCGCTTCGATTTCCGCACGCAGATGCCGGCCGCGCTCGCCTTTCCGCTGCAAGGCCGCCGCTACAACTGGGCGTACGAAACGGACCCCGAGCCGCACATGAACAACCGGCGCATGGAATGCGGGCGTGGGAAAGGGCTCGGCGGATCGTCGCTGATCAACGGCATGTGCTATATCCGCGGCAATGCGCTCGATTACGACGGCTGGGCCGCGCATGCCGGACTGGAAAACTGGACCTATCTGGATTGTCTGCCGTATTTCCGCAAGGCCGAAGCGCGCGATGCGGGCCCGAACGCGTACCACGGCGGCGACGGTCCGGTGCACGTGACCACCAGCAAGCCCGGCAACAACCCGCTCTTTGCCGCGATGGTCGACGCCGGTGTGCAGGCCGGCTTTCCGCGCACCGACGATCTGAACGGCTATCAGCAGGAAGGTTTCGGCCCGATGGATCGCACGGTCACGGCGAACGGCCGGCGCGCCAGCACGGCGCGCGGCTATCTGGATCGCGCGAAGACGCGGCCGAATCTGACCATCGTCACGCATGCCGTGACGGATCGCGTGCTGTTCTCCGGCAAGCGCGCGGTCGGCGTCGCGTATTTGCATCATGGCAATGCGGTGAAGGCGCAGGCACGCCGCGAGGTGCTGGTGTGCAGCGGCGCGATCGCCTCGCCGCAATTGCTGCAGCGCTCGGGCGTGGGTCGCTCGACATGGCTGCGCGACCTCGACGTGCCGCTCGTTCACGATCTGCCAGGTGTCGGCGAGAACCTGCAGGACCATCTGGAGATGTATATCCAGTACGAGTGCAAGGAGCCTGTTTCGCTTTATCCGGCGTTGCAGTGGTGGAATCAACCGGCTATCGGACTCGAATGGATGGTCAAGGGCATGGGCATCGGCGCGAGCAACCAGTTCGAGGCAGGCGGTTTCATCCGCACGCGTGACGACGATTTGTGGCCCAACATCCAGTATCACTTCCTGCCGGTCGCGATCAACTACAACGGTTCAAATGCCATCAAAATGCACGGCTTTCAGGCGCACGTCGGTTCGATGCGCTCGCCGAGCCGCGGCCGAGTGAAGCTCACGTCGCGCGATCCGAACGCGCATCCGAGCATCCTGTTCAACTACATGGCCGATCCGCTCGACTGGCGCGAATTCCGCGACGGCATTCGCATCACGCGCGAGATCATGCGGCAACCGGTGCTGGACCGGTATCGCGGCCGCGAACTGAATCCCGGCGCCGAGCTGACTACCGACGAACAGCTCGACACTTTCGTGCGCATGCGGGCGGAGACGGCGTTTCATCCGTCGTGTTCGTGCAAGATGGGCTACGACGATATGGCCGTGGTCGATAGCGAGGGCCGCGTGCACGGCATGGAAGCGCTGCGCGTGGTGGACGCGTCGATCATGCCGCGCATCACGACCGGCAATCTGAACGCGCCGACCATCATGCTGGCGGAGAAGATCGCCGATCGGATTCGCGGACGTGAACCGCTGGCGCGAGTGGACACGCCCTACTTCGTGGCGAATGGCGTGGCGTCGAGAAAGCGCGAAATCGCGACGGTTTGACACCGCTGTCTGCCCACAAGTTTTTCTTTACCCTCGCGCAAGTTATCCTCGATTGTCAGCGTCTGGCAAAAGTTGGATAGTGCGGCCTCAAGGCGCTCCGAGTGATTGTGGAGCGCCTCCGCCGACAGACATTCAAGGAAACGCGAGAGATGAAGTTCAGAGCCCTCAGCCTCACGGCGACCGTAGTCTTTGCGTTAGCCGCTCCCATGAGCCACGCAGCCGATACCACGCAAGACAGCATCAAACGGACGGTCGACGCGGCGATCCAGCCGCTCATGGCGAAAGACGGCATTCATGGCATGGCGGTCGGTATCATCGTCGGGGGCAAGCCTTATGTGTACAACTACGGCGTGGCGTCGACGGAAACCGGCAAGCCCGTGACGCGCGACACGCTGTTCGAACTCGGCTCGATCAGCAAGACCTTCACGGCGACGCTGGCTTCGTATGCGCAGGTCAGCGGCGATCTTTCCCTGTCGGATACGACGAGCAAGTATTTGCCCGTGCTTCAGGGCAGTCAGTTCGGCAACGTGAAGCTCGTCAATCTGGGCACGCACACGCCCGGCGGGCTGCCCTTGCAGGTGCCGGACGAAATCCATAACGACGACGAACTCATGCAGTATTTCAAGGCATGGCAGCCCAGTTGCGCAACGGGCACGTGCCGGACTTACGCTAATCCCGGCATCGGCACGCTCGGGCTGATCACGGCAAAGAGCATGGGGCAGGATTTCACGGCGTTGATGGAACGGCGCATGTTTCCCGCGTTGGGATTGAAGAACAGTTATATCGACGTCCCGACAGCGCGGATGCCGGATTACGCGCAAGGCTATAAGAAAGACGGCGCGCCGATCCGCATGGCGCCCGGCGTGCTGTCCGCCGAAGCCTATGGCGTCAAGTCCACCGCCGCCGACATGACGCGCTTCGTGCAGGCCAACATGAATCTGCTTCAACTCGATGCGAAGTTGCAGCGCGCGATCACGGAAACGCACACCGGCTACTTCAAGGCAGGTGTGTTGACCCAGGATCTGATCTGGGAGCAATACGCGTATCCGGTCGCATTGAAGACGTTGCTGGTGGGCAATTCGTCGGCGATGGTTTTGAAGGCGATACCCGCTGTTGAAATCAAGCCGCCGCTCGTGCCTCGTTCAGATGTCTGGATCAACAAGACCGGTTCGACCAATGGGTTCGGCGCTTATGTGGCTTTCGTTCCCGAGAAACAGTTGGGCATTGTGATGCTTGCCAACAAGAACTTCCCGAACGAGGATCGGGTGGCTGCTGCCTATAAGATTTTGACGGCGCTTGCTGAGTCCGCGCGTTGAATAGGGGCGACTCGATCATGAACAGCTTGCGTTGCGTGCCGTTGATCGCTGCGGTTCTTATGAATCTGCCTTCGGCTAATGCCGGCGAAAAAGCGCCTGATGCCAAAGAGACCGTGGTGCTTCAACGCGTCCCCGTTCCGGGAACGGACCGCGAAATGGGCATGGGCATCGCCGAATTCCCACCCAATGCGGCCAAGCCGAAGCACAAGGCAACCGGGCCGGAGGTCGCCTATGTGCTCGAAGGCGAAGTCACGGTGCAGGTCGAGGGGCGAGCGGCGCAAGTCGTTCACGCCGGCGAGAGTTACCGGATGCCGGCGAATGTTGTCCATGTAACGACTGCCGGACCGGTGGGCGCGAAAGTGCTGGCGACGTGGGCTTGGGTGCCTGGGAAGCCGTTTAATATTCGCGTGCAGAATTGAACGACCAAGGGTGCAGTTCAACGGACTGCACCTTGAGTCACGCGCTCACTCCCGCACCGGACTCAACACCCCCCGCGCATCCGTTTCAACCGCTTCCGACACCAGCGTCTCGAGCGCCAATCCACGCGTCTCGATGCCAAGGATCCACACCGCCGCCGCCGCGATCACAAAACACATCGCGCCGAGCGAGAACACGCCGCCCTGGCCAAACATCGGCAACACCACGCCCACCACGTAAGGCCCGATCAGCGAACCGACGCGGCCGATTGCCGACGCGAAACCCGAACCCGTCGCGCGCGCACCGGTCCCGTACAGTTCCGGCGTATAGGTGTACAACACCGCCCACATCGCAAACAGGAAGAACTGCATCGCCAGCCCAGCGCAGATCAGCAAGGTCGGCGTCTGCGCATGTAGCGCCGTTTGTCCATAGACGTAGGCCATTACCGCGCTGCCCGCGAGCGACGCGATGCAAGTCGGTTTACGCCCCCAACGTTCGACCAACCACGCCGCGCAAATAAACCCGGGAATCCCACCGAGTGAAATCAGCACCGTGTACAACACCGACTTCGTCACCGCAAAGCCTGCCTGCTGCATCAATGCGCCGAGCCACGAAGTCAGCCCATAGAAACCGAGCAGCGCGAAAAACCACAGCGTCCACACCATGATCGTGCGACGCCGGTAAGCCATACTCCAGATCTCACGGAACGCCCCCGTACTTTTCGCGGCCGGCGGTTCTGCGAGCATGACAGGCGCGCGCAACTGACTCAGCCCGGCCGCTTTCATCACCTTCACTTCGATCTCGGCGAGAATCTTGTCCGCTTCACCGAGACGTCCGCGATGTTCGAGCCAGCGCGGCGATTCCGGCACGACGCGGCGCACGATCAGCACGAATACAGCGGGAATCGCGAGCAGCGCAAACTCCGTGCGCCAGCCGAAGGACGGTAAGACGAAGTACGACACCACGCCCGAGGTAATGAAGCCAAGCGGCCAGAAACCGTCCATCAGTGCAATCAGGCGGCCGCGCGACGCAGCCGGCACGAACTCCGACAACAACGTCTGCGCGATCGGAAACTCCATGCCCATGCCGAAGCCGAGCAGCACGCGATAGAAGATCAACCCTTCGACGCTCTGTGCCGTCGAGCACAAATACGACGCGAGTCCCCACAACACCATGCTCCACTGAAACACAGGCCGGCGTCCGAAACGATCCGCCAGCAATCCCGCGATCGCCGCGCCGATCACCATGCCGAAGAAACTCGCGCTGGCCACCAGCCCGGCCGTTGCGGTCGATAAGCCGAATTCCGTCTTGATCGAACCGAGCACGAAGGTCATCGTGCCAAGATCGACGGAATCGAAAAAGAACGCGATGGCGATGATGATGAAAATGGTCCGGTGATAACCGGAGAACGGCAGTCGTTCGAGTCGTGCGGCGGCGCTCGCGCGCGGCGGATAGGCGGTGGACATGTCATCCCCTGGTTAATGCGGCGAGTGCCGCGTGGGTACTCCGAGGTGTTTTCAGTAGAAGCCGACATAAATCGGCCACATAGAAGAAATACGTCATCGGGATGGAACGGGCGCGTCGTTCCTTCCATGCAGGTCGCGAGGCTCAGGGCCGCAAACGCGCCCGTGCAGCGCCGGCAATGCGCGAGAGCGCATCCGCGCTCAGCCGTGCGGCGATTCTTTCGACGTATTCATGATGACGCGCCTGCAACGGCGCGCCGAGTTGCTGCGCGAGGAGATAGCGGATCAGCGCGATGCGCCGATGCCGCAGCACGATGCTCTGGTCGAGCAACGCAAGCGCGGCATGGGCATCGCCTTCGTGGCACGCCCGCTCGGTGAGGCGCGCGGTGGCTAGACGTGTCGACGTCATGGCGAATATCGAGGATGAAACGCGCGAGCGGTTCGAACAGGACCGCTCGCTGCGCCTTACGACATCAGCGGCTCGGCCGCGTCGAGCATCATTTTCACGAAATAGTCCGCAAAGCTGCGTCGCACGACGATGTCGAAGCTGCTCGCGCCGGTGGGCAGCAACGTCATCGATGCCTTGAAATAGTGGCTCTGCGCGCATTGCCCTTCGCCGAACAGCTTGGGATGCAGATCGAGCGGACAACCGCGCGACAGCACTTCACGCGTGCGCGTGCCGCTGATTTCGAGCACCGTATAGCCGCTGCCGATATCCACTGCCGACGCGAACACGCCCGCGAACGCCGCGCCGAGTTTCGCCTGCAACGGCGCGGTACGCGTCGCGTCGTGCGCCGTGGCCGAGCGCACCAGCCACTCGTCCGGGCCGAGCCACATCACGTCGTAGCCGTTGCCGCGCGCCACCGTGTTCGCCTTTTCAGGCGGACGGCAGCCGAGCACACTTTCAAAGGCGCGCACGAACGCGGCGTCACGCGTATCGCCGCGCACGTTCACGAGTTCCAGAAACGGCCGCTCGTTCAATCTGAACGTCGCGTTTGCCGTCGCCTGATGCTTCTTCAGCAGCGCGTCCGTGCCCACCAGCGGCGACTCCTGCCACACGCCGGTCTGCTTGCCGACAGCACGATCCACGACCGACGCCGTCCCTCTCGTTTCATTCCACATGTTGACGTGCTCCTTCGCTGTCGTAGAACACCGAACTGGTGACCTTCGCTGCAATCTGTTTGCCGCTCGAAAGCGGAATCGTGACCGTTTCGCCGATCTTGTCGAGACCGCCCTTGACGACCGCCATCGCGATCGAGCGCTTGAGGATCGGGCTGTAGTAGCTCGACGTGACATGGCCGAGCATCGCCGCCGTCTCGCCCTGGAATGGGCCCGCGACGATCTGCGAACCCTCGGGTATCACGAACGACGGATCGTCCGAGAGCAAGCCGACCAGTTGTTTGCGCCCTGCCTTCGCGGTGTCCGAGCGCGTCAGCGAACGCTTGCCGAGAAAGTCCTTCGACTTCGCGACGAGCCCGCCCATGCCGAGGTCGTACGGCGTCATCGAGCCGTCCGTATCCTGGCCGACGATGATATAGCCCTTCTCCGCGCGCAGCACGTGCATGGTTTCGGTGCCGTACGGCGTGATGTCGAATTCCGCGCCCGCCGCCATCAGCGCTTCCCACACCGCGCGCCCGACGTTGGCCGGCACGTTCACTTCATAAGCCAGTTCGCCCGAGAAGCTGATGCGCATCACGCGTGAGGCCGCGCCCGCCACCGTGCCTTCGCGATAACTCATGAACGGAAACGCCGCGTTCGCGAAGTCGATGTCCTGGCAGACCTTCTGCAGCACCTTGCGGCTGTTCGGACCGACCACGGCGAAAGTCGCCCAATGATCCGTCACCGACGCGAGCCGCACGCGCATGTCCGGCCATTCGGTTTGCAGCCAGCGTTCGAGCCACGTCAACACGCGCGCCGCGCCGCCGGTGGTGGTCGTCATCATGTAGTGCTGGTCGGCGAGGCGCACGGTCACGCCGTCGTCGAAGATCATGCCGTTTTCGTCGAGCATCAGACCGTAGCGGCACTTGCCGACCTCCAGCTTGCTCCACGGATTCGTGTAGACCCAGTTCAGCAGCTTCGCCGAATCCGGGCCCTGAATGTCGATCTTGCCGAGCGTGGAGGCGTCGAGAATACCGACGCTCGTGCGCACCGCAAGCGATTCGCGCGCCACCGCCGCGTGCATGTCTTCGCCCGCCTTCGGGTAGTACCACGGACGCTTCCAGTTGCCCACATCCTCGAAAGCCGCGCCGTTTTCCACGTGCCATTCGTGCACCGCCGTCTTGCGCACCGGATCGAGAAATTCACCCAACTCGCGGCCGGCAAACGTGCCGAAGGTGACGGGCGTGTAGTTCGGACGGAAGGTCGTCGTGCCGGTCTCGGGAATCGTCTTGCCGAGCGCCTGCGCGAGAATCGCCATGCCGTTGATGTTGCCGAGCTTGCCCTGGTCCGTGCCGAAACCCATCGCCGTATAACGCTTGACGTGCTCGACCGATTCGAAGCCCTCGCGCGCCGCGAGGAAAATATCCGCGGCCGACACGTCGTTCTGGAAATCGATGAACTGCTTCGGCCCGCGCGTAGCCAGTTCGCGGCCGCCGACCAGCCAGAGCGGCTGCATCTTCGCTTCCGTGATCTCGGCCACCTGCACGGGATTCGGACGCGCGACGATAAAGCCCGCCGCGCGGGCCGCCTCGACGCCGGCATCGACCGCAAAACGGATGCCCTGGCCCAGCGTGAAGTCGCCGGCACAGGCGCCGACGCTCGTCTCCGGCTGCATCGCCTTGCCCGGCACGAAGCAGGCCTTCTCGTCATGCCAGTGCGCCTTGCCGCCCGATTGCGCGAACAAATGCAGCACCGGGCTCCAGCCGCCGGACATCGCGAGCAGATCGCAAGAAAGTTCGCTCTGCTTCGCACCGATCTGTCCGTTCGAATACGACGCGACGTCCACCGAGGCCACGCGCAGTTTGCCGTGCGCCGCCGTGATCACGACACCGTTCAACACTTTGACGCCGTATCGGCGTGCCAAAGCGGGCAGCGTGCCCTTCGACTCGCTTGCGCGCGGATCCACCACCGTCACCTGGGCGCCGGACGCTTTCAGATCGAGCGCGCATTGATAGCCGTCGTCGTTATTGGTGAACACCACCGCGTTGCGGCCCGGCAGCACCGCATAGCGATGCAGATAGGTCGACACGGCCGACGCCAGCATCACGCCCGGCAGATCGTTGTTGCCGAACACGATGGGACGCTCATGCGCGCCCGTCGCGAGAATCACGCGTTTCGCGCGGATCTTCCACATCAGCTCGCGCGTGCCCTTGCGCTGCGACACCGGCAGATGCTCGGTGAGCCGCTGCGTCACCGTCACGAGATTGTGGTCCTGATAGCCGAATGCCGTGCTGCGGCACAGGATCTTCACTTCGGGCATCTGCCGCAGTTCGTCTTCGATTTTCTGCACCCAGTGCAGCGCAGGCTTGCCGTCGATCTCCGCGCGGCACGACAGCAGCGAGCCGCCGAGTTCCGGCTGATCGTCGACCAGCGTCACGCGCGCGCCGGACAACGCGGCGGCATGCGCGGCCGCGAGGCCGGTCGGGCCACCGCCCACCACCAGCACGTCGCAATGTGCAAAGCACTTGTCGTAGCGGTCCGCGTCCGTGTGTTCCGGCGCCTTGCCGAGACCGGCGGCGTCGCGGATCACTTCTTCATACTTCGGCCAGAATTTGCGCGGCCACATGAAAGTCTTGTAGTAGAAGCCCGCCGGAATGAAGCGCGCGAACTTCTGGTTGACCGCCATGCGGTCTTTCTCGATGCTCGGCTTCGCGTTCACGCTAGTGGCGACGAGCCCTTGATACAACTCGACTTCGGTCGCGCGCGCGTTCGGCACCGTGTACGCGCCGGTTTCGAGTTGCACGACGGCATTCGGCTCTTCCACACCCGCCGTGACGATGCCGCGCGGCCGGTGATATTTCCAGCTACGCGCGACGAAATGCTCGCCGTTCGCGAGCAGCGCCGAAGCCAGCGTGTCGCCCTGATAGCCCTGGTACTGGCGGCCGTTGAAGGTGAACGTCAGCGGCTGGGCGCGATTGATGCGGCCGCCGTTGGGGAGTCGGTCTTTCTGGCTCATGATGCCTTGCCCTCTTGTGCCTTGTTTTGTGCTTTGGCGTCAGTGCTGTCCATCACGAGCAAAGGCCGCTCAAATGTTTCGTAGCCCTGGATCTCGTAGCTCACCGTTTCGCGCTGCGCCTTGAACCAGCGGCGGCAGCCTTGCGTGTGCATCCATTGCTCGCGATGCACGCCGCGCGGATTCTTGCGCATGAACAGGTAGTCGCCCCATTCCTTGTCGGTGAGTGTGTCGGTGTCGAGCGGACGGGCAATGTCCGCTTCGCCGCCGCAGGAAAATTCGGTTTCGGCGCGGGGCCCGCACCACGGGCATTCGATCAATAGCATCTGGTTTTCCTCGTCGCAATGCGTGGTGTTAGTGGGCAACAGCGGCGGCGCCGTGTTCGTCGATCAGGTGGCCGGTATAGAAACGCTCCAGCGAGAAAGCCGCGTTCAACGGATGCGGCTCATCCTTCGCAATGGTGTGCGCGTAGGCCCATCCGGAACCCGGCGTCGCCTTGAAGCCGCCCGTGCCCCAACCGCAATTGAAATACAGCCCCTTCACGTCGGTCTTGCTGATAATCGGGCACGCATCCGGCGATACGTCCACAATGCCGCCCCACTGTCGGTTCATCCGCACCCGCGAGAACACCGGGAACATTTCGACGATCGCTTCGAGCGTGCCTTCGATAATCTGGAAACTGCCGCGCTGACCAAAACCCGTGTACTGGTCCACACCCGCGCCGATCACCAGATCGCCCTTGTCGGACTGGCTGATATACGCATGCACCGCGTTCGACATCACCACGGTGTTGACCACCGGCTTGATCGGCTCCGACACCAGTGCCTGCAACGGATGGCTCTCCAGCGGCAGCCGCACGCCGGCCATGTCGGCGAGCGTCGAGGTATTGCCCGCCGCTACGATCGCGACTTTCTTCGCCTTGATGAAACCCTTGGTGGTGTCCACGCCGATCACCTGGCTGCCGTTGCGGCGAATGCCCGTGACCTGGCAGTTCTGCACGATGTCGACACCGGCCTGATCCGCGCCGCGCGCGAATCCCCAGGCCACCGCATCGTGACGCGCCACGCCGCCGCGACGCTGGATCGACGCGCCGAGCACCGGATAGCGGCTGTTCAGATTGATGGTCGGCTCGATTTCCTTGATCTGCGCGGGCGTGAGGAATTCGGCGTCCACGCCGTTCAGCCGGTTCGCATTCACGCGGCGCTCGGTGTCGCGCACGTCTTGCAACGTGTGCGCGAGGTTCATCACGCCGCGCTGGCTGAACATGACGTTGTAGTTCAGATCCTGCGAGAGCCCTTCCCACAGCTTCATCGCTTTTTCATAGAGCGCGGCCGACTCGTCCCACAGATAGTTCGAGCGCACGATGGTCGTATTGCGCGCCGTATTGCCGCCGCCGATCCAGCCCTTCTCCAGCACGGCGATGTTGCGCACGCCGTGTTCCTTCGCGAGGTAATACGCGGTGGCGAGACCGTGGCCGCCGCCGCCGACGATCACGACGTCGTATTCACGTTTGGGCTCGGGGCTCTTCCACTGTCGCTCCCAGTTCTCGTGATACGACATCCCGTTGCGCAACAGGCTGAATATCGAATAGCGGCTCATCGTGGGTCCTTGTTGGTGCTGTCTTGACTAATGCTTCGTATTTGATAAAAAGCGGGATTCAACACTCGATCACGTTCACGGCCAACCCGCCGCGCGACGTCTCCTTGTATTTCGTCTTCATGTCGGCGCCGGTTTCGCGCATCGTCTTGATCACGTTGTCGAGCGACACGTAATGCTGGCCGTCGCCCTTCATTGCCATGCGCGCGGCGTTCAGCGCCTTGATCGCACCCATCGCATTGCGTTCGATGCACGGAATCTGCACGAGTCCGCCGACCGGATCGCAGGTCATGCCGAGGTTGTGTTCCATGCCGATTTCGGCGGCGTTTTCGACTTGCGTGGGCGTGCCGCCCATCACGGCGGCAAGCGCCGCGGCGGCCATTGAGCACGCCACGCCCACTTCGCCCTGGCAGCCCACCTCGGCGCCGGAAATCGACGCCGTTTCCTTGTAGATGATGCCGATCGCCGCGGCCGTCAGCAGGAAGTTGACGATGCCCTCGTCGTTCGACGCATGCATGAACTTCACGTAGTAATGCAGCACCGCGGGAATCACGCCGGCTGCGCCATTGGTCGGCGCCGTGACGACGCGCCCGCCCGCCGCGTTTTCTTCGTTGACGGCCATCGCGTACAGGTTGACCCAGTCGAGCATGGAGAGCGGATCGCGCAGCGATTCTTCCGAGCGCGAACGCAATTGTCCGCACAGGTCGGCGGCGCGGCGCTTCACGTGCATCGGACCAGGCAACTCGCCACGCGCCTTGCAGCCGCGTTCGACGCAAGCGGCCATGGCGCGCCAGATCGCCAGCAAGCCTTCGCGCACTTCCTGTTCGGGACGCGCCGCGCATTCGTTGCGCAGCGTGATCTGGGCGATCGACAAACCGGTCTCGCGGCATACGCGCATCAGATCGTCGCCGGTACGAAACGGATACGGCACGTCCGCGCCGGCGCGCACGCCGTTCACGCGATCGCCTTCGCGATTCACCACGAAGCCTCCGCCGATCGAGTAATACTCCTTCTCCACCAGCAGTTGGCCGTTTTCGTCGAAGGCCTGAAAGCGCATGCCGTTCGGATGCACGATGCCCGAACCCGGCGCACCCGGCATCAGCTTGCGGAAAAAGCCCAGATGCTCGCGCTCGTCGAATCTCACGGGATGCTTGCCGAGCAGCACCAGTTGTTTGGTCGCGCGGATCGTCTGCAGGCGCGGCTCGATCAGGTCCGGGTCGATAGAATCGGGCAAATTGCCTTCGAGTCCCAGTAGCACCGCCTTGTCCGTGCCGTGCCCCTTGCCGGTCGCGCCGAGCGAGCCGAACAGGTCGACCTTCACGGCGCGCACGAAGCCGAGCAGATTGGCGTCTTCGATATGCGAAGCGAAGCGGCATGCAGCGATCATCGGCCCCACGGTGTGCGAGCTTGAAGGACCGATACCGATCTTGAACAGATCGAAGACGCTGACGTTCATGGCGTGCCTTGTGCGTTGCGATGCCTTGGGTGGATTGGCCTCTATTGCACCGCAGGTCAAATTGAACCGATAGAATAAAAACGGCATGGCAGTGGGATAGTGGCGTCAAGCGGGCCAATTGCGCTCATATACGCGGTAGCCGCTATCCGCGGTGCTATGCTTGATCCAACCCTTTCCCTCGCTGGCTGCATGCATGAATTCCGCTGAACCGCTTCCCCCTCAATCGATCGACGGCACTTCGAAGCAGCGCATCCGCTTCGGCATCATCCTGTTGCCGAACTTCACGCTGACGGCGTTCTCGGGTTTCGTCGACCTGCTGCGCCTGTCCGCGGACGAAGGCGATTTCAGCAAACCCGTGCGCTGTTCGTGGAGCGTGATAGGGGAAACCCTCGCTCCGGTGCGCGCGAGTTGCGGCATCCAGATCACGCCGTGGGAAACGTTCGACAGCGCCGAACCGTTCGATTACGTGGTGGTGGTGGGCGGCCTGCTGCATTCCGGGCCGGCCGCGAACGACGCCACGCTCGCCTTCATCCGCCGCGCCGCCGCCACCGATGCGACGCTCGTCGGCATGTGCACGGGCGTGTTCTCGTTGATGCGCGCGGGCGTGCTCGACGGCTACCGCATCTGCGTGAGCTGGTTTCACTACTGGGATTTCATCGAGCGCTTTCCGTCGGTGAACGAGGAAGCGCTGATCGCCGACCGCCTGTTCGTCATCGACCGCCGGCGCATTACGTGTTCCGGCGGACGCGCGTCGATCGACGTGGCCGCCGCGATCCTGTTGCGTCATTTCGAAACCGCCACGGTGCAGAAGGCGCTGCGCATCCTGCTCGTCGACGACATGCAGAAAGGCAATGCGCCGCAGCCGCATCCGCCGGGGCTCGCGCCGGCCACGCATCCGAAGGTCAAGCGCGCGATTCTGCTGATGGAGCAGCATGTGGGCCGTTCACTGTCGCTCGATGAACTCGCGCGCAAGCTCGATCTTTCGCCGCGTCAACTCGAACGGCTCTTCAAGGCGCAAACGGGCAAGGCGCCGCAGGCCTACGCGAAGCAGGTGCGTTTGCGCACCGCCGCGTGGCTGCTGACGAGTTCGGATAAGACCGTGGCCGACATTGCGTCGAGCTGCGGGTTTTCCGATGCTTCGCATCTCGGCCGCGAATTCCGCAAGCAATTCGGTTTGCCGCCGATGATGTATCGCGAGCAACGCGGCACGGCGGCGGAAATGGAAGATAGTGGGGACTATGATGAAACGTTTCCGGGGCGGGCGCAGGCGATTTGAGGGTGGGTGAGGCGCCATGAACTTCATTGAGCGAATGCCCACGGTGTAAGCGTGTGTTCGGACCTGTCGATCGGGACGCGCGCCCCTCCGCCACAACCTCCCATTCCACGATCGCGGCAAATCAAAAAAATTCAACCCGGGTTTTCATAAAACGCAAAGCGTTGCCGAGCAAATTTTATGACGTCCTGAGGACCACCGAAGACACCGGTTCCGCCATCCCATCCTCGATCGGCATAAAAGAACCATTCTCCCGATACAGGCAAGACTGCGTACTGCTCAGAATAAAAACCAATCGCATCAGCCGGACTGTCTCCTGGATCCTTCATCAGTATTTTAAAAAAATCGTCGTCGGTATGCTGCGCTTCGACGATGAATCCCGGGTACTTGCCGAAATGCATATTGAAGTAGCTGAACGGGTCCGGATTGAGAACCACAACAGCGAACTCGCCCGTTCCGTTGAACGCTGCAATGTTCCGGATAAGGTCGAGAAAAACTTGCGTCCCAATGTTAGAAGAGTCGTAGTGCAACAACTCCGAAGCCAAGGTGACTGACACCCGTTCCATACACTCACGTGCACGCCGCCAAAGCGGCGTGAATGTCTCGCGGTCGTTGATGTAATCAATGTTGCTCATTAGCTGCCCAAGCGGATTTTGACGGTTGCGCCTTTTGAACCAGCAGGAAAATAGTCTGCAGTGGGCTGGCCCTGGTTCGACTGATCACGTACACCATAGCGATTCCCATCTTTAGTGAAGATATCCATCTTGCCATCTTTGCTAAGCGTCTGCTCCCAGCCGTCATTGCGCAAGTTTGCCTCAAACTCCGCTTTGCCTACGTCGGTTTCGATATTACAAACGCTGTCACCAACCGTAATATCTTCATACTCCGAAGTGATCCGCCCCGGCGGAATCCCATCCACCTCCGTCTCCGCAGCGGGCTTACACATCTGCTTGATGCGATCCCAGTTCTCCGCAGCTTTTCTCGCCCCCTGCCCAATGCCATAGCGCACGACCGGGTTCTGCAACAGCCGATAGACCACCGCGATACCGCGTATCGTGCCGTCGATCAGCCCGGCCGAAAAATGACAGCCGCTGCAAACGGTTGACATGCCCAGGAAGTTATCGCCGAGCAGTTGTCGCGCGCCCTGCAGATTGGCAGGCGGTCCCACCGGCGAATCACCATAGTTATAGTTATCGATCCACTGATTGGTTTCTTCGCTGGAGATCGGTATGTCCGTGCCGTCGTTCAGGTCAAGAGCGCTGCCGTTCTTCGCAACCGTACCTGTGCGTGACACAACCCGTCCGTCTGGCGAGTAGCCGAACGTGGCCTTGAACACGCGTCGAATTCCGCCGTTCGCCGGACTCGCGTATTCATTGAACTTGAAGTTGTCGATGCGTCCACGTCGGTCATAACGGAGAAAAAAGTCACCCGTTGGGTTATAGCCGTACTGGACGCGGTGTGCCGCGTCGCGGGATATGAACTCAGTCGCTTGCGGAATGTCTCCCAGCATGACAATGGCGAACGCATTGCCAGTTGAGTCACGATTGACTTTCCACTGGGCAGCAGCCTTTCCGTCCGCCAGTTGCATCACAAACGCGAGCCGGTTGTCGGCGTCGTAGGTCATGCCGTACGCGGTCGTCACCCCGTCAGCTTTGGTTGCGTCGAAAACGCTGGAGCCGGTCGGGTCGGTAGTCGGCGTCTCACTTATCCCGGTTACATTGCCGTTCGCGTCGTACACGAACGACTGGATCAGCTTTGGCGATGCGATCATCGCCGGACGTAGACCGGTCGACCTCGCCAGTCAGCGCGTTCTTGAAGCGCGTGTCGTCGTAGACATAGCGTCGCGCATAACCATCCGGCCAGGTGACCGAAACAAGATTGCTATTTGCGTCGTAGCCGTACTGGGTCAGACCACCTAGCGGATCGCTGAGACGTGACAGACGACGCTTATCGTCATAGCCAAGCCGGAGCGTAATGTCCTTGTTGGCGTCCGTGCCTTCAGCGTGCTGCGTGACAGTGGTCAGCAGCCCCGAGCCGTCATAGCTCAGCGTACGAACAAAGCCGGTCTTTGTGCGCTCAGCCAGCAGCACACCCTGGCCGGAATACGATTCAGCAGTGTCCGTGTTGAGGTCGGTGAGCGTCCATCCAGAGCCATTTTGCGCCAGTGCCAGACCAGTGAAGGCCTTGGTGCGCCAGGTACCAGCCGACCAGACGAAAGTAATGGGCTCACCATTCTCCCGATAGGCCAGCACCGTTGACGTGCTGCCGTTATTGGCATTCGCTAGTCCGAGGTTACGCTGCCAGCTATGGAACCAGACCGGCCCCATCGCCGTCGCCGATGCTGTCAGCGACTTTGAACGATACGTCCGCGCGAAAAGCATCGGAATGTCGTCACCGCTGACAAAATCGGCCTCCGTCAACGTGACCGCTCCGCTGCCGGGATACACCGGGTCAGCAACCGGACAACTGGCCTCGGGCTGATCATCCGCCGGTGTCGCGCACCACGCGTCGATAAGCGGCAAACTCACGCAGTTGTAGTACTGCATGCCGCCTGGCACGCCAGCGTAAGCATCCCACCTGCAGCTGGACGAACCTGGCTTTGCGCCAGTGGCCGCCCACACCGCATTGCAATCAGCCGCGTTCGCCCCGAACGCCATCATGAGCAGCATGAATGCAGCGAGCAGGCGGGCCGCCATCCCGGCCTGACTCTCTTTAATTCTGTTTCTTATCATGGTTGTCCCTATTGGTTGTACTTGGTTAAAGCCCAAGCACCCTATAGGGACAGCAACAAACGAAAAATCCGACAATTCCTAAAATTACGAAAAGCCTTCACCAACTTTAACGTGAGTCGACAAACACCGACGCACGTCGTAGGAACTCTGGATTACAACTGTCAGACGACATTGAAGTGCGCTACAAAAATTGCCTGATTTGACATCGACACACGAGACTGTCGACCGATCGCCGAGTTGCAAAATAAAGGAGAAACGAGGCGACGTAAAAGACATTCCCGAGGAGCGCCCCCTAGCCGCCGCATTCTACAAATCCCCCTTTACTTCCCCGCCACATAAGCCTTCACAGCCGGCAACCCATCCTTCCCGTCATACGTCTTCACCCCCGCCAGCCACTTATCGAGCACCGCCGGATTTGCCTTCAGCCATTCGCGCGCGGCCTTATTCGGATCGGTCTTGTTCATGATCGGCAGCATCACGTGATTCTCGATATCGGTCGTGAACTGCAGATTCGACACCAGCTTCGCGACGTTCGGGCAGCGCGCCGAATAATCGCTCGGCGTGACCGTCAGCACTTTGGCTTCACCATAGTTCGGACCGAACACAGCATCGCCGCCGGACAGATAATCGATCTTCATCTGCACGTTCATCGGGTGCGGCTCCCAACCCAGAAACACGATCGGCTTCTTGTCGCGAACCGCGCGGTTCACTTCGACCAGCATGCCCGCCTCGCTCGACTCCACCAGCTTGAACTTGCCAAGCCCATATTGATTGGTGTCGATCATCTTCTTGATCAACGCATTGCCGTCGTTACCCGGCTCGATCCCGTAGATCTTGCCGTCGAGCTTGTCGTAGTTCTTCGCGATGTCGGCGAACGTCTTGATACCGGACTGATACGCGTAATCGGGCACCGCCAGCGTGTATTTCGCGCCGGTCAGATTCGGCGTGGGCAACACGCTGAGCTGGCCGGACTTCCTGAACGGATCGATCATCGGGTCCATAGTCGGCGACCAGTAGCCGAGGAACACGTCGATCTGCTTGCTCTTCACACCGGCGAAGGTGATCGGCACCGAGGCGATCGTCTTGGTCGGCTTGTAGCCGAGCCCTTCGAGCAGGGTCGACGCCAGCCCGGTGGTCGCCGCGATATCGGTCCAGCCGACATCGGCGAACCGCACGTCGCGGCAAGTGGCGGGTTCCGCGGCAAACACAGACGACACAGACAGCGCGCACAACGACGCAGCCCACAAACGTTTCATGGCGTTCCCTCAGGGTGATTGATGTTTGACTGGTTTTGACGAAGCGGATTGTTTTACGCCGCTCACTACGCGGACAAGCGCCGCTCGACGCTCGGCGCGTGACCGAACTGCGCGCGATACGCCTTGCTGAAATGACACGCCGAATGAAAGCCGCACACGGCCGTCACGCGCGCAATCGACGCATCCGTATTGCGCAGCAACTCACGCGCGCGCCGCAACCGCAGCGTCAGGTAATAGTGCGTGGGCGACACGCTCAGGAACATCTTGAACATGCGTTGCAAATGCCGCTGCGACAGGTGCACGAGCCGCGCAAGTTCGTCGAGCGATAACGGCTCCTCGATATTCGCTTCCATCAGCCGCACCACCTCGACGAGTTCCGCGCGCGAGAAGCCGACCCGCGCGTCGACGGGAATATGCTGGTAGTCGGTCGAGCCGCGAATCCGCTCGACGATGAACTGCTCGGACACCTGTGCCGCCACCGCATGACCCAGCCGCATGTCGACCAGCTTCAGCATCAGGTCGAGCGGCGCGGTGCCGCCGGTGCAGGTCATGCGATCGCGGTCGATCACGAACAGTTCGTCGGCGAAACGCACATGCGGGTAACTCTTGTGCAACGGCGACATGTCTTCCCAGTGCACGGTGCAGCGGTAGCCGTCGAGCAGGCCCGCGGCCAGCAGCGCATACGGTCCCGTGCAAATGCCGCCGAGCGGTATGCCCTTTTCCGCGACGTCGCGCAGCAACGCGATCACCGTGTCGTCCACGTAATCGCGCACGTGCCAGCCGGCGCAGACGATCAGCACATCCGGCATGCCGGCTTCAGCGAGCGTCGTGGTGGGTTTCACCGTGATGCCGTTACTCGCTCGCGCCGGCTCGCCGTCCGGCGTAATCACCGACCACCGGTAGTGCTGCGCGCGGCCCACGTAGTTGGCCATGCGCAGTACCTCGACCGCGCTGGTGAACGCGATCATCGAAAAATTCGGCAGCGTCAGAAAGCCGACGTGCGCAAGCCCGGACAGCGGCGAATCGGCCTCGGGCTCGACTGGCGTGAGCGCGTCGCGCTTCATAGGTGGCTCAGCCGTGTTGCGCGGCCGGCTCGCGGCGCACTTTCATGACGCTGCGCAAGCCCGACAGCAGCGGCGCACGCGCCGTGCCCGGCGAACGGCCGAAGCTTTCCGTGATGCGGTCCAGAATGATCGCGAGCATCACCACTGAGAGTCCGCTTTCAAAGCCGAGCCCGATGTCGAGCCGTTGAATACTGGCCAGTACGTCGTTGCCGAGACCGCCCGCGCCCACCATCGACGCGATGATCACCATGGAGAGCGCCATCATGATGGTCTGGTTAACGCCGGTCATGATCGACGGCAGCGCATTCGGAAACTGCACCTTGTAGAGCAGTTGCAACGGCGTGCAGCCGAACGCCTGCCCTGCTTCGACGATTTCCCGGTTCACATGTTTGATGCCGAGCGACGTAAGACGCACCGCCGGCGGCATGGCGAAAATCACCGTGGAGAGAATCCCCGGCACGCGGCCGAGACCGAACAGCATCGCCGCCGGAATCAGGTAGACGAAGGCCGGCATGGTCTGCATCAGGTCGAGCACGGGTCGCACGATCATCTCGACCGTGCGGCTCTTCGCGGTCCAGATGCCGAGCGGCACGCCGAGCAACAGACTGATCAACGTCGACGACAGCGTCAGGCCAAGCGTGATCACCATCTGATCCCAGAACCCGGTCCCATAGATCAACAGCATGGCTAGCAGCGTGAACAGCGCGAAGCGCCAGCCCACCCGCCACAGGCCGATGCCGACGAAGAACGCCATCAGCGCCCACATCGGCACAGCTTGCAAGCTGTGTTCGATCACCGCGGCAAAGCTCTCGATCACCTTGCCGATGGAATCGAAAGTTTTTGCGTCGTGGTCGAGCAGGTAGTGAACGCCGTGATCGACCCAGGCGCCAAGTGGAATGACTTCAGACATGGGAACTCCGATGGCGCGTGAGAACGTTCAGCACGTTCGTCTTGTTGACCGAACCACAGTAGGAGCCGTCGGCTTCGACAACCGGCAGCGGCGCGCGGCTCGCCACCACGCGTTCGACGACGTCGTCGAGCGGCGTGGTGCGGCGGATGCATTCGATCTGATTGAGCTGCGGCGAGGCGCTGCCCATTGCGTCGCGGCACACGAAGCCGCGAATCTTGCGCTCGCTATCGAGCACGAACGCGTAGTCGGCGCTGCCGTTGAGCGTGGCGGCCACGCTCGATGCGTCGATCTGCGGCGAGTGCTGCATGAGCGGCACGGCGTCGGTCTGCATCAGATCGCCGGCGGTCAGATAGCGGCTGGTGTCGATGCCTTCGAAGAACGCGCGCACGTAATCATCGGCGGGATTGGTGATGATCTGCTGCGGGGTGCCGACCTGCACGACCCGGCCGCCTTCCATGATCGCGATGCGGGTGCCGATGCGCATCGCCTCTTCCAGATCGTGCGACACGAACAGGATCGTGCGCTGCTGTTCGCGTTGCAGATCAAGCAGCACGTTCTGCATTTCCTTGCGTTTGAGCGGATCGAGCGCGGAGAACGCCTCGTCCATGATCATCAGTGACGGGTTGACCGCCAGCGCTCGCGCCAGACCCACGCGCTGCTGCATGCCGCCGGACAGTTGCGCGGGCAGCTTCTGCGCGAAGGGCGCGAGGCCGACCTGCTCGAGCACGGTCATCGCGCGCTTCTCGCGCTCCTTGCGCCCCACGCCCGCCACTTCGAGCCCGAAGGCCGCATTGGACAGCACGGTGCGCTGCGGCATCAGCGCGAAGGACTGGAACACCATGCTCATGTCCTTGCGGCGCAGCGCCGTCAGCTCGGAGCGCGGCACGCTGGCCACGTCGCGGCCGTCGATCAGCACCTTGCCGGCGGTCGGCTCGACCAGACGGTTGATCAAGCGGATCAGCGTCGACTTGCCGGAGCCGGACAGGCCCATCAGCACGAAGATCTCGCCTTCCTTGACTTCGAACGATACGTTGTGGACGCCGACAATCTGACCGGTGCGCGCGAACACTTCTTCTTTCGTCGCGCCGCCAGCCAGCATGCCGATCGCCTGTTTCGGGTTGGTGCCGAACACCTTGCACAGCCCTTCGACCACGACCTTGGGGGAATTCATTGAATACTCTCCTATGTCGACCGGAGTTAGCGCTTTAACGCTTACTCCGGTCCTATGCACCGCGTCGACCGGAGTTGGCGCTTTAGCGCTTACTCCGGTCCCATGCAAGATAGTTGCTGCAGTGGCGGACGTCTGTCCGCGCTGTGCATACATAGTTGCCAGAAAAAAGTATCGCTAGCCGACTATTTGCGACAGGCACATGTGGAAATGCGACACCCGTTTTTTGGGCATGCCGGCCAGTGGGGGCTGGAGCCTTGTGGGGTAAGGGTTTGGCGGGTGTCGAGGGGCGCTTCGAGGCGTGTCGCGTTAGAGCAAGTGGAGGCGATGCGACGCAGAAAAGTGCTGTTCGTGGGAGTCTTCAGGCCTTATTGCCGCAACGCAGCAGCGCACGTACCCGAAACCTCAGCCGAAAAACCCGTTGTGCCCGCCATTCAACGGCGAGATGTGCGCACCAGGGTAGCGTTCACGAAAACGAGACACCCCTCTTTCTCGACCTCGGCGAGTGTTTCGTACAGCGCGGCGCTGTGCAGTTCAGCGGAGAGGTCGGTTTTGTATCGTTTGACTTTGCGTCTGGATGCCATGGTGCTGTGCCCGTCTATCGAGTCCACAGCATCAGAGCGTAATCGATTCAGATACGCAAAAGATCAAAGCCCTAAAGCGCGTCGTGAGCGAGAACGACAACGCTTCTCTTCACCATTCGAGGGGGCTGGATCATCGCGCCGCGTGCGCGGTCCGATACCCTCGCCGACCGACAGCCAACGTGAGCAGAGCCGAAACCGCAAGGCTCGCCGCCACCACATAGAGCCCGGCGGCATACCCGCCCGTCACGCTTTTCAGCCAGCCGATCGCGAACGGCCCAACGAAGCCGCCCAGGTTGCCGATCGAATTGATCATGGCGATGCCGGCAGCCGCACCCGCGCCCGAGAGAAAGGTGCTTGGCATCGCCCACAGCGGCGCCTTCGCCGCGCTGATGCCGACGTTCACCACGACCAGTGCCAGCACGACGCCGAGCGCCGTGTCCGCGAGGCCGGCCCAGGCGAGCCCGATGGCCGCCGCCACGCAAGGAATCACCACGTGCCAGGTGCGCTCGCCGCGACGGTCCGAATGACGCGCCCACACCACCATGCCGATCACCGCCAGCACACTCGGAATCGCATTCAATGCGCCTGTGCGGAGCGCGCTGAAACCGAACTGACGAATGATAAGCGGCGCCCACAGGCCGAGCGTGTAGAGTCCCGCGGAGGTGCCGAAATAGATCATCGACATGATCCACACACGCGAGTCGCGTAGTGCGGCGAGCGCACCCGCGGCATGGCCTGACTGCGATTCGCGTCCCATCCGTTCTTCGCGCAAGGTGGCGATGAGCCACGCTTTTTCATCGGCGGCAAGCCATTTGGCTTTGTCCGGTGAATCGGTGAGCGCTTTCAATACCACGAAGCCGAGTAGCACGGCGGGAATCGCTTCGATGACGAAAAGCCACTGCCAGTCCTTCAGGCCGAACAACGCGGGCATCTGCATGATCGCGCCGGAAATCGGCGAGCCGATGGCCGTCGAGAGCGGCGCGGCCGCCATGAACGCGGCGGCCGCGACGGCGCGCTGGCGGGCGGGAAACCACTGGCTCAGATAAAGGATGATGCCAGGGAAGAAGCCGGCTTCGGCCACGCCAAGCAGAAAACGCAGCGTATAGAACGAGGTGGGCCCTGACACGAATGCCGAAGCCGCCGACACGAGACCCCACGTCACCATCACGCGTGCGATCCAGATGCGCGCACCGACCTTGTTGAGAATGAGATTCGACGGCACCTCGAACAGAAAATAACCGAGGAAGAAAATGCCGCCACCGAGCCCGAACATGGTCGGCGTCAGGCCGAGATCCTTGTTCATGGTGATGGCCGCGAAGCCGACGTTCACACGGTCGAGAAAGCTGACAAAGTAAAGCAGCATCACAAAAGGCAAGATGCGCCAGGTCAGCTTGCGAACCACTCGGGCCTGCAATTCATTGTTCATAGCTGTCTCCACTCTATCTCTGCTCGGTGCAGTGAGATCGCCCGTGACGCGTTGGTCCGGGCGTTATGGTTTTGTGTGATGTGTGCGTGGCGGCTTCAGGCGGCCTTGACGCTCGCAACCGGTTCGGTCGACGTCGGCGTCGACGACCCCGCGGCCAGGATCGCGCACACGGCATCGGTCACCTGCACGGTCGTGGCCGTGCCGCCCAGGTCGCCCGTATGCAGCGACGGATCCGCCGTGACGCGCTCGATTGCCGCCATCAATTGCTGCGCGGCGGCGTGCTCGCCGAGATGCTCCAGCATCATCACCACCGACCAGAAGGTGCCGACCGGATTCGCGAGGCCCTTGCCCATGATGTCGAATGCGGAGCCGTGAATCGGCTCGAACATGGACGGATAGCGGCGCTCAGGGTCGAGATTCGCGGTCGGCGCGATGCCGAGACTGCCGGCCAGCGCCGCGGCCAGATCACTGAGAATATCGGCGTGCAAGTTGGTGGCGACGATCGTGTCGAGCGTGGCAGGCCGGTTGACCATGCGCGCGGTGGCGGCGTCGACGAGTTCCTTGTCCCAGCGGACATCCGGAAACTCCTTTGAGATCTGCACGGCGATCTCGTCCCACATGACCATGGCGTGACGTTGCGCGTTGCTCTTGGTGATCACGGTCAGCAGCTTGCGGGGCCGCGACTGTGCGAGCTGGAACGCGAAACGCAGAATGCGTTCGACGCCCGCGCGGGTCATCATCGAAACATCGGTGGCGACTTCGATTGGATGGCCCTGATGAGCGCGGCCGCCCACGCCGGCGTATTCGCCTTCCGAGTTCTCGCGCACGATCACCCAGTCGAGATCCTTCGGCCCGCAGCGCTTCAACGGCGCGTCGATGCCGGGCAGGATGCGCGTGGGGCGCACGTTCGCATACTGATCGAAACCCTGGCAGATTTTCAGGCGCAGACCCCACAGCGTCACGTGATCGGGAATATGCGGGTCGCCCGCCGAGCCGAACAGAATCGCGTCCTTGTGACGAATCGCATCGAGTCCGTCGGCCGGCATCATCACGCCATGCTCGCGGTAGTAGTCGCCGCCCCAGTCGAAATCCTCGAACTCGAAGCCGAAGGCGTCGCTGCGCGCCGCGATGGCTTCCAGAACGCGCCGGCCCGCGGGTACGACTTCCTTGCCGATGCCGTCGCCGGGAATGGTTGCGATGCGATAGGTCTTCATTGGGCGTCTCCATGATGTTGAAAGCATGGAGCGCATCGTAGAACGGCCACTGCCCGAAAAAACGCTGCTAGACTCAAAGCATCCTTAACTCCAGGTTAACAATAGGCCGCTTCATGACCTCGTCGATCCAGCCGGACGATCTGGCTTTTTTCTCCACGCTCGCCGCGAGCGGCAGCCTGACTGCGGCTGCGCGCGAACTCGGCCTGAGCACGGCGGCCGTCAGCAAGCATCTGACGCAGATGGAATCGCGGGCCGCCGTCTCGCTCGTCAACCGCACGACTCGGCGCATGAGCCTCACACCGGAAGGCGAGCTGTATCTGACGCGCGCGCGGCGCATTCTGAGCGAGATGGACGACCTCGCCCAGTTGCTCGGCGGCTCGCAGGCAGCGCCGAAAGGCCTGCTGCGCGTGAACGCGACGCTCGGTTTTGGCCGCAGCCACGTGGCTCCGCTGATCTCGCAATTCGTGCGGCGCTTTCCCGAGGTGGACGTGCAGTTGCAGCTTTCCGTCGATCCACCGCCGCTCAGCGACGACGCCTTCGACGTGTGCGTACGTTTCGGCGAGCCGCCGGATGCCCGCGTGATCGCGCGCCGGGTTGCGTCGAACCGGCGTCTGCTGTGCGCTTCGCCGCGCTATCTTGCCGAGCGGCGTGCGCCGCGCAGCCCGGCCGAGTTGGCGCAGCACAACTGCATCGGCATTCGCCAGGGCGGCGACGCTTACGGCGTCTGGCGTCTGACCAGCGGACGCGGCGCCACGGAAAAGACCGAGACGGTCCGTGTGCGCGGTAACCTGACCACCAACGACGGCGAAATCGCGGTGAAGTGGGCGCTCGACGGCCACGGCATTCTGATGCGCGCCGAATGGGATATCGCGGAGTATCTCGCCGATGGCCGGCTCGTTCACGTCCTGCCCGACTACCGCACGCCGGGCGCGGATATCTATGCAGTGTACCCGCAGCAGTTACAGATGACGGCGCGGGTCAAGGCGTTTGTCGACATGCTGGTCGAGACGCTGGGCGCGCGTTGAGTGAGTGTGGCTGAAGTGGGTTGAGTCGCGTCGCATGGCTCGCGGACGCGATCCGTACTGGCAGCCGCGCGACGTTCAGTCCCGCCGCGCGGCTGCCTGCACGATTACTGGCTCGCGCCTGCTCCGACACCGGCCTTCTTCTGCGCTTTCTGCAGCTTGTCCGGATAGTTCGGGTCGTTCTGACCCGGCTGATAGCCTGCGTCTTCAAGCTTCTTCAGCTCGGCATTCTTCTTGGCTCGGGCTTGCTTGCGCGCCTCTTTACGCTCCGCTTTGGTGGGTTTCGCACTGCTCGCCGCGGCGGGCGCAGCCGACATGGCAGCGTCGCTGGCGCCTTGAGCCGCGGCGAGCGGAATGGTGCCTGCCACCATGGCGGTGACGGCAAGGCCGAGCATGATCTGTTTAATGGCAACGCTCTTCATTGTTAATTCCCCTCTCGAAAGTTGGCAATAGCATTCAAGCTTGTCTATGAGTCTTCTGTTCACCACGCGAGCCGCGCACGACACTCAGTACGGACTCGCGCTCAAAGCTTACAGGCAAACCATCAAAAGAGTCATTTCAGCGCCGCCAGAGGGTGTTGCATCAAGCAGACGAATCTCCCGAGCCAGCCACGCGCGCCGCATCCTCTTCCTGCAATTTTCGCCACAAGATCTTGCCGCTGCCCGACTTCGGCAGCGACGCCACGAATTCGACGACGCGCGGCGCCTTGTACGAGGCCATCTGCTCATGCGCCCAGTCGATGATCTCCTGCGCAGTAATCGTGCCTGCATGCGCCGCGTCGGGCACCACCAGCGCCTTCACGGTCTCGCCGCGCTTCTCGTCCTTCACGCCGATCACGCAGAACTCGTGAATCGCCGGATGCCGGTACATCAGCGCCTCGACTTCAGCCGGCCAGACCTTATAACCGGACGCGTTGATCATCCGTTTGAGACGATCGGTCATGAAGAAATAACCGTCCTCATCGATATGGCCGAGATCGCCGGTTCGCAGAAACCGCTTGCCGTCGAGTTCGATGAACACTTCGGCCGTCGCCTTCGGATTACCCCAGTAGCCCCGCATGACTTGCGGCGCATGGGTGACGATCTCGCCGGTTTCGCCTTGCGGCAGCTCCGCCAGCGAAACCGGATCGATCACGCGCGAGTCCACGTCGAACACGGGTATGCCCAGGCACTGCGGCTTCGGACGATGCGGCGGATTGATGTGCGTGCCGGCAATCGTCTCCGTCATGCCGTAGCCTTCGACGTAATCGAGACCGGTCAGCGCCTTGAGCTTTCTGGCAATCGCGTCCGGCATCGCCGCGCCGCCGCCGCGCGTGCCGGTCAGGCTCGACAGATCGTATTCGTTGAGCTTCGGGTTCGAGAGGAAATCGACCATCATCGTCGAGATCGACTGCCATGCGGTGACGCGATATTTCTGCATGCATAGCGCGGCGGCCTCGCGATCCCAGCGCGGCAACAGCACGATCGTCATGCCGGAGAAGACCGCGCTGTTCATGCCGCCTTGCATGCCGGTCACGTGAAAGAGCGGCAGGACAGATAGATAAACGCCGTCCGGCGGCGACGAGAACCAGACGCAGCCGCCGAGCAGCGTGCTCATCACGCTGCGGTGCGTATGCATGCAGCCTTTGGGCTTGCCGGTGGTGCCCGACGTGTAAGGCATCACGCACAGATCGTCGGGACCGGTGGTGAGCGGCCCCGGCGCGATACGTTGCTCGATCACTTCTTGCCAAGACGTGACGCCGGGAAGATTGAACGTCTTGCGCGGCGCGGCGACGAATTCAGGCACGGGAATCGGCGAGGTCTTCTTCAGATAATCGCTATACGTCGCGACGATTGCGTGCTCGATGCCCTTTCCGGGCCCGCTGCCGATCAGCGGCTCGACGTTCGCGAACAGGCATTGCGGCGCGATGATCGTGGTCGCGCCGCTGTCCTCCACGTAGTGCGCCAATTCGGCGGTCATGTTCATCGGATTGACCGGCACCACCACCGCGTTCGCCCGCAGGATGCCGTAGTAAGCGATGATCCATTGCGGACTGTTCTGCATATACAGCAGCACGCGGTCGCCTGCTTTGACCTGACACGCCTGCTGCAGAAAACCCGCGATCCGTTCGGCTTCGTCCTTGAATTCGGCGAACGTGATCGCCGTGTCGTAGAAGATGATGAACGGCTTGTCGGGATAGCGCGCCGCCGAGACTTCGGCGTTATAGAAAAGATTGGTCTCGGGCAGCGTCAGATGCAGCGGCACTTGCGGCGGCCAATGCGGGTGATGGCGTTCGTTCATCAGCGTCTCCAGCTTTTTACTGTCGGTGCGCGCTGGCTTGCTGCCGCGCGCTTCGTTCGCATCGCCGCGTCTGACCAGACGTGACACTCACACGATGATCGCGCCGCCGTCCACCGCGAATTCCTGGCCGGTGATATGGCGCGACGCCTCGCTCGCGAGAAACACAATCGGACCTTTGAGATCTTCGTCGCCGCCCAGACGTTGCAAGGGCGTGCGCGAGACTATCGCTTCTTCGAGTTTGTCGAGCAGACCCGCCGTCATCTTCGAAGGAAAAAAGCCCGGGCAAATCGCATTGACGTTGATGTTGTACTTGCCCCACTCCGCGGCGAGCGCCCGCGTGAAATTGATCGCGGCGGCCTTGGACGTGTTGTACGCAATCGTGTTCATGCCCGGCGGCGAACCCTTTAAGCCCGCCACCGAAGCGATATTGACGATCTTGCCCGCGCGCCGCGGGATCATGCTGCGCTTGCCGACTTCGCGAGCGAGAAAGAACGGTGCGTTGACGTTCAGGTTCATGACCTTGTGCCACGCTTCGTCGGGATAGTCTTCGGCGGGCGCGCCCCATGTCGCGCCCGCGTTGTTGACGAGAATATCGATGCGGCCATGCAGGCCCAGTACTTCGTCGACGAGACCGGGGATGCCTTCGAAGCGCTGCAGGTCGTTGACCACCGTTTGCACTTCGATGCCGATCTGTTGCAGATGCGTTTTCGCTTCAGCGAGTTCGTCGGCCTTGCGCGCGGTGATGGCGACGCGGCAGCCCATTTCGCCGAGTGCCTCGGCCATTTGCAGACCGAGGCCGCGCGAGCCCCCGGTGATGAGTGCCACCTTGCCGTCCAGTTGAAACAGGTCCTTCACAGACATTGCGTCGCTCCTCCAGATTTGTTCTGCTATGCAGATGGGTATGCCGCGTTTTGCGCCCATCATACGTGCCGAAATTCGGCCTGTAAATAAAAGCACGATCATTCACTTTCAATATAAACTGACACGCATCGTCGAGTAGCGGAGCATCGGGAAATACCCGAATACCGCGCTTCTCAACCGCGCCGGGCCGATATGGTCGAGGGCGTTTTTACGCTTGCCTTACGTCGCTGTTCCGCAAAGCGGCTTACTTTTCACGGGTCTTCTCTCATGCAAGATGCGCTGATCATCAACTCACGTGATCTCGAGTTTCAGTTGTTCGAAGTGCTCGAAGCGGAGACGCTCACGCGCCGCGCACGTCACGCCGATCACAGCCGCGAGACCTTCGACGCCGCGCTCGACACCGCGCATACGGTCGCCGTGGAAAAGTTCGCGACGCACAACCGTCTCTCGGACGAACACGAGCCGCAGTTCGACGGTCAACGCGTCACCCTGCCCGTCGAGGTCAAAGAGGCACTCGACGCCATGCGCGCCACCGGCTTTCTCGCCGCGGGCAAGGACTACGAATGGGGCGGCATGCAGTTGCCGTCGGTGATTTCGTTTGCGTGCCTGTCGCTCTTCAAGAGTGCGAACATTGCGACCGCGTCGTATGCCATGCTGACCACGGCGAACGCGAACGTGATCGAGCGCTTCGGCAGCGAAACGCAAAAGCGCAAGTATCTGCAAGCGCTCTTCGAAGGCCGCGCGTTCGGCACCATGGCGTTGACCGAACCGCAAGCGGGTTCGAGCCTGTCCGATCTCGTCACGAGCGCCACGCCCAATGCGGACGGCACCTATTCGATTCGTGGCAACAAGATTTTCATTTCAGGCGGCGACCACGAGTTGAGCGAGAACATCGTGCATCTGGTGCTGGCGCGCATTCCAGGCGGGCCGCCGGGCGTCAAAGGCATTTCGCTCTTCACCGTGCCGAAGTTCCATGTCGACGAAGACGGCAGCCTCGGCGCGCGCAACGACGTCGCCCTCGCGGGACTGATTCACAAGATGGGCTGGCGCGGCACGACGTCGACCATGCTGTCGTTCGGCGAACACGGCGAATGCATCGGCGAACTGGTGGGCGAGCCGCATCACGGTCTCGCCTATATGTTCCACATGATGAACGAGGCGCGCATCGGCGTCGGACTCGGCGCTGTCATGCTCGGCTACCGCGGCTATCTCGCGTCGCTTGATTACGCGCGCGAACGCCCGCAAGGACGTCGCCCCGACAACAAGAATCCGCTCGATCCGCAATTGCCGCTGATCGAACACGCCGACGTGCGCCGCATGCTGCTCGCACAAAAAGCCTATGTGGAAGGGGCTTATGCGTTGTGCCTGTACGCGGCGCGTCTCGTCGACGAACAGAACACCGGCGAGAGCGAAACCGCGCGCACCGAAGCGGGCCTGCTGCTCGATCTGCTGACGCCGGTGGTGAAATCCTGGCCGTCCCAATGGTGTCTCGAAGCGAATAGTCTCGCGATCCAGATTCACGGCGGCTACGGCTACACGCGTGAATATCCGGTCGAGCAGTTCTATCGCGACAACCGGCTGAACATGATTCACGAAGGCACGCACGGCATTCAGGCCATCGATCTGCTCGGCCGCAAGGTGACGATGAAACAGGGCGCCGCGCTCAAACAACTGGCCCGCGAAATCCAGCACACCATCGACGCGGCGCGCGAACGCCCGGCATTGCACGCGCACGCCGATGCGCTCGGCGAAGCGTGGACCGATCTGACTGCCACAGTCGAGGCGTTGCTGCCCACGCTGACCCATGAAAGCGAACGCGCGCTCGCCAACGCGAATGCGTTTCTCGAAGCCTTCGGCCATATCGTGATTGCGTGGACATGGCTGCGTCAGGCGATCGTCGCAAGCGCTGCGCTACCTGCTTCGCATAGCGAAGCAGACGCGGACTTCTATCGCGGCAAGCTGCATGCGTGCCAGTGGTTCTTCCGCTGGGAATTGCCGCGCGTCGCCTTGATGCTCGCCACGTTGCGCACGCTGGACGACACCACGCTCAGCATGGCGCCGCAATGGTTCTAGGCGTCGCCGCATTGACGCGCATTGACGCGCATGGACGCGCATTGACAAATCGGCAACCGGATATGTGGAACATCGTCGTCACAAGTGCGCAACACAAATAGTCGCAATGATCGCCGGAATGGCTGCCAATGCGGCGTTCCAGCCAGTTTTTCCAGCATGAGCGCTTCGGCTGGAGTATTGTTTAAGCGCGCCGGGAGCGTCGCAGCATCACTCTTCTACAAGACAGGGTGCTCCTCGTGAGCGGAAAAGTGCTCGCAAGCGCGTGGTTTTTTGCATGCAACGAAGCGACATCAACTTTTCGAGGATGGAGAAAACGTGAAAACAGTCAATCTTTTGAAGGCGCTCGGCATCGCATTGTGTTTAGCAACGGCGGCAAGCGCCTATGCGCAGTCGAGCGACGCGATGGCGTCCAGCGACACGTCGGCGCCCAGTGCTAAAACGGTCAAGAAGACGGACCGCTCGCTGGGTCTGCAAGTGCGCAAGGCTCTGTCGAAAGCGCAGGGTTTTGACGTGTCGAACGTGTTCGTCCGGGCCCGTGGCGGCGCGGTGACCCTGACCGGATCGGTGCCCGACGGCGCGCAGATTCCGCAGGCAGAGGAAGTGGCGAAGGGTGTGGCCGGCGTGAAGTCGGTGAGCAATAAGCTCACGATCGGCACGCAAGGCGGCGGCGGAGGTTAAGCGCCCGCTTTCACCCGGTGACTTGCCGGTGACGACAGGCAACGCCGCTCGTCGCTCGATGCGAGCGTGAGGCGTTGCCTGTCGTCCTGGTATTTGAAACGCTTATTGAAGCGCTCATTGAACGTACAAGGAAGCGTCTATCGTCGAACGAGGCCGACCACGTAACGGCACGCGTCTTCGCCCGCGTTGAAGAACTCGCATTCGAGCGGCGCGCCAAGCTGCAGACAATCCCCGGCTTCCAGCCGGTAAAGCTGCTTGCCTTCCCGGAAGGTCAACACGCCAAGCGTCACCCATATCTGTTGATGCTGGAACACGAAAGCATCCGGCGGGTACGGCACTTTCACGCCCGGCGGCAGCTCGATCTCCAGCAATTCCAGCACGCCGCCCGTGGGTGGCGAGATTCGCCGGCGCGTGTAGCCGGTCTCCGGGTCTTGCCAGACCGCTTGTTCCGCATACCGCACGAGCCGTTCGCCAGTCTGCTCGGCAAGCGCCAGCAAGGTCGACAAGGTCAGGCCGAACGCGCCTGACAGACGCCCGAGCACCGTCGCCGTGGGACTCGCCTCGCCTCGTTCTATCTTGCTGATCATCGCCTTCGACACGCCCGAGCGCTCCGCCAGTTCGCTCAGCGACCAGTTGCGCGCCTCGCGCTCGGTCTTCACGCGCAAGGAAATCGCCTGGGTCAGATCGATGGCAGCGGATTCGGACATGGAAAGATGGACGAGTTGGAAGGTGAGGAAAGCGGGCACCGCAAATTATATCGAGGCAGTGTAGACATGGACGCTGGCATCCACGCTCGCCTCGCCGCTCATTAAAGGCCGAAATCAATGTCTTGCATAGTGATTTTTCGTCCACTATATTAAACGCAAGATCGCGACAGCAACCCGCACAACCGCACGCGACTCGAACGTCAGCCGTAAGCATTCGTCCACCCAGCCGGAAGACACCATGCCGAAGGAAATCGTTCTCAACGCGTTTGACATGAACTGCGTCGGCCACATCCAGCAAGGGATGTGGACTCATCCGCGCGATCAGTCCGCGCGCTACACGGATTTGCAGTACTGGACCGACTACGCCCGCACGCTCGAAGCGGGCCTGTTCGACGGCATCTTTTTCGCCGATGTCGCCGGCGTCTACGACGTCTACGGCGGCAACCCCGACGCGGCAATTCGCGGCGCCGTGCAGGTGCCGGTCAACGACCCGACGCTGCTGATCCCGGCCATGGCGGCGGTGACGCGTCATCTGTCGTTCGGCGTCACGTCCAATCTCACGGTCGAGCAGCCATATCTGTTCGCGCGGCGCATGTCCACGCTCGATCATCTGACGCGCGGCCGGGTCGGCTGGAACATCGTCACCGGCTATCTGGACAGCGCGTCGCGCGCGATCGGCCTCACCGGCCAGATGGCGCACGACGACCGCTACGACCTCGCCGACGAATACATGGAACTGGTCTACAAACTGTGGGAATGCAGTTGGGAAGACGGCGCGGTGCTGCGTGACAAAGTTCAGGGCGTGTATGCGGACGCGTCGAAGGTCCATGTGATTCATCATCACGGCAAGCAGTATCGGGTGGACGCGATGCATTTAAGCGAGCCGTCGCCGCAGCGCACGCCGGTGCTGTATCAGGCGGGGTCGTCAGCGCGCGGCAAACGGTTCGCCGCGGCGCACGCGGAGTGCGTGTTCGTCAACGGCCAGGCGAAGCCGGCCGTGAAAGCGATCGTCGACGATATTCGCGCGCACGCCGTTGCGGGCGGCCGCAAAGCCGACGACATCAAGGTGCTGCTCGGGCAAACCGTCATCACCGGACGCACGGACAGCGAGGCGCAGGAGAAGTACGCGGAGTACCGCCGTTATGTCAGTTCCGAGGCGGCGCTCGTGCATGCGGCGGCGTCGCTCGGGATCGACTTCGCACGCTACGACCTCGACGAGCCGATCGAAACCGGCAAGAGTCAGGCCATCGTCTCGAACGTCGAAGCCATGACGCGCGCCGCCGGTCCGCAGTGGACCAAACGCAAGCTGCTCGAACAGATGGTGCTGGGCAGCCGTCAGGCGCCGCTCGTCGGCTCGGCCGAACGGGTAGCGAGCGAACTGATCGCGTGGACCGAGGAAGCGGGCGTGGACGGTTTCAATCTATCGCGTACGGTCGCGCCCGAATGCTTCGAGGATTTCATCGCACACGTCGTGCCGATTCTGCAGGAGCGCGGCGCCTACAAGCACGCGTATCGCGACGGCACCTTGCGCGAGAAACTCTTCGGTCATGCGCGCTTGCCTTCCAGCCACACGGCGGCGAAGTTCCGTTCGCCCGCTTGCGCCGCCGCTCCGGTTCCTGGCAATGTTTAGCAATCGCGCCGTGATGCACGCCTTCACTTCGTGCCGCCCGCGCCGCCACGCAGCGGCGCGGCGATTCTTTCGCAGAGGCTCACATGCTTGACAGGAACACCTTTCGCGACGCGATGGCCGGCCTCGGCGCCGCCGTCAACATCATCACGAGCGATGGCGTGGCGGGTCTGGCCGGCTGCACCGCGTCGGCGGTCTGCGGTGTGACGGACGAGCCGCCCACGCTGCTCGTCTGCATCAATCGCAGCAGCCGCAACAACGCGGCTTTTCGCGCCAATGGCAAGCTCTGCGTCAACGTGCTGAGCGCCGAGCAGCAGACGCTCGCCGCGCACTTCGCCACCAGCACGCTGCCGATAGCGGAACGCTTTGCCGCCGCGCAATGGGACACCCTCGCGACGGGCGCACCGGTCCTGCATGGCGCGCTCGCTTCGCTGGACTGCGAGATCGAATCGGTCACCGAAGTCGGCACGCACACGGTGTTCTTTTGCGCCGTGAAAGCCGCGCATACGCACGTCGCCGGCGATGCGCTGATCTACTACGGCCGCCGCTATCACCGCGTCGGCGCGCGCTCCGTGCACGCGACGCATGCGGCCGAAGCCAGCGACGCGCTCGCTGCTGAATCGGCCGGCTAACGCACGATGCACGGCACCAGACACGCATGAAAGAAGCCTCGGCAAGCCCGCATCGATCGAGCCGCGCGATGGCCGGCAAGACGCGTTCGCTCGTGATTCTGCTGCTCTGCCAGGTGGGCGCGATGAGCGTGTGGTTTTCATCGTCGGCCGTCGTGGCGATCGTCAGGCAGGTAGAGAGTCTGTCTGCCTTGCAGGCGACCTTGCTGACGAGCGCCGTGCAGGCCGGCTTCGTGGCCGGCACCGTCACGAGCGCCCTGCTCTCCCTTGCCGACCGCTTCGATCCTCGGCGGCTCTTCATGATTAGCGCGTTGACGGCGGGCGCCGCCACCGCCTGTCTCGTATTCCTCGCGCCAGCGAGTCCGCTTGCGATCCTGTTGCGGCTGTTGACGGGCATCTGCATGGCGGGCGTTTATCCGGTCGGCATGCGGCTCGCGGCAACCTGGGCGAAAGGCGATCTCGGTTTATTGATCGGGCTGCTGGTCGGCGCGCTGACCTTCGGCTCGGCGAGTCCGCATCTGCTGGCGGCGCTCGGCGGTTCGAACTGGCGCGCGATCTATGGCATCTCGGCGTGCTGCGCGCTGCTGGCGGGCGTCGCGATTCTGCTGTGCGCCGTCGGGCCGAATATGGCGCGCGCGACGCGCATCGAATGGTCCGCACTGGCCGGCGCCTGGCGCAACCCCGCGCTGCGGCTCGCGAACCTCGGTTATCTCGGCCACATGTGGGAGTTGTACGCGATGTGGGCGTGGCTCGCCGTATTCCTGCAAGCGAGCTTTACGGCGGCCGGTATGCCGCAGCCGCGCGCGGCGGCCGAATGGCTGACCTTCGGCGCGGTCGCGGCGGGCGCGCTCGGCGCGTGGCTCGGCGGCGTGCTGGCGGATCGGCTCGGCCGCACCACCGTGACGATCGGCGCGATGGCCGTGAGCGGCGCGTGCGCCGCGTTGATGGGCTGGCTGCTCGGCGCGCCGGTCTGGCTGGTCGGCTGCGTGGCGCTGTGCTGGGGGATTTCGGTGATCGCCGACTCCGCGCAGTTTTCGGCGAGCATTGCGGAACTCGCCGAGCCGGCGTCGATCGGGACGTTATTGACCGCGCAGACCTGCGCGGGTTTTCTGTTGACGCTGGTGAGCATTCATCTGGTGCCGGATGTCGTCGCGTTGGCGGGTTGGCGCGGCGCCTTCGGCATGCTCGCGATCGGGCCGCTGCTCGGCTGTATCGCGATGCTGCGTTTGCGGAATTTGCCGGATGCGCGACGGCTTGCGGGTGGCCGGCGTTAGAACGCCGAGCCGCTACCTGGTCATCCTCTCCAATGTCCCGGCATCCACGCCCAATGATTGCCTTCCCAACGATAGTGGCCTTTCACCCAGTGATAGCCCGGCGCGGGCGCGGCGGGCACCACCTCGACGAGCGGCTCGGGTTGCGGCGGCCGCGCCGGCTCGACCACGCAGGCTGATAACAGTGCGGCGCAAAGAGCCGCGAGCGATACGGCGCGTAGATTCGATTTGATTTTCAAGTTCCTCTCCTGAGCGTTCTGATTGGATGTAAGCCGGTCCTTTTGCCGACTCTTTGGGTGACAAACAGGTGAATCGGCGCCATGCCGGCTCGCCGGGTGACTTCAAGTGAACTGCTCTCCTTGCCGCTCTTTGAACGACATCATCTGAGCCGTCCCGTTGCCGGCTCTTTGACTGACGACGTGGATGAAAGCGGATTCATTTGCGGCATCCAGTCAATCTCCATACGCCACCACTACGCGCGCACGATGCCGCTCAGCGGCCGCCCCGCCGACGCCCGACCAAATAGCGCGGCCGCCGTGCGCTGCGGATCGAGTCCGAGACTTTCGCTCGCGGTGCCGGCGATCAAGGCATCGAGCGAGGTGGTCGGCTTGAGGTCACGCGCTTCGTAAAGGTTGTGCGGCGCGAGACCCGGCCAGTCGGCGATCACACGTCCGCCCTGCACCGAGCCGCCGAGCACCATCGCCACCGATCCCGTGCCGTGATCAGTACCGCCCGTGCCGTTGGCGGCGGCGGTTCTGCCGAACTCCGTGGCGACCAGCACGGTGGTCTTGCTCCACAACGGGCCCATGCCGTCGCGCAACGACGCGAGCATCGTGTCGAGCGCTTTCAACTGATTAGCGAGGCGCGCGTTCTGCGCGCTGTGTGTGTCCCAGCCGCCGGTTTCGATCATCGCGATCCGTGGCCCGTTCTCGCGTGACAGGAAACCAGCGGCGAGCTTGCCGAGACTCGCCGGATCCTGACGCGCGCTGGCGTCGCCCGCCAGACCGCGCGCGGTCATCGCCGACTCCCACAACGGACGCAACTGCGCGTCCTGATCGTAGAGTTGCGAGACGCGCGTGAGCAGATCGTCGGGGGCTTGCGGCAAAGCCGAAGGCGCATACGACGTCACCGCCGCCGGCCCGCGCAACGCCATCGGCACGGTCGGCGCGAACGCGATTGCGTTCTCACGCGTGGCCGGCAACTGCGCGACGAGCCGGTTCAGCCAGCCGTCTTTCATCTGATACGGCGACGTGCCGCCGGTCTCGAGCACGTTCTGTCCGTCGAAGTGCGAACGGTCGCGATACGGCGACGCCACCGCGTGCACGAACAGCGCCTGATGGTTCGCATACATCGCGGCGGTCTGAACCATCGCGGGATGCAGCGCGAAGGTGCCGTCCAGGCGCGGCGCGTTCGAAGTGTCGATGGCAAGCGCGCCGCGCAGTGTGGCGTAGGCGGGTTCGGCGTACGGCACGACGATGTTCAGACCGTCGGCGGCGCCGCGCTGGATCACGAACACGAAACGGCTCTCGGTGGCGACGCTTGCGAACGCGATCCGCGGCGACACGAGCATCGCGCCCGCGCCGGCGGCGGCGACGCTCAGAAACTTGCGGCGTGACAGCATGGCATTCATCTCCGTTGAAAATCCGGCGAGACCAGCAACAACGCGATCGCCGTTGACGCGCTCTCGGCGCGCGATACCGCCGTGGCCGTCGGCGCACTGAGCGAACCGGCGAGCAGGGTCTGGCCGAGTGCGCGCGCATCGAGCCGGTCGCCGACTTGCGACGCGAAACGCTGCGCCACTTCGACCCGGCGCACGAGCGCGTCGGGCGCGGCCCAGCTAGCGGCGATGTCGTCGTAACCGGCGGGCGAGCCCGGACGCCACACCGGCTGACCGAGTTGCGTGAGAATGGGCGCCGTCTGCAGCTTGCCGAGGTCCTGCCAGCCGAGTCCGCGCATCGAGGAAATAGTCCATTCCCACGGCGTTTTGAATTTCACGGCCGTGGGCGACCACGCTTGCGGCATGTCGATCAAGGCGCGATAGACGGTCGGCAGATCGCCGCCGCTGCGCTCGAACGCGCTGGCCAGATGTTCGCTCACGCCGGGCGGCGGATTATCGGCGACGAAATGACGGGCCAGCTTGCCGCCGATATGCTGCGCGGTCGCGGGCGCGCTCGCGAGGTCGTGCAGGATCGCGAGCGACTGCTCAACGCCCACCTGATCGTAGCGACGCCCCATGATGGTCCGCGAACCGGGCTCGTGCAGCGCGGCGCGAAACACGAAGGTGCCCGGCGCGGCGTTCTGCTGCATGGCCAGCCGGCCCGCATTGCCGGCATTGCCGGCATTGGCTGGATTGCCCGCGACGCTCCAGCCGGTCAGCGCGCGGGCGAATTCGGTGACGTCGTCCTGGCTGTAGCCGCTGCGCACGCCGAGCGTGTGCAGTTCCATGATTTCGCGCGCGAGGTTTTCGTTCAGACCGCGCTTGCGCTCCGGATTGCGCTGCGCGGCGCGCATGGCCGCCATGCTGTCCGGTCCGACCGAGCGCGTCTGATCGAGAAACACTTGCATGGCCGGATGACGTTCGACGGCCACCAGCATGTCTTCGAAGCGGCCCAGCACGTGCGGGCGAATCGCTTCGGCCTCGAACGAACCGGCCAGTGCCGCGACGCCGGGCTTCTCGGTGGAGACCGCGAAATGGTTGGACCAGAAATGCACCAGCCGCTCGATGAACGGCGTCTGCGTGGTCAACGCACTCGTCACCCGTGCATTTACCGATGAGCGGTATATGTCGAGTATTTCACCTCGAATCGCTTTTCGTTCGGCTTGCCTGGCGGTTTGCGCGGTTGCTTGCGTTGAGTTTGGTGTGTCGGCCTGCGCGTTTGCTTGTGCGTTTGCCTGAGTACGGGTTTGCCCGTCAGGCATGGTCATATTTTGCGCGTTCGCCGTTCCTGAGCTGGTTTGGCCATCAGACGTTGCGATGTTTTGCGCGTTCGCGGGACCCGTCGCCGCGCCGTCGCCCGCATTCTGACGAGCCTGCTGATTGAACTGCATACGCTGCTGCACGAGTTCAGTGGAGAGCGCCACCGAGTCGGGCTGATTCGCCCACGCGGCAGGCCGCGCCTGGTACTGTTCGAACTGCGCGAGCAGCCAGCCTTTTGGATTGGCGGGCGGCGTGTCGTCGGCACGCGCGCCCAGACCGAAGCGGTTTAGCGCAATCGCCGCGGCGTTCAGGTTCGGTGAGTTGGCCATACCATCCTCTTCGGCTGTGGATAGTCCTTAAACGGCTGTCACGCAAAAATCCGTCGCAGCCGCTTCAGGTTTTTTACTCGCCCGAAGTTTCGCTCGATGCCTGATTCGCCGGCTTCTTCGCCGCGTTGTTCGCATTCGCCGCCGGCGCGGGTTCACGCCATTGCCCGCGCACTTTCAGGCTGTCGGCGAATTGAACCCGCTCCTCGGGCGACAAGGTCGCCGCGAAGTCGGCCACACGGCCTTCCACTTGCGCGCGCAGATGGCTGTCCGCCTGGCGCGTGCGCTCGAGCGCGGCGTCCAGCGCGGCGCGATCGAACTGCGGCGCCGCCAGCAGACGCAACACGTCGCGACGCCCTTCGCGGCCTTCGCGGGCGTATTGCCGGCCGTCGCGGCGTGCGTCTTTCAGGCCGTCGATAAAGGCTTTCTGGCGCTCGGTGGACAGCGTTTCCGCGGCGAAGCGCAGCGCGCGCTGTTGCGCCAGCACGGGCGCCGTCGCGCCGCGCGCGGCAAACCATTGATAAGCACCGCCGACGATCGCGCCCACCAGAAACACATTCAGCACCAGCGAGGCCACCAGCACGACTTTCCATGACCGGCCGTTCATTCGTCGCTCCAATCGGCGGACGAACCACCGAAGCTCGAAGTTAAATAAGACGACTCATGTGTGAGCGGCGCCTGCGGCCCGGTCTCCGTCAGCACGAAGAACGACACGGCGAAAGCGCCCGCCACACCACCCAACAGTCCGACGCCCGCGACCGCCGCGCCCGACCACCACAGGCGGCGTCGCGGCGGCGCCGGCTGCCGCACCGGCGCGCTGTCGAGCACGCGCTTGACCAGGGCCGCGTCCGGCGGCTCGACCTTGTCGGCGGCGAGCCACGCATCGACGCCCGCCGCCTCCGTCAGCAGCGCATCAGCTTCGGCGCGATGCGACTGCGCCCACGCCTGCGCCGCCGCGCGCTCCTGTTGCGGCCAGCGGCGCGGCTCGGCGCCGTAGGCCTCGACGATCTGCTGAAATCTTTCAGGCGTCATGACTTGTCCTTGCTAAGGCCGCTGCCGGCCAGTTGAGCGCGCAGATTGCGGCGCGCGCGTGCCAGCAGACTTTCCAACGCATCGACGCTGATGCCCATCAGGGCCGCGGCGTCGATGTTCGACATTTCCTGGTAGTAGTTGAGTACCAGCGCCTCGCGCTGGCGTGCCGGCAGCGCGGCGAGTGCATCGCGAACCCGCTGGTCCTGGGCGCGCGCTTCGAGTCTGGCCTCAGGCACCGGCGCGGGATCGACCTCCTCGGGCATCTCGTCGCGCGGCTCTTCGCGCCGGCCGCGCAGCCGGTCATAGCAGAGATTGAGCGCGACGCGATGAATCCACGTGTCGAACTTCGCCTCGCCTTCCCGCCAACGCGACGCCTGTTTCCAGATGCGCACGAACACCTCCTGCGCCACGTCTTCCGCTTCCATGCGGTCGCCCAGCATGCGGGTGGCGAGCGCAAGCAGACGCGGCAGCTTGCGCGAGACGAGCGAGCGGACGGCGGCCGGATCTTGCCGGCCGATCTGTTCGAGCAATTCCGCGTCGGGGTCGCGTTCGCTCAAGGCACGGCGCTCCTCGGCGCGAGTGCGTGCCGCCGCATGAATCTCGCCGTGGGTTGAACGTCAGTCACGCAGAAGCCACTCCTTCCGATGCCTCTCATGCCGCCTACACCTCACACGGATGGTTGCACGCGCACCGGTTCGAACGGTGCGCGCGGACAGTGAAGACGGCGCGTCTCGCCATGCACTGGCGCGATCAATATACGACGACCGCCGGCCGATAGTAGGCCGGCCGCGCCGGGTACACCACACAACCGGCGAGCGTGGCCGCCAGCAGAATCATCACGAGCATTTTCATAGCAGTCTGCCTGTTTGGAGAACGCAGCGTGCCGAAAAAAATCGACCGCCGTGGCGCTCCCGGGTCATGCCCAATGGCCTTCCACCCAACGCCAGTTCGGACCACGCGCTACCCAGTGCCCCGGCACCCAGCGATGACCGACGCGCACCGCCTGCCAGTGGCCGCCCACCCAGACATAACGGCCCTGGGCCCAACGCCAGTGGCCCGGATCCCATGCGTAACCGGCACGCGGCGCCGGCACCACTTCGACGCGCGGCGACGGCGGCGCCATCGGCGCGACGATCACCGCCTGCGCGAAGGCCGGCGCGGCGCTGAGTGTGGCGGCGCAGGTCAGCGCGGCGGTCAGCATGGCGGTGAGCAGGCGAACCGGTTGGGTGGATGTCATGTTGGTTTCTCCCATCAAAGCCGAAGCCGGAAAGCGGCTCCGTTTCCTGTTGAACGCAGCAGCGGAAGCAATCCGTCGCTGCGGGCAGTGTGAAAAATCAAAAGGAAAGAAGGATGCGGGAAAAACCGTGGTGAAACGCGAGGCGCAGCGTCGCGGCCGGCTGCGCGCCGCGATGCGGCGTCAGCAGAACGACAGCAAAGGTTATGCAAACGAATAAAACCCGAGGGCTTCGGTAAGGTTCGCGCCCCGAAATCTTAATTATCGAATGGTCCAATGCGCGCAGTTTGTCGCGGTAAGACCACTAGCACTAGCTGTATTTCTAACAATATCCCCAGCGAACATCCACACCTACGTTGATGCAAACGCTGAACGGCGAAGTCGAATCTGGAGCCTTTCAAATGTTCCGTAGAACCCTCTTACCCATCCCGTTTGCAGCGCTGCTTACGCTCGCAGCTTGCGGCAACAACAGCGTGAGCACGCCTGCACCGGTGGTATCGGCTCAGGACGCCGTGGCCACGACCACGCCGATCAAGCACGTCGTGGTGATTTTCGGCGAGAACGTTTCGTTCGATCACTACTTCGGCACCTACCCGAACGCTTCCAACCCGACGGGCGAGCCACAATTCGTGGCGGCCACAGGCACGCCGACGGTCAACAACCTCAGCAGCAACAACCTGATCACGGCCAACCCGAACGCGCTGGCCACCTCGCCGAACACGGCGGGCCGCACGGTCGGCAGCGTGACGATCGCGGGCCTGGGCCTGCCGGCCGCCGATCTGCTGCCGTTCCGCCTGGACCGCTCGCAAGCCAATACGTCGAGCCAGAACCACGCCTACGCGGCCGAAGAGCTCGCCTATAACAACGGCGCGATGGACGCGTTCCCGCTCTTCACGGCAGCCACTTCGACGATCGCCGGCAGCACCGGCGCGTTCGCCACGAAGGGCCAGGTGCTCGGCTACTTCGACGGCAACACGGTCACGGCGCTGTGGAACTACGCGCAGAACTTCGCGATGAACCAGAACGCGTACACGGACACGTATGGTCCGTCGACGCCGGGTGCGCTCGAAGTGGTATCCGGTCAGAACAACGGCGTCGTCGTGACCGGCGGCACGTCGGCCAATGCGATTCCCGACTCGGCAGGCAGCTTCACGATGATCGGCGACCTCGACCCGACCGGCGACGTCTGCACGATCTCGGCAAAGAGCACGCCGACCGGCGCGATGTCGTCGAATAACAAGAACATCGGCGACCTGCTCAACGCGAAGGGTCTGACGTGGGGCGGCTTCATGGGCGGCTTCAATCTGCAGACCGTCAACGCCAACGGCACGACTGGCTGCTTGCGCTCGACCTTCTCGCAAGTGCTGAACGCGACCAAGGCCGACTACGTGCAGCATCACGCGTGGTTCCAGTATTACGCGAGCACGGCCAACCTGGCGCATACGCGTCCGTCGTCGACGGCGATGATCGGCTCCGCCGATCCGCTCGACAACTCGGCAACGCCGGTGCACCACCAGTACGACACCGACGACTTCTTCGCCGCGGTGAAGGCGGGCAACTATCCGTCGGTGAGCTTCCTGAAGGCGCCGGCGATTGGCGACGGCCATCCGGGCAACTCGGATCCGATCGACGAACAGGCTTTCGTGACCAAGGTGGTCAACTTCCTGCAACAACAGCCTGACTGGAAGAACACCGCCGTGATCATCGCCTACGACGATTCGGACGGCTGGTACGACCACCGTTTCAAGGCACCGACGAGCGCATCGTTCGATTCGACCACGGCGCAATCCGCGGGCGGCAAGACGGTGGCGGGCACCGACAACCTGAGCGGCGTGGGTCAGTGCACGGCAGCAGGCGCAGTACAGCCGCAAGGCGTGAACGGCGGCGCGGTGAACGGCCGTTGCGGTCCGGGTACGCGGACGCCGTTTATCGTGGTGTCGCCGTGGGCGAAGGTCAACTTCGTCGACGATACGCCGATCACCCAGGCCTCCGTGGTGCGCTTCATCGAGGACAACTGGCTGGGCGGTCAACGCCTCGGCGGCGGTTCGTTCGACGCGACGGCGGGCAGCATCATGAACATGTTCAACTTCACGGGCTCCGGCAACAATCCGGCGCTGTTCCTGGATCAGAACCTGGGTACCAAGCTCGCAGCCGCGCCGGCGAGCTGATCCGCGGACGTGCCGTGCCCTCTTCTCCTGCGCTTGCCGTTGCGTGATGCGCGAGTCTCATTCGTGCCTCACGCCGCGTGGCGGCGCGTAGCGGGAAGCGTCACGCACCCTATGTCGTAGTTGGGCGTCGAGCCAGTGCAAACGTGCTGGCTCGATTTTGCTTTTTATCGCACCCGATCGAATCATCTGTCATCACCGCCATGAACCATCCTTCTGACGCCGCATTGCCTTCGCCTCTGCCCGCGGGCGGCGAGCCCAGCCCCGTGATTACCCGCCGCTCGTGGCTCAGACTGCTCGTGTGGAGCGCGGCCGGTGTCGTGCTCGCGTTCATCGTCTACTGCGCGTACGCGCTCGCGTACCCGGAGCGCATGCCGCCTGCGGTCGGCGAGATCGTCGAGGAAATCACCGGCGCGAATCCGCATCCGGTGACGTTGATGCGTCCGCAGAATGTGCCGCTGAGCGCCGTGGCGCTGCTCGGCAAACAGATTTTCTTCGACCAGAGTTTGTCGGCGTCGGGTACGCAGTCGTGTGCGTCGTGCCACTCGCCGCAGCATTCGTATGCGCCGGATAACGCGTTCCCGGTGCAACTCGGTGGCGCGCATATGAACCAGGCGGGTTATCGTCCGCCGCCGTCGCTCACGTATCTGTACCGTCAGGCGCCGTTCAGCATCGGCCCGGATCAGGGCGACACCGACGTGCCGGTCGACATGACGCAACTGGCGACGCAAGCCGTCGGCGTGCAGCGCGCGCAAAAGACAGCGCTCGCCGCGCCCGCCGCTCCGGCGATGGTGCCGCAAGGCGGATTGTTCTGGGACGGCCGCGTCGATACTTTGCAGGACCAGGCAATCGGTCCGCTGACCAATCCGGTGGAAATGGCCAACGCGACGCCGGAGGATGTCGCCCACAAGCTGCTGGCGACCAGGTATCTGGATCAATTCAAGCAGATTTTCGGACCCGGCATCGTCACCAATCCGAGCCTGATGATCTCCGAGGCGATGTTCGCCGTCGGGCGTTATCAGATCGAGGATCCGTCGTTCCATGCCTTCAGCAGCAAGTATGACTACTGGCTCGAAGGCAAGGCCCGTCTGACGCATGCCGAGTTGCACGGCCTGCAGTTGTTCAACGACAAGGACAAGGCGAACTGCGCCGGCTGCCATTTGAGCCAGCCGAGCAAGGATGGCTTGCCGCCGGTGTTCACCGACACGCAATACGAAGCGCTCGGCGTGCCGCGCAATCCGGCGATTCCGGTCAACAAGGATCCGAAGTTCTTCGATATGGGCGTGTGCGGACCGTTCCGCGACGACCTCGCCAAGCAGACGCAGTATTGCGGCATGTTCCTCACGCCGACGCTGCGTAATTCGGCTGAACGCAAGGTGTTTTTCCACAATGGCGTGTACCACGATCTCAAGCAGGTGATGGACTTCTACAATCTGCGCAATACGTCGCCGGAGAAAATCTATCCGCGCGATGCGTCGGGCAAGGTGCAGAAGTACAACGATCTGCCGGCTCAGTACCATGCCAACGTGGACGTGGCCGACGCACCGTTCGACCGCAAATTCGGCGATCAGCCGGCGATGACCGATCAGGATATTCAGGACATCATCGCGTTCATGAAGACGCTGAGCGACGGGTACAAGGACTGAGGTTCCATGCGTCGCCGTGCTGCAAAGGCCGCTCATGCGGCCTTTGCGCGGCGGGCCGCGAGCCGCTGAGGTATCCTTGCCGGTTCCGCGAACTTTATCCGTACCCTGCCCGATGGCCGATTTCCCCTTCGACGCCGTACTCTTCGACTGCGACGGCGTGCTCGTCGACTCCGAACCCATCACCAACCGCGTGCTCACCGAGATGCTCGGCGAGTTGGGCTGGCACTTGAGCGTCGAAGAGACGATGCGTATTTTCGTCGGCAAAGCCGTCAGGGACGAAGCCGCGCTGATCGAAGCGCGCACCGGCTTCGCGATCACGACCGACTGGCTCATGCAGTTTCGCGAGCGTCGCAATGCGGCGCTGGATCTCGAACTGGTCGCGATTTCCGGCGCGCCGGATGCGGTGCGCGCGCTCCATGCGGCGCTGAATGGGCGCATTGCGGTGGCGTCGGGCGCGGATCGTATCAAGGTGGAAATGCAACTGGTCAAGGCCGGCATTTTCGACTGTTTCGAAGGACGCATTTTCAGCGGCCACGAAATGCCCCGTAGCAAGCCCTTTCCCGATGTCTATCTGGCGGCGGCTGCCGCATTGGGCGTGGACCCGCGCCGTTGCGCGGTGATCGAAGACACGGTGACAGGCGCCACCGCAGGCGTGGCTGCGGGCGCCACCGTGTTCGGCTATTGCCCGATCGAACTCGGCCACAGCAGCGCGACCGCGTTGCATGGCGCGGGTGCCGCGTATGTGTTCAGGGACATGGGCGCGTTGCCCGCCTTGCTGGCGGGATGGCGCGCTGAAACGCACTGACGAAAGATGCTGACTTCGGCGCTGGCCTCCGCGCCGCATCCCGCATTGACGACGGCGCGGAAAATATCGCGCCGACTCTAACGTTCGCTGCAGCCCCTATTCGAAAGCCGGATCGATCGGCACACGGTATCCCACTGCCAGCCGGTTCGTCTCGTTGGCCATGCCGACGACCGCGAGCAACTCGCCGAACATCTCGTCGGTCATGCCGGCGCGGCGCGCTGCCGCCGTGTGGCTCGCCACGCAGTAGCCGCAATTGTTCGTCACGCTCACGGCGACGTAGAGCAGTTCCTTGATCAGCGGATCGAGCGCGCCGGGCGCCATCACGTCCTTCAGACTGTCCCACGTGCGCGCCAGGGTCGGCGGATGCTGCGCGATGTACTTCCAGAAATTGTTGACGTCGTCGACCTGACGGGTCTGCTTGATATCGTCGTAGACGGCTTTGACCTCCGGCGGCGCTACGGAATATTCGACGGCTTTGAGCTGGCTCATGCGTTCTCCTTTCCTTGCTGAAGAGATTCCGCGAACCCTGCGCGCAATGCGCAAGGTTCGCGGCGGCGGTCTATTGTGACGTGATTTTCAGCCAGCTTCATCACTGCATGACGAGCGGACGGATGTCGGCGAATTGCCGACATCGCCTTGCAGCCAGTTGGCCGGTCTCCATCACACTTGCTCGGAAAACAGCGGAGAAGCACGCGACACGCCGCTTTGCCGCCGATGGCATGGTGTGTGCAATCAACCGCATGAGTGCGGCATTTTTCCGCTCTCCTCGATCCACCTTGATCCACTCACTCCGCTGGAGATCCACCATGAAAACGCTCGTCCTCAAAGACCTGGCCCGCATCGACGAACTCGACCGTGCGGCATCGCTATCCATTCGCGGCGGCATTGCCTGCCTGACGCGTGAAGCGCCGTCCGGTTGTGGCGGACTGGAGCAGCCCGCGCTCATCCGACGCGGCTTGGACCTGTGTCCGCCGGCTCATGTCAGTTGCGGCCCGGTCTACTTCCCGTTCGGCAAGCTGCCTTCGTACTCGGAACCGGTCCTGGGACCGATGTAACGCACTGGCAGGACAGGATGCAAACGGCGCGGCCTGCGCTGCGGCGTGGCGTGGCGAGTGCGTGAATTTGAGCGCCATCGCCACGTCTTCCGTCTGTTGCGCTATTGCGCTGTTGCGCTGTTGCGTGTTGGCATGCTATTGCGTGTTGGCATGCTATTGCGCGTTGGCATGCTATTGCGCGTTGTCAGGCTATTGCGTGTTGTCGCGCTATTGCGTGTTGTCAGGCTATTGCGCGTTGGCATGCTATTGCGTGTTGGCATGCTGCCGCAGCACCGGGCCGCTTGCGCTGTCTTCCACCAGCCAGCCGGCCGCCGTCAACACGTCACGCAAACGGTCCGCTTCGGTCCATTGCTTCGCGGCGCGCGCTTGCTCACGTTCGTTTGCCAAGGCCGCGATCGCTGCGGGAATCTCGGCCGCATTATCGTCTTGCCATTCGGCGAGACTTAACCCAAGCACGGCATCGAAGCAGTCGACGGTCGCCCTTCGCGTCGCTGCCGGCAGATCGCTTCTGACCACGTCCCACAACACCGCGAGCGCGCGCGGCAAGTTCAGGTCTTGATCGACCTCTGCCTTGAAGCGCACCACGCTTTTTTCGTCCGGCGTGCCGCCTTGCGGCCATTGCAGATAGGTTTTGCGCAAGCGGTCCAAGGCAGCTTGCGCGGCATCCAGCGCGGCCTCGCTGAAACGCAAACTGCTGCGGTAGTGCGCGCCCAGGCATAGATAGCGATACGCGAGCGGATCGTTACCGCACTCGATCAGCGTTTGCAAACGCACGAAATCGCCGCCCGACTTCGACATCTTGCCGGCGTCAAGCAGCAGGAAATGGCCGTGCATCCAGAAGTTGGCGAGCCGCGTGCCGTGGCGCGCCTGGGTTTGCGCAATCTCGTTGCTGTGATGCACGGAGATGTGATCTTCGCCGCCGCAATGGATGTCGAACCACGGACTCAAATACTTCGCCGACATCGCCGAGCACTCGATATGCCAGCCAGGAAAGCCGCGGCCCCACGGACTGTCCCACTCCATTTGCCGCGTGGCGCCGGACGGACTGAATTTCCACAGCGCGAAGTCGGTCGCGCGCTGCTTCTCGCCAGGCGCAACACGTTTGCCCGCCTGCAAGCCCGCCACATCCAGACGCGCCAGATAGCCGTAGTCGTCCTGCCTGCTAGTGTCGAAATAGACGCCGTCGGTCGTGCGGTACGTGTAGCCGTTGCGCTCGAGTTCGGCAATAAAGTCGATCTGCTCCGCAATGTGATCCGTCGCGCGGCACCATAGGGCAGGCTCCAGCAGGTTGAGCGCGCGCCAGTCGTTCATGAAGGCCGCCGTGTACCGCTCGGCGATCGCCCACGCCGATTCGCCAGTGCGCCGGCTGCCCTTCTCCATCTTGTCCTCGCCTTCGTCGGCATCGGACACCAGATGGCCGACGTCGGTGATGTTCACCACGTGCCGCACGTTGTATCCGTTCGACAGCAGCGCGCGCCGCAGCACGTCTTCGAACACGTAGGTCCGCAGATTGCCGATATGCGCGTGGTCGTACACCGTCGGGCCGCAGCAATACAGGCCGACGTGATCCGGATGAATCGGCGTGAATTCGCGCACGGCGCGCGTCCAGGTGTCGTACAGGCGAAGCGGCATGTGATGTCTCCAGTCGCTGGGTGTTCAAAAGCAAAAAGGCCACCGGTCGCGTGACGGGTGGCCTCGGGGATGCGGACTTGGCGCAGATCGACTTGCTAGACGCAAGCTCCCCTCGGCAGGCTGTGACAGCATGCGCGCAAAGAATGCGGACGGGAAAGGATAGAAGCGATCATGGCAACGATCCTAACGCGGGTTCGCCGGTTCGGTCAATCTTCAACGCACTTCAGCCGCCCAGTGTGCTTGCGCTCGCCGCACGAAAAAAGCCCCGCAAGACTTTCGCCTTGCGGGGCTTCGTTTCGAACGGAATGATCGTTCGTTTAGCGCGACATCATGTGCATGCTGACGTTGTGCATGACCCACAACGTGCCGCCGATCACGATGACGGCGGTCAGCAGCGTGAAGGCAAACGCCATCACATTCCAGCGCTGCTCCGACGACGTATTCAGATGCAGGAAGAAAATCAGGTGCACGACGATCTGCACGAGCGCGAGGCCCGCAATCGCGAGCAACGCGTTCTCGCCCGTCAACGTGCCGGTCATGACGAGGCCGAAAGCGGCAACGGTCAGAACGACGGAGAGAATGAAACCCACCGTATAGCTACCGAGGCTGCCGTGACTTTCACCTGCGTGGGCGTTATGGCTATGGTCCATTTAGATCACGCTCGCAAGATAGACAAAGGTGAAGACGCCGATCCACACGACGTCCAGAAAGTGCCAGAAAAGGCTCAGGCACGTCAGGCGGATCATGTCGCGTTCGGTCAGATCACGATGGCTGATCACCTGAACGGCGAGCACCACCATCCAGATCAGGCCGCACGTGACGTGCAGGCCGTGCGTGCCGACCAGCGTGAAGAACGACGACAGGAACGCGCTCCGGCTCGGGCCGGCGCCTTCGGCGATCAGGTGCGAGAACTCGCGCAGTTCCAGCACGAGGAACGCGAGACCGAGCAGGAAAGTCACGCAGAGCCAGAACAGCAGCACGCCCTTGCGCTTCTTGTGCGCGCCGAGCATTGCGAAGCCGTACGTGATGCTGCTCAGGAGCAGCATCGACGTTTCGAGCGCGACGCCCGGAATCTCGAACAGATCCTTGCCGCTCGGACCGCCCGCGAACTGGTGGCCCATCACCGCGAAAACTGCGAACAGCGCCGCGAAGATGATGCAGTCGGTCATCAGATACAGCCAGAAGCCGAATACTGATTGCGACGGTACGTGGTCCGCGTCGTGATGCGAGCCGGCGTCAATAGTCTTGGTCAACATCACTCCACCTCCAACGCGACCTGCGCACCAGCGCCGGAGCGTTTCTCTTCAATCGCCGCAACCGTGGCGGCCGGGATGTAATAGCCTTCGTTCTTCTGGAAGCTGTAGACGATCACGGTGCCGACCGCGCCGACCAGGCCGACGATCGCCAGCCACCAGATGTGCCAGACACCGGCAAAGCCGAGCACCAGCGAGAACAGGCCGGCGATCACACCCGCGGACGTATTCGACGGCATGTGAATGTCGCGATACACCGGCTTGGCTTCCGTGTCCTTGCGCGACTTCATGTCGGTGAACGCGTCCAGCTTGTGCACCGTCGGGATGATCGCGAAGTTATAGACCGGTGGCGGCGAGCTCATCGCCCATTCCAGCGTGTGGCCATTCCACGGATCGCCCGTGACGTCGCGGTTCTGCGGCAGATTGCGATCGCGAATGCTGACGACGATCTGCAACACCTGGAGCGCGATGCCGATAGCGATCAGCGCCGCACCGCCCGCGGCCAGGATCAGCCACGGGTGCCACAGCGGGTTGTCATAGTGGTTGATACGGCGCGTCATGCCCATGAAGCCCAGCACGTACAGCGGCGTGAACGCCACCCAGAAACCGATCTGCCAGAACCAGAACGATGCCTTGCCCAGCTTTGCGTTCAGCTTGAAGCCGAACGCTTTCGGGAACCAGTAGTTGAAGCCGGCCAGATAACCGAACAGCACGCCACCGATGATCACGTTGTGGAAGTGAGCAATCAGGAACAGACTGTTGTGCAGCACGAAATCCGCACCCGGGATCGCCATCATCACGCCGGTCATGCCACCGATCGTGAAAGTAATCATGAAGCCGATGGTCCACAGGATCGGCGGGGTGAATTCCAGTCGGCCCTTGTAGATCGTGAACAGCCAGTTGAACACCTTCACGCCGGTCGGAATCGCGATCACCATGGTGGCGATGCCGAAGAACGCGTTGACGTCAGCGCCCGAACCCATCGTGAAAAAGTGATGCAGCCACACGAGGAACGACAGCACCATGATCGCGCAGGTCGCCCACACCATCGTCTTGTAGCCGAACAGCGGCTTCTTGGCGAAGGTCGCCACGACTTCCGAGAAGATACCGAACGCCGGCAGGATCAGGATGTACACCTCGGGGTGACCCCAGGCCCAGATCAGGTTCAGGTACATCATGGCGTTACCGCCGCCATCGTTCGTGAAAAAGTGCATGCCGAGGTAGCGGTCCAGACCCAGCAACGCGAGCGTCACGGTCAGGATCGGGAACGACGCCATGATCAGCACGTTGGTGCAGAGCGCCGTCCACGTGAACACCGGCATTTTCATGAACGTCATGCCCGGCGCGCGCATCTTCACGATGGTCGCGAAGAAGTTCACGCCAGTGAGCAAGGTGCCGATGCCGGAGAGCTGCAGACTCCACAGGTAATAGTCGACCCCGACACCTGGACTGAACTGCAACTCCGACAGCGGCGGATAAGCCAGCCAACCCGTTTGCGCGAATTCACCGATCACCAGCGAGATGTTGATCAGGATCGCGCTGACCGCGGTCATCCAGAAGGAGAGCGAGTTGATGAACGGGAACGCGACGTCGCGTGCGCCAATCTGCAGCGGCACGATGAGGTTCATCAGGCCGATCATGAACGCCATCGCCATGAAGAAAATCATGATGACGCCGTGCGCCGTGAACACCTGGTCGTAGTGATGCGGCGGCAGGTAGCCCGGGTTCGCATAAGCGAGCGCCTGTTGCAGACGCATCATGATCGCGTCCGCGAAGCCGCGGAACAGCATGATCAGCGCCACGACGATGTACATCACGCCGAGCTTCTTGTGGTCCACCGACGTGAGCCACTCGGTCCACAGATAGCGCCACTTGCCAAAATAGGTGATCAGACCCAGCAGCGTCGCACCGCCGATGGCGATCATCGCGGCTGTCACCATGATGATCGGCTCGTGGTACGGAATCGAGTCTAGTGAGAGTTTGCCGAACATGTGTTACCCCTTGCCCTTTGGCGCACAGTTGGCGTCCTTCATGTTGTCGAGGACGTTACCGTTGTTGTATCGGGCAATGATGTTGTGAAAGAGCTTCGGATCGACCGACGAGAAGTAGCGCACTGGCTCCTTCTCGGTCGGCGCCGAGACCGTGTGGTAACGGTCCATGCTGAGGTTGTCCGACGAAGCCCGTACTTTCGCAACCCATGCGTTGAACTCTTCAGGCGAGGTGGCGAGCGCGCGGAACTTCATGTCCGAGAAGCCCTTGCCGCTGAAATTCGCCGAGGCGCCCGCGTAGTTGCCGGCTTCGTCCGCGATCAGATGCAGGCGCGTTTGCATGCCCGCCATCGCGTAGATCTGGCCGCCGAGTTGCGGGATGAAGAACGAGTTCATCACCGTGTCCGACGTGATCGTGAAGTTCACCGGCGTGCCGACCGGGAACGCCAACTGGTTCACCGACGCAATGCCGAGGTCCGGATAGATGAACAGCCACTTCCAGTCGAGCGCGACGACTTCGACGTTGATCGGCTTGACCTGCGACTCGAGCGGCTTGTACGGATCGAGCTCGTGCGTGGTCTTCCACGTCAACACGGCGAGGAACAGAATGATCAGCGTCGGAATCGTCCAGATGGCGATTTCGATACCGGTCGAATGCACCCAGCCCGGACGGTAGTCGGCGTTTTTATTCGACGCGCGATAACGCCACGCGAACAGCAGCGTGAGCGCGATAACCGGAACGACCACGATCAGCATGGCCCAGGTGGACGTGGCAATCAGCTCACGTTCCGCCAGCCCCACACTGCCCTTCGGATTCAGAATATCGAGGTTGCTGCAACCCGAGAGCAACAACACGAGGCTCGCGGAAATGAAGCTCATCGACCCTCGCAGAGTCTTTCCTTTCATATCCATTGCCTCTTTTTTACGTCTTCAACGAACGTCATTCGACCGCTCTCCAATAGTAAGCGCTCGCATAATAGGGGCACGCTCGGCCGTAATAAACACTCGATTTAGCAACGATCTATTGCGTCGCAGCACCGTGCGACACGTTGCCGCACGCCTGCGCACAGGTCAGCAATTGAAATGCTCCGCGACAAGGAATCGAAGTATCGGCCAAACGCGAAAACCCCTTTAAACAAGCGCGAAAACGCGACGTGACCAGAGTGGCCGCACCGCGCGTCATGCGTGCAAAGAGACTTGATCCATAAGGGAAAAGTGCGTTGACGGCACAGCATTCGATGCGTGAATGCTGCGCTGCGCAATGCCTTGTTCGATCAGCCCGGCGAGCGGGCCGTCGCGGCCGCCGGTGCGGGCACTGCGGCTTGCAGATGCTCGCCGCCATCAGCCGGAACGGAGTCCGACGGATGAGCCGAGCGCTCCGATTGAGCCAGCAGCGTGCCGACCGACGGATCGATCGCGTCGGTGAACGGCTTCGGATCGATGCCGATGGCTAGCACCAGCAGCGCCATCGCGCCGAGCAGCACGAACTCGCGCTTGCCGAGGTCCTTGAGGTTCGCGACGCGCGCGTTGGCGATCGCGCCGAAGATCACCCGCTTGTACATCCACAGCGTGTAGGCCGCGCTCAGAATCAGCGTGGTGGCCGCCATCGCGCCGATCCAGAAATTGAAGCGGATCGCGCCCATCAGCACCATGAATTCGCCGACGAAACCCGAGGTGCCCGGCAGCCCGATGTTGGCCATGGAGAACAGCATCACGAACGCGGCGAAGCGCGGCATGGTATTGGCCACACCGCCGTACTCGGCGATCGACGCGGTTTTCGTGCGGTCGTAGAGCATGCCCGTGCACAACAGCATCGCGCCCGACACCACGCCGTACGACAGCATCTGCACGATCGCGCCGGCCTGGCCGATACGGTTGAACACGAAAAGGCCGAGCGTGACGAGGCCCATGTGCGCGACCGTCGAATACGCGAGCAGGCGGCGCATGTCGGTCTGCACGAGCGCCAGCAGGCTCGCATAGATCACCGCGACCAGCGAGAGCGTGATTATCATCGGCGCGAAGAAGTGGCTGGCCTGCGGCGCGATCGGCAAGGCGAAACGCAGCAGACCGTAGCCGCCCAGCTTCAGCATGCCGATCATCACGGCGGCGCCCGTCGGACCGTCGAGGTGGACGTCCGGCAGCCACGTGTGCAGCGGCCACATCGGCACCTTCACACCGAACGCAGCGAGGAAACCGAGGAAGATCAGGACCTGCGGCCACGTGCCGAGGTGCGTCTCACGCCACAGCGCGAGGTCGAAGCTGTGCGTCTGGCTGTACAGATACAGCATCGACATCAGCATCATCAGCGAGCCGAGGAACGAGACGAAGAAGAACTTCACCGCGGCGTACGAGCGGTTCGACTGGCCCCACGTGCCGATCAACAGATAGAGCGGAATCAGCGTCGCTTCGAACGAGATGAAGAACAGCATGCCGTCGAGCGATGTGAACACGCCCTGCATGAAACCCGACAGCATCAGGAACGCGCCGAAGTACTGCGCGGTCCGCTCGGTGATCGACTCCCACGAGGCGACCACGATGATGATCGTGGTGAGCGCGGTGAGCGCGACGAGCCACAGCGAGATTCCGTCCACGCCCACATGCCAGGCGATATCGAACGTGGGCGACCACCGCGCGTTTTCGACGAACTGCATCGACGTGACGTCGTTGCGGAAATTCGACACCAGCGGAATCACCGGCAGGAAACCCGCAATCGCGCCGATCAGCGCGAGCCACCGGGTGCGACTACGTGCCGCGTCGGATCCGGCACGCAAAACCACCACGCCGGCGACAATTGGGATCCAGATGAGAAGGCTAAGAAGAGGCAATGGCATGTGCTCTGTCGAAAACTTGAAGTACAAAACGCCGCATCAACGCCTTCAAAATGGAAAGCATTGAAATGGATATGTAGGCTGGATTTCGCTGAAATTGACGTGCAATCGGGGTTGGCCGCTACACGTTTACCCGCAGTCGAATGACCAAGGGTGGGAGATTACCAAGATAAGAATACTTTTGCAGCGCAACAACGCTGCAAAGCCGGTGGCAATGGTTTGTTGCCACGCCTACGCTTGCGAAATGGATAAAAATGTGCAGATGCACAAACTGACGGACGCGGTCGGTCCGTAGCGAATTTTGCGCGAAAAAGCGTGCAGTTGATCGTCAGTTAGAAACTCTTGCGCGGATGCTCAGGCGTGCGCCTCAAACTGGAATAGAACATGCTGGTGCATGGCGCGGTGGCGACGCGTATTTCGCACGTCGGGAGAAAATTTTGCTTGTCCGCGAGCAGAAAATTTTTTTGATCCTGCACTCTAAATAATCCGGCGCGCGGCGTCGAAAAGTTCGGGCGCAGTTGACCGGCGGCTCCTGTGTCATCGTGGTCCCTGCACGCGCGTTGGGCGCCTGCGTGCCTTACAGAAGCCGAATATACTTCGGCGATTCAAGGGCCGATGTTCGTGCATGAGTGCGCCGCTTTCTGGTCCGCGTTTCGCCCGTCCGGACACCGCCCTCACCGGCCACACTTTTCGGAAACCGCATGCTTTGTGACGAAGGCGTCGTTCCCGCGCTCGAGTGCCGCGGGCTCAGCAAGACCTACGGCGCAGGCCGCATCGTGCTGGCGCAACTGGATTTCATACTCGGACCGGGCGAGTTCGTCGCGATCATGGGCGATTCCGGCGTCGGCAAATCGACGCTGCTCAATCTGGTGGCCGGCCTCGACAGTGCGGATAGCGGCGACGTGATCATTGACGGCAGCGCCGTTTCGCGTCTGGACGACAACGCGGCGACGCGCCTGCGCCGGCAGAAACTCGGCTTTGTCTTCCAGGCGTTTCACGTGCTGCCGCATCTGACGCTTGCGCAGAATGTGGCGCTGCCACTGCTGCTCAACGAATTGCCCACGGCCGCCGCGCTCGACATGCTCGCGGCGGTCGGACTGGGCGGACGCGGCGATGATTTTCCTCGCCAACTCTCGGGCGGTGAACTGCAGCGGGTTGCGATTGCGCGAGCGCTCGTGCATCGCCCGAAACTGCTTCTCGCCGACGAACCCACGGGCAACCTCGATCCCGATACCGCGCACGAAGTGCTCGGCCTGTTCCGCGCGCAAAGCAAGGCGACCGGCGCGGCCACGATCATGGTGACGCACTCGGAAGCCGCCGCGGCCGTTGCCGACCGCATCCTGATCCTGAGCGACGGCGGCCTGCATGCTGCGTCCGGCGCAGCCGTGACTTTCGGCTCCCGCACTCGCGCGCCTTCCGCCGATGATGTCCGCTGATTCTCGTCGTCTGCTGCGCTTGCGAGGTCATCGCGTTCTCGCGCGCTGGCTGCTGGGCGCCGAATGGCGCAGTCATCGCGGACGCGCCCTGGTTGCGATTGCAACGATCGCGCTCGGCGTCGCGCTCGGTTACGCCGTGCAGTTGATCAACAGCGCGGCCTTCAACGAATTCTCCGCGGCGACCCGCAGTCTGTCGGGCGAAGCCGATCTGCAGGTGCGCGGCGCCCAACCGTTAGTCGACGAAGCCATCTATCCGCTGCTCGCAAACGAGCCCGGAGTCGCGCTGGCCAGCCCCGTGCTCGCACTCGACGTCACCGTGCCCGACCGGAGCGCTGCACTGCCGGTACTCGGCATCGACGTGTTCAAGGCAAGCCGTATTGCGCCCGATCTGATCGGCGTGCCGTCGCCGGATAAGCCGTTCGATACTCTCGCGGCCGATACCGTGTTTCTCTCGACGGCGGCCCAGCAATGGCTGAACGTGAAAGCAGGCGACGAGGTGGCGCTGCGAAGCGGCACCTCGATCGTGCATTTGCGTGTGGCCGGCGGCATCGTGAGAACACCGCCAGGCCAGCGGCTCGCCGTCATGGATATCGCCGCCGCGCAGTGGAAGTTCGGCAAAGTGGGCAAGCTGTCGCGAGTCGACGTGCAGCTCGAACGCGGCGTCGAGCGGGAGCGCTTCAGACGTGAGATGCAAGCGCAGCTCGGCAACCAGTGGGTCATCGCCGAAACGCGTGACGCCGAAAGCCGCACCGACCGCCTCTCGCGGGCGTATCGGATCAATATGAATGTGCTCGCGCTGGTGGCGTTGTTCACTGGCGCGTTTCTGGTGTTTTCGACGCAGGCGCTGAGCGTCGTGCGACGCCGCGCGCAATTCGCCATGCTGCGTGTGCTCGGGCTGACGCGCGGCCAACTGCTACGCCAGATCCTGATGGAAGGCGCGCTATTGGGCCTGCTCGGTTCGCTCGCGGGACTCGCGCTCGGCTACGCGATGGCGAGCGGCGCGCTGCATTTTTTCGGCAGCGATCTGGGTGGCGGCTACTTTCCCGGTGTCCAACCGCAAGTCGGCTTCGAACCGCTGGCGAGTGCGTTGTTTCTGATGCTCGGGCTCGCGGTGTCGGTATTGGGCAGTCTCGCCCCCGCACTGGAAGCGGCGCGTGCGCGCCCCGCCACGGCGCTCAAGGCAGGCGCCGAAGAAGGCGCGTTGGCGCGGCTCGCCACACCGTGGCCCGCCCTGCTCTGTCTGCTGGCCGCCGCGGTGCTCACGCAATTGCCGCCGCTGTTCGATGCGCCGATCGGCGGCTATCTGGCCGTCGCACTGCTGCTGGTGGGCGGGATTGCGCTGATGCCGCGCGTGACCGCGCTCATCTTCGGCGCGGCAAGCCGTGCTTTCGCCGCGCGACGCCGGACCGGCGCGACCGGCACGCTGGCGCTCGCGCGTCTCGCGAACGCGCCGGGACACGCGTCGATCGCCATGGGCGGCGTACTGTCGAGCTTTGCGCTGATCGTCGCGATGGCCATCATGGTGGCGAGTTTCCGGGTTTCCGTCGAAGACTGGCTGGTTCATCTGCTCTCCGCCGATCTCTATGTCCGCGTGGCGCCGAACGGCGACACCGGCGGTTTGCGGTTGGACGAACAGAGCCGCCTCGCGGCCGTGCCCGGCGTTAGAACAGCCGCATTCGCCCGCACTTCGCATCTAACGCTTGACCCTGCGCGGCCCGACATCGCTCTGCTCGCGCGCGAGATCGACGCAGCCGACCCGGGCGCGAATCTGCAGATGACCGGAGCCGTGCTGCCGCCTGCTGAACTTCGCGCAGGCGAAACACCTGTTTGGGTATCCGAAGCAATGGTCGATCTGTATGGATACAAGCTGGGTCAGCGAGTTCGATTGCCGTTTGGTGAACGCGGCCACGTGTTCGTGGTGGCTGGCGTATGGCGCGATTACGTGCGGCAGACCGGTGCCATTCAGATACGGCTCGCGGATTTCCGGCGCTTGAGCGGTGACACTAGTGCAACCGATGTGGCAGTCATCGTTCAGCCGGGGACGAGCGTCGAGCGGATTGTCGCGGGGCTGCGCGCGCTGCCCTTCGGGGCACCGCTGGATTTGTCGCTACCAGGTGAAATCCGCGCGCGCACGCTGGTGATTTTCGATCGCAGTTTTGCGGTCACCTATCTTCTCGAAGCGGTCGCTATCGTGATCGGCTTGTTCGGCGTGGCGGCGACGTTCTCCGCGCAGACGCTCGCGCGTTCGCGTGAGTTCGGCATGCTGCGGCACGTCGGCGTGACCCGCTCGCAGGTGTTCGCCATCCTCGCGCTCGAAGGCGGCATGCTCACCGCGTGCGGCATTGCACTGGGCTTCGTGCTCGGGTTCGCGATCAGTCTGATTCTGGTGTTCGTCGTCAATCCACAGTCGTTTCATTGGAGTATGTCGCTGCACGTGCCATGGATGGCGCTCGCCACCGTCGCGTTGGTGATGCTCGCTTCGTCGTGTTCGACGGCGGTGATTGCGGGACGCGGCGCCGTGTCGGTCGATGCGGTGCGCGCCGTGAAGGAGGATTGGTGATGCGGGATTTGTCGCGCGATTTGGCACGATGGGTTATGCGGGCGGTGGCGGCGCGCTTTGATTTCGCCGGTGACGGAAGTTCGCTCGTTTTGTGGCGGCGTGAGTTGGGGATGGCGGGGGCGGTTTTGGGCGGGAACACGTCGAACAACGCGTTGGTTGGCCGCGAAGGGTCTTGGGCGGGGGCGCGCTTCGATTTGTCCTCTGGCGGCGGGTATTGCGCCGGTCTGCAACGACGTGAGTTGCGGATCATGGGTGTGGTTTGGAGCGAGAGTATGCCGGGCTACACGTCGATTGGGCGCGAGGTGTCTTGGGTGGGAGCGCGGTTCGATCCGGCCACCGGCGGTGAATATTGCGCCGCTCTGCAAGTGCGTGAGTTGCGGATCATGGGCGCCGTTTGGAGCGCGACTATTCCGGGCTACACGTCGATTGGACGCGAGGTGTCTTGGGCGGGAGCGCAGTTCGATCCGGCCACCCGCGGTGAATATTGCGCCGCTTTGCAGCGACGTGCACCGCCGACCACGTACGCGGTTTCGAGCGAGAGCATGCCCGGCCATGCGTCGATCGCACGCGAGATGTCATGGATGTCAGCGCGCTTCGATGTCGATGTCGCCAGTGGCGGATCCTGCGTCGTCCTGCAATCACGTGCGCCGCAGTTGGCGCGCGCGGCGTCGGGCGAGACTGTGCCTGGCTACACGTCGATTGCACGCAAGATGTCATGCGAGCCGCCGGTTAACTCCGCTCGTGTCGCGAATCGGCGCATAGGTCTGCGTATTCGCGGCTTGCTGTCCATCTGGATGCTGACTGCGTCGCCCGCGTTCGCTGCGGCGGCCGAATTTGCGGTGGTCACGCCCGATCACGCTATCGCCCTGCCGCAGGACAGCGGTGCGCACGCGGCCTTTCGCACCGAGTGGTGGTACGCGACGGGTTGGCTCACCACGCCGGATAATCAGCCGCTCGGCTTTCAGATCACATTCTTCCGTTCCGCGACCGGCCACGATGCCGCCGATCCAAGTGCGTTCGCGCCTTCGCAATTGATCATTGCCCATGCCGCGTTAAGCGATCCCGCGCTCGGCCATCTTGCGCACGATCAGCGCATTGCCCGTCAGGGCTTCGGCCTGGCGTATGCGAAGGCGGCCAACACCGACGTCAAACTCGACGCATGGAAGATGGTTCGGGCCGCTGACGGTCACTACGACGTTGTTGTCGACGCGACCGGCTTCTCGTTGCATCTCATGTTGACGCCGACGCAAGCACCTTTGATTCAGGGCGAGCGCGGCTATTCACGCAAAGGTCCGCGGCCTGAGCAGGCGAGTTATTACTACAGCGAGCCGCAATTGCGCGTGGCTGGCAAGGTGGTTCGGCCAGTCGCCGCGGGCGGTCAGTCACATGGCGACACCGCCGTGACGGGCATTGCGTGGCTCGATCACGAATGGTCGAGCACATTGCTCGACGCCAATGCGGTCGGATGGGATTGGCTGGGCGCCAACCTCACCGACGGCTCTGCCCTGATGGCATTCAAAGTACGAAGTCGCGATGGACACGCCGTGTGGGCGCATGCGGCATTTCGCAAACCCGACGGCGAGGTGACGACATTCGCTCCCGATCAAGTCGACTTTACGCCGCTTCGCACATGGCGCTCGCCGCGCACGAACACTTCCTATCCTGTCTCGATGACGGTCAAAACCGGCACGCTGACGTGGAAACTCGATCCGTTGATGGATGATCAAGAGCTCGATTCGCGGCAATCGACGGGCGCGGTGTACTGGGAAGGCGCGGTGCGGGTAAGCCGCGAAGGTGTCGATGTCGGACGGGCGTACCTGGAACTGACGGGCTACGCGAACACGCTGCGGATGGGGAAGGAGTGAAGGCGGTTTATCCCGCGTGTTTTTTGCCTGTTTTCCGGCCGCGTAAACGCAGAAACCCCACCTTTGCGGGGTGGGGTTTCTGTTGCTGCTAGGGAGCCTGACGATTACCTACTTTCACACGGGTAATCCGCACTATCATCGGCGTGGAGTCGTTTCACGGTCCTGTTCGGGATGGGAAGGGGTGGGACCGACTCGCTATGATCATCAGGCATGACTTGTTGCCGTACTGCCGGTGGGGCAGTACCGCCAATCTGGAAGAAGTAGTTTCTGGTGATGCTCACCAGAGCTAAAGCGTTGGGCTGTGTTGTTCGAGGCACAACAAACGATCACTCAACCGTGCGCAAGACACACCGGTTATAGGATCAAGCCTTACGGGCAATTAGTATCAGTTAGCTTAACGCATTACTGCGCTTCCACACCTGACCTATCAACGTCCTGGTCTTGAACGACCCTTCAAGGGGCTCGAAGCCCCGGGGATATCTCATCTTAAGGCGAGTTTCCCGCTTAGATGCTTTCAGCGGTTATCTCTTCCGAACATAGCTACCCGGCGATGCCACTGGCGTGACAACCGGTACACCAGAGGTTCGTCCACTCCGGTCCTCTCGTACTAGGAGCAGCCCCCTTCAAATATCCAGCGCCCACGGCAGATAGGGACCAAACTGTCTCACGACGTTTTAAACCCAGCTCACGTACCTCTTTAAATGGCGAACAGCCATACCCTTGGGACCGGCTACAGCCCCAGGATGAGATGAGCCGACATCGAGGTGCCAAACACCGCCGTCGATATGAACTCTTGGGCGGTATCAGCCTGTTATCCCCAGAGTACCTTTTATCCGTTGAGCGATGGCCCTTCCATACAGAACCACCGGATCACTATGACCTGCTTTCGCACCTGCTCGACTTGTCGGTCTCGCAGTTAAGCACGCTTATGCCATTGCACTATCAGCACGATTTCCGACCGTACCTAGCGTACCTTCGTACTCCTCCGTTACACTTTGGGAGGAGACCGCCCCAGTCAAACTGCCTACCATGCACTGTCCCCGATCCGGATTACGGACCAAGGTTAGAACCTCAAACAAACCAGGGTGGTATTTCAAGGGCGGCTCCACGCAGACTGGCGTCCACGCTTCAAAGCCTCCCACCTATCCTACACAGACCGGTTCAAAGTCCAATGCAAAGCTACAGTAAAGGTTCATGGGGTCTTTCCGTCTAGCCGCGGGGAGATTGCATCATCACAAACACTTCAACTTCGCTGAGTCTCGGGAGGAGACAGTGTGGCCATCGTTACGCCATTCGTGCAGGTCGGAACTTACCCGACAAGGAATTTCGCTACCTTAGGACCGTTATAGTTACGGCCGCCGTTTACCGGGACTTCAATCAAGAGCTTGCACCCCATCATTTAATCTTCCGGCACCGGGCAGGCGTCACACCCTATACGTCCACTTTCGTGTTTGCAGAGTGCTGTGTTTTTATTAAACAGTCGCAGCCACCAGTTTATTGCAACCCCTTCACCCTTCTGGCGCAGGCCAGTCAAGCTACAGGGGCGTACCTTATCCCGAAGTTACGGTACCAATTTGCCGAGTTCCTTCTCCCGAGTTCTCTCAAGCGCCTTAGAATACTCATCTCGCCCACCTGTGTCGGTTTGCGGTACGGTCTTGTTAAACTGAAGCTTAGAGGCTTTTCTTGGAACCACTTCCAGTTGCTTCACCGCCTAAGCGGCTCGTCCCATGCCCTTGAATTGCGCACCCGGATTTGCCTGAGTGCCTTCTCCAACACAGAAACCGGGACTTCCAACACCCGGACAACCTTCCGCGATCCGTCCCCCCATCGCATTTAACAATGGTGCAGGAATATTAACCTGCTTCCCATCAGCTACGCATTTCTGCCTCGCCTTAGGGGCCGACTCACCCTACGCCGATGAACGTTGCGTAGGAAACCTTGGGCTTACGGCGAGGGGGCCTTTCACCCCCTTTATCGCTACTCATGTCAGCATTCGCACTTCCGATACCTCCAGCGCACTTTTCAATGCACCTTCGCAGGCTTACGGAACGCTCTCCTACCATGCACATAAATGTGCATCCGCAGCTTCGGTATATTGCTTAGCCCCGTTACATCTTCCGCGCAGGACGACTCGATCAGTGAGCTATTACGCTTTCTTTAAAGGATGGCTGCTTCTAAGCCAACCTCCTGACTGTTTTAGCCTTCCCACTTCGTTTCCCACTTAGCAATATTTGGGGACCTTAGCTGGCGGTCTGGGTTGTTTCCCTCTTGACACCGGACGTTAGCACCCGATGTCTGTCTCCCGTGATTGCACTCTTCGGTATTCGGAGTTTGCTATGGCGTAGTAATCCGCAATGGACCCCACAACCATGACAGTGCTCTACCCCCGAAGGTGATACACGAGGCACTACCTAAATAGTTTTCGGAGAGAACCAGCTATTTCCAGGTTTGTTTAGCCTTTCACCCCTATCCACAGCTCATCCCCTAACTTTTCAACGTTAGTGGGTTCGGACCTCCAGTACGTGTTACCGCACCTTCATCCTGGCCATGGATAGATCACCTGGTTTCGGGTCTACACCCAGCGACTGAATCGCCCTGTTCGGACTCGCTTTCGCTACGCCTGCCCTAATCGGTTAAGCTTGCCACTGAATGTAAGTCGCTGACCCATTATACAAAAGGTACGCCGTCACCCTCTTTCAAAGGCTCCGACTGTTTGTATGCATGCGGTTTCAGGATCTATTTCACTCCCCTCCCGGGGTTCTTTTCGCCTTTCCCTCACGGTACTGGTTCACTATCGGTCGATCACGAGTATTTAGCCTTGGAGGATGGTCCCCCCATCTTCAGACAGGATTTCACGTGTCCCGCCCTACTTTCCGTACACCTAGTTCTTCCTCGCTGTTTTCGTCTACAGGGCTATCACCTGCTATGGCCGCACTTTCCAGAGCGTTCGACTAACAATGAAGATAAAGAGTACAGGCTGGTCCCATTTCGCTCGCCACTACTCTGGGAATCTCGGTTGATTTCTTTTCCTGCGGTTACTTAGATGTTTCAGTTCACCGCGTTCGCTTCACGTAGCCTATGTATTCAGCTACGGATACTCCATACGGAGTGGGTTTCCCCATTCGGATATCGGTGGATCAAAGCTCGTTTGCCAGCTCCCCACCGCTTTTCGCAGGCTACCGCGTCCTTCATCGCCTGTGATCGCCAAGGCATCCACCACATGCACTTGTTCGCTTGACCCTATAACGAGTGTGTCTCGCCACCCCTGTGTTGCCACAGCAGCAGTTCAACAGTCGCTACAGGTTGAGTATTCGTGTTGCGCCGTATTCCAAAAGCGATCTTTCGATCTCTCTTTTCATACATTGATACAATCACAACCCTGATTCACCTACTCACACACCCATCTCTAGATGTCCTTTCGTGAATCTCTTTACTACTTCTTCCTGATTGTTAAAGAACGACAGCCGATATCGCGGTTGCTATAACCGCGTATCACTCTGACTGGCTCAATCGCCAATGCACAACGCTCTGCTTCTCACAGCAACGCTACGCATTGAGGATTGGTGGAGGATGACGGGATCGAACCGACGACCCCCTGCTTGCAAAGCAGGTGCTCTCCCAGCTGAGCTAATCCCCCAGTCATACACAGATATCGCTATCTGTACGGATACCCCAGGGGTTGATCAATTAGCGCAGCCACCGCAGAAACAGTGGTGGGTCTGGATGGATTCGAACCATCGACCCCCGCCTTATCAAGACGGTGCTCTAACCAACTGAGCTACAGACCCCTGAGTCTGTCCATTTTCACAGCCGATAAGCGTGAGCGCTCAACGTTCGACACGTCTAGCTCGAGAAAGGAGGTGATCCAGCCGCACCTTCCGATACGGCTACCTTGTTACGACTTCACCCCAGTCATGAATCCTACCGTGGTGACCGTCCTCCTTGCGGTTAGACTAGCCACTTCTGGTAAAACCCACTCCCATGGTGTGACGGGCGGTGTGTACAAGACCCGGGAACGTATTCACCGCGGCATGCTGATCCGCGATTACTAGCGATTCCAGCTTCACGCACTCGAGTTGCAGAGTGCGATCCGGACTACGATCGGTTTTCTGGGATTGGCTCCCCCTCGCGGGTTGGCGACCCTCTGTTCCGACCATTGTATGACGTGTGAAGCCCTACCCATAAGGGCCATGAGGACTTGACGTCATCCCCACCTTCCTCCGGTTTGTCACCGGCAGTCTCCCTAGAGTGCTCTTGCGTAGCAACTAGGGACAAGGGTTGCGCTCGTTGCGGGACTTAACCCAACATCTCACGACACGAGCTGACGACAGCCATGCAGCACCTGTGTTATGGCTCCCTTTCGGGCACATCCACCTCTCAGCAGACTTCCATACATGTCAAGGGTAGGTAAGGTTTTTCGCGTTGCATCGAATTAATCCACATCATCCACCGCTTGTGCGGGTCCCCGTCAATTCCTTTGAGTTTTAATCTTGCGACCGTACTCCCCAGGCGGTCAACTTCACGCGTTAGCTACGTTACCAAGTCAATGAAGACCCGACAACTAGTTGACATCGTTTAGGGCGTGGACTACCAGGGTATCTAATCCTGTTTGCTCCCCACGCTTTCGTGCATGAGCGTCAGTATTGGCCCAGGGGGCTGCCTTCGCCATCGGTATTCCTCCACATCTCTACGCATTTCACTGCTACACGTGGAATTCTACCCCCCTCTGCCATACTCTAGCCCGCCAGTCACAAATGCAGTTCCCAGGTTAAGCCCGGGGATTTCACATCTGTCTTAGCGAACCGCCTGCGCACGCTTTACGCCCAGTAATTCCGATTAACGCTTGCACCCTACGTATTACCGCGGCTGCTGGCACGTAGTTAGCCGGTGCTTATTCTTCCGGTACCGTCATCCCCCCCAGGTATTAACCAGGAGGTTTTCTTTCCGGACAAAAGTGCTTTACAACCCGAAGGCCTTCTTCACACACGCGGCATTGCTGGATCAGGGTTTCCCCCATTGTCCAAAATTCCCCACTGCTGCCTCCCGTAGGAGTCTGGGCCGTGTCTCAGTCCCAGTGTGGCTGGTCGTCCTCTCAGACCAGCTACAGATCGTCGCCTTGGTAGGCCTTTACCCCACCAACTAGCTAATCTGCCATCGGCCGCCCCTGCAGCGCGAGGTCCCGAAGGAGCCCCCGCTTTCATCCGCAGATCGTATGCGGTATTAATCCGGCTTTCGCCGGGCTATCCCCCACTACAGGACACGTTCCGATGTATTACTCACCCGTTCGCCACTCGCCACCAGGGTTGCCCCCGTGCTGCCGTTCGACTTGCATGTGTAAGGCATGCCGCCAGCGTTCAATCTGAGCCAGGATCAAACTCTTCAGTTCAAACCTGTTACTGTTTTTCGGTCTCTTCCGAGACCGGTCGCTCACTCAACGTACTGACGAATGATCCAACCATCTTGCGACAGTCAAACCTTCCTTTCATTACTGTGTGAGACTTGATACTTTCGCTTGTTCAGCAGATCCCGAAGGATCCACCGCGCGTCGCGCATCAAGCGCCCACACTTATCGGCTGTTAATTTTTAAAGATCGAGTCCGCATTCACTACCGAACCGGCACCGCACTTCAACTACCCGGCACCGCTTCGTTCTGCGTCGCTGCATCAGCAGCAGAGAAACGAGATTATGGAGAGCGAGAGAGGGGTCGTCAACCCCCTTCGCGCAATATTTTTCAGAAAGTTGAGAGACACGGAAACAGACCACCACCACAACGCCGTCAAATTAGTTAGTCATCCGATCTAATTGACCACTCACGAGGCAATCGTACTCGTGACGGCCAGCCAGGTAGTCAGCGGCCGCACCTCCCCGCTGCCAAATCAGCCAAACGAGCCTCCTTACTATACAGAGCCACGACACACATCCGGCGCACACCCGACAGCAGCGTCGAAAGAACGGGAAAGCCGGCACCGCCGAAAAAACTAAAGTTTCCCCCTCGCCAGCCGTCAACCAAGATATCCCGTCACTTAAATAGCCGCCGATCATGGACAATCCAGTCGAGGAACACGTCGAGGAAGCCTCTTCCGCAGCCCAAACGCCAGCCCTAGATCCGGAAAAGGTGCCGGTAGGCACGCCTCTCGACTGGCCGATCGTCGACGCCGACGGCACGCTTCTTTTCGCCAGCGGCACCATCCTGGCGACCCCGGACGAGCGCAAATTCCTGTTCGGGCACTTCCGTCCGCAGCGCGGCGACTTACTGGGCGCGGCCGCGCAACCGCCGCGCCAGGCAGAGCCGCAAGCGGATCCCAACGGCGAACTGACGCTCAAGGACATGCACCTGGAAATCGGTGCATTGATCGGTGTGCGCTCGCAGCTCGGCAGCGGCGCGCCCATGCATCCGTGCCGCATCATCGGTTTCGCGCCGAATCATTCGCTCTTCGTCACTCCGCCGATGCACGAAGGCCGCATCTTCCCGCTGGGCATCGGCGAAAACATCGAAATCGTCGCGATCGCCAGCCATGCGGTGTTTCGTTTCGTGTGCACGATCGAGGCGATCTGCCGCGCGCCGTTCGACTACGTCGTGCTGTCGAAGCCCGGCGTGATCCGCCGCCTGCGCGAACGCAAATCGATCCGCGTCCGCGCGCACCTCGCGGTGCGTTTCGGCATCGGTCAAAGCGGGGAATCGTATGAGGGCCTCGGACTCGCGAAAGGCATCAGCGCACTCGGCATGTCGCTGGACGCCTCGTGGACTCTCGGCGCTGTCGGCGACCGGTTGCGCGTTGCGTTCTGCCTGAAATCGAAGGATCTCGACACGGAGATCGAAACCACGGCGGTGATCCGCAACGTGCAGAAAGGTAGCGGCCCGGGTGAGCCTTCGACGCACGGGCTCGAACTCGATCAACTCGATGCAGCCCAGCAGATGGCGATGAAAGTCTTCGTGTTCGACCGTCAGGACGATGTGGTGTATTGGTCGAGCGGCCTGAAATAAGCGCAGGCCCGAGAGCGGCAAGGCCCGCGTGCCGCTCAGCCCATCACTATCAGTTCTTCTGGCGTGAAACGCCGCGCGCCCCACGCATCGGCGAGCACTTCGCAGCGGCCCAGCCGGATCGCCTCGCGCTCGAAATCGACGAACACCACTTCGTCCGCATCCAGCGGCCGCGCCGGCATGTCACGCGTGCGGCCATCGGTCAGAATCCACAACCAGCGTTGCTGCCCGGGCTTGCGACGCGCGCTGCGATCCAGCAGTTGGGATGCACGCTGAACGCCTGCGGCCAGCGGTGTGCCGCCTCCGCCGCCCACTGGCCTCAGCCACTGCTCGTTCCACCAGCGCGGCACAGCGGGACCGAAACGCACATCCGCACCAGTGCCACCGAAACAGACCAGCGCCGCCTCGGCACGCGCCGCGCTCGCGCGGTCGAACAAGGCGATCAGCAATCCCTTGGCGAGCGCAAGGCGCTGCCCGGCCAGCATGGAACCGGAGCAATCGAGCACGAAGCAATGCAGCACGCCGCCACGCGGCGCTTCGCGCATGAAACGCAGATGCTCGGCGCGCAGCGCGTTCTGTCGCATCGCGGCGAGTGTCGGCGGCCAGTCGATGCGCTTGCCCGGTTGCCCGCGCAAGCGCCCGCGCGCATCTGCGCCAGCGCCTTGAAACCATCGAAAACCGCTGCGCGAGTCAGCGGCGGCGCCCTTCCGATGGCTCAGCGTTTTTTTACGTTCAGTGGAATGACGCCTTTGACGTGCGTGGTCGCGGCCGGCTCGGGCGCGAGGTAGCCCCAATCGCTCTCGCCGGCAGCCGCGGCCGGCGGCGCATTGCCTTCCGCGGATGAAGAGCGGCTATCGGAAGAAGCCTCCCGCTCGCCGTCACTCTCACGCGCATCACCTGCCGCCGACGACTCGCGAACCTGCCGCCGATGAGCCAACACCGCCTCAGCCACCCGATCGACATGCTCCGCCGTCACCGCGGCCGCCTGTTCGAGCGCCGCCAACGCACGCGCCGCGCGCAGCATCACGAGATCGGCGCGCAAACCATCCACGGCGGCGTCGATGCACAGCGCGCTCACATGCGCATGCACGGCGTCATCGAACGCGAGTTGCGGCAACCTGCCGCGCGCCGCTCGAATCCGCTCGACATGAGCCGCCTGCTGCTGCGCATAGCCCGCACGAAAACCCTGCGGATCGAGATCGAACGCCAGCCGCGCTTTCACTATCGCCTGACGCACACGCGGCTCGAAACAGTTCTGCAACTCGACCATCAAACCGAAACGATCGATCAATTGCGGCCGCAGTTCGCCCTCTTCAGGGTTCATCGTGCCGATCAGCACGAAGCTCGCGTCGTGGCTATGCGATACGCCATCGCGCTCGACGGTATTCACGCCGCTAGCCGCCGCGTCGAGCAAGGCATCGACGAGCGCGTCGGGCAGCAGATTGACTTCGTCCACATACAGCACGCCGCGGTGCGCTTTCGCGAGCAGACCGGGCGAGAAGCGCACCGAACCGTCGCGCAACACGGTTTCGATATCGAGCGTGCCGATCAAGCGATCTTCGCTGGCGCCAAGCGGCAGATTCACCAGTTGCCCTTCCGACAGCAACTCAGCCAGCGCGCGCGCCGCGGTCGACTTCGCCGTGCCACGTGGCCCGGTGACCAGCACGCCGCTTAAGCCCGGATCGATGGCGGCCAGCAGTAGCGCCTGCTGCAACGGCGCCTGGCCGATCAGCGCGGCAAAGGGAAAAACGGGCCGCGCGTTGGCCGCACTCATCGCTGGATTCATGTTTGCATTCCTTCGATCTGCTGCTCGCTCGCAAGCAGATGCTGTTCGACTTGCGCGCGATAGTCGCCGGGCGCCTGCCACAAACCGCGCTGCATGGCTTCGAGCAAACGCTCGCAGATCGAATGCAACGCGTGAGGGTTGTGCCGCTGCAAGAACTCGCGGGTGTCCGCGTCGTTCAAATAAGCATCCGTCACGAGCGCATATTGATGATCCGCGATCACGCGCGCGGTCGCGTCGTAACCATACAGATAGTCGACGGTCGCAGCGATTTCCGCCGCGCCCTTGTAGCCGTGACGCTTCACGCCATCGAGCCATTTCGGATTGACCACGCGCGAGCGGATCACGCGCGCGATCTCCTCATGCAGCGTGCGCACGCGCGGCGCGGCCGGATTGCTGTGGTCGGCGTGATACACACTCGGCTGATCGCCGGCCAGATGCCGCACCGCGGCGACCATGCCGCCCTGGAACTGGTAGTAATCGTTCGAATCGAGCAAGTCGTGTTCGCGGTTGTCCTGGTTCTGCAGCACCACGTCCATTGCCGCGAGGCGCGTGCCGAACGCGTGACGCGCCTCTTCGCCCGCGCTCTTTTGCGTGTATGCGTAGCCGCCCCACGCCTGATACGCGTTCGCGAGATCGGCGTCGGTCTGCCATTGCTGCGAGTCGATCATGTCCTGCAGACCCGCGCCGTAAGCGCCGGGCCGCGCGCTGAACACGCGCCAGCCGGCGCGCTTGCGCGCTTCGGCGGCGTCCATGCCGCGCGCGATCAGCGCATCGCGCTCGCGCAGCACGCGTGCGCGAATCGGATTCAGGTCCTCGGGTTCGTCGAGTTCGGCGACGGCTTGCACGGCGGCGTCGAATAAATGCATGACGTTGGCGAAGGCGTCGCGGAAGAAACCGGACACTCGCAAGGTGACATCGATACGCGGCCGGTCGAACACCTCGATCGGCATGATTTCAAAATCGGTCACGCGATGGCTGCCCGGTGCCCACTTCGGCCGCACGCCGAGCAACGCGAGCGCCTGGGCGATATCGTCGCCACCCGTGCGCATGGTCGCGGTGCCCCAAACGGACAGACCGATGGCGCGCGGATAGTCGCCCTTCTCCTGCAAATGCCGTTCGATCAGTTGCTGGGCGGATTTCAAGCCGAGCGACCAGGCGGCTTGCGTGGGAACCGCGCGCGTGTCGACCGAATAGAAGTTGCGGCCGGTGGGCAGCACGTCGGGCCGGCCACGCGATGGCGAACCGCTCGGTCCAGGCGGCACGAAACGCCCTTCGAGGCCACGCTTTAGCTGAAGCATTTCCTGCGGGCCGCAGGCGTCGAGCCGCGGCAGTACGTCGTCACGCAGACGCTCGATCACTTGCTCCGCTTGCGGCAAGCTAACCGCAAGAAACGGCGCTGCTGATGCGTCCGTTCGATCGCCGCACACGTCTCGCAGCAACTCGGCCGCCAGCAACTCCAGCCGTTCGCGCGTATCGCCGCAATGCCGCCACGGCGCATCGCTCACACGCTGCAGCGCATCGGGACGCGGCCCGTCCCACACCGCCGACCAATCCACCGACAACGGATCGAACAGATGATCCATCTTCAGATCACGCGCCAATGCATCGATCAACCCGGCCTTGCCGCCTTGCCCATCGCCGACAGGAAAGCGTCCCAACGCCAGCAACGTATCGCGCCGCTGCACGCCATCAGGCGATTGCCCAAACGTATGCAAGCCATCGCGAATCTGCGCTTCCTTCAACTCGCACAGCCACGCATCGACGCGCGTGAGCAGCGCGTCTTCATCATCCTGCCCGTTCGGCGCCGCAAGACTCAGTTCCTCATGCAACTTATGTTCGACGATGGTCGCCAGAATCGTGCGCCGCAACAGCTTCGAGCGGCGCGGATCGACCATCAACGCTTCATAGTATTCATCGACCTGGCGCTCCAGGTCCTGCAACGGTCCGTAACTTTCGGCACGCGTGAGCGGCGGCATCAGGTGATCGATAATGACGGCCTGCGTACGGCGTTTCGCCTGGCTGCCCTCGCCCGGATCGTTGACGATGAACGGATACAGATGCGGCATCGGCCCAAGAATCAGATCGGGCCAGCAGGTATCGCTCAACGCGACGCTCTTGCCGGGCAGCCATTCGAGATTACCGTGCTTGCCGACATGCACGACCGCGTCGATGCCGAACTGGTGACGCAACCAGAAATAGAACGCCAGATACGCATGCGGCGGCACCAGCTCGGCGTCGTGATAACTCGCGTAATCGCCCTGCTCGCGCGAACGCGACGGTTGAATGCCGACGAACACCTGCCCGCAACGCCAGCCCGCGATCATGAAACGGCCGCGTCGCAGCGTCGGATCCTGGTCGGGCGTGCCCCAACGCGCGTTCAGCGCCTGGCGCGTTTCGGCGGGCAAGGCGTTGAAGTGCGCGAGATAGTCGTCGAGCGCGAGGCTTTGCAGCGCGGGACGCAGATCGCGCACGACCGGATCGTTGGTCACGCCTTCGGTGAGCTTTTTCAGCAGCGCGCCGCCGTCCGTGGGCAAGTCGGCGAGACGATAACCTTCGTCGCGCAGCATCGACAGAATGCCGACCACCGAGGCCGGCGTATCGAGTCCCACGCCGTTGCCGATGCGCCCTTCGCTCATCGGATAGTTGGCGAGGATCAGCGCGAGTTTCTTGTCCGCGTTATCGAGTGAACGCAGACGGCACCAGCGTCGGCTCAGCTCGGCGAGAAAACGCACCCGCTCGGCGTCCGGCTGATAACGCACCACATCGACCTGAGTGTGCGGACAACGGTACGCGAGGCCCTTGAAACTGATCGCGCGCGTGATGATGCGGCCATCCACTTCCGGCAGCGCGATATGCATGGCGATATCGCGCGAATTGAGACCCTGATTGTCCTTGACCCAATCCTCGCGGTTGCCGCCGCTCAGGATCACCTGAAACACCGGCGCGTCGCCGGCGAGCGCGAGCGGCTCGGGGTCGTCGATTGCGGACGCGGCGAACGCGGTCGTGTTCAGCACCAGCGCGACATCGTGCTGCGCGCACAGCGATTGCACGACGTCGCGGCTCATCGCATCTTTCAGAGAGGTAATCGCGATCGGCAGCGGATTCAGACCTTGCGATTCGAGCGCGTCGATCAGCGCATCGAACACGGCCGTATTGGCCGCCTGCAGATGCGCCTTGTAGAACAGGATCGCCGCGACCGGCGCGTGCTGTTGCCAACGCGCCTGCCAGTCGGCCATGGTCGGCGTGTCGCGTTCGGGATGGTAAAGCGTCGCGGCCGGCAACGCGCGCGGCGGCGCGGGCTCACGTCCCCAGCCAAAGGCGCGGTGCGCGATGCAGCGCAGAAACGCCTCGGCATTTTGCGGGCCGCCTTCACGCAGATAGCGCCAGAGCTGATGGCACAGATCGGGGCTCGCAGTGCTACGCGCGAGCAGATTCGGATCTTCCTGCAGATCGCCGGAGAACATCGCGAGCGTCTGCTGCTTGCGCTCAGCGAGCGCCACCACCTGCTCAATGCCGTAAGGCCAATACGCCTCGCCACCGAGGTGATCGACCACCACCACGCGTGCATGCTGCAAGACGTCTTCGAGATAAAAATCCACCGACGCCGATTGCCGCAAATACGTGACGTTCGCGAGCCGTACGCTCGGGAAGCCTTCACCGAGCCGCGGAAAAACGCTCGCCAGCAGCGACAGCGTGGTATCGGCGGAACTGAGCACCACGATATCCGCGGGCTGCTGATCGATACGGATCACGCCTTGCGTATCGTCGACAAAACCGCCCGGCGTGGTGCGCAGCAGATGCATGAGCGCTTACGCCTGTTGCGTTTCGACGCTCGACGGCACGCCGAGCGCCGCGTCGAACGCACGCTGCAGCGCGGGCTGATCGAGGTCTTCACCGATCAGCACGAAGCGGCTCGGGCCGCTTTCGCCGGCCTGCCAGCGTCGATCGAAATAGCTGTCGAAGCGGCGCCCGACGCCTTGAATCACCAGACGCATCGCCGCGCCCGGCAGCGCCGCGAAACCTTTGACGCGGTAGATCGTGTTGGTTTCGACGAGCTGTTGCAGCGCGGCGATCACCGCCTCGCGCGACGACGCGTTCGCCTGCACGACCACCGAGTCGAACTCGTCGTGATGGTGGTCGGCGTCGTCGGCGGAACCGTGGTGATCGTGGCGCAAGTGGATCGACTCTTCCGACGCCGCTTCGAGGCACAGCAACGTATGCAGATCGAGCTGGCCCTTGTGCGCGCGCACGATCTTCACTTGCGGCGGAATTTCTTCGCGGATCGAAATTTCAACCGCGCTTTGCTGCGCGTCGTCGAGCAAATCCGTCTTGTTCAGAATCACCAGATCGGCAGCCGACAACTGGTCTTCAAACAATTCGTGCAACGGCGACTCGTGATCGAGATTCGGATCGGCCTTGCGCTGCGCATCCACGGCGATCGGATTGTCGGCGAACTGACCGCTTGCCGCGGCCGGGCCGTCCACCACGGTGACCACGGCATCCACGGTGAAACTGTTCTTGATCTGCGGCCAGTTGAACGCCTGCACCAGCGGCTTCGGCAGCGCGAGCCCCGACGTCTCGATCAGCACGTGATCGATCTGGTCGCGGCGCTCCACGAGTTTTTCCATCACCGGAAAAAACTCTTCCTGCACGGTGCAGCACAGGCAGCCATTCGCGAGTTCATACAGTTGACCTTCGGTTTCGACGCCGTTTTCATCGCAACCGATGCCGCAACCCTTGAGGATTTCCCCGTCGATGCCGAGCTCGCCGAACTCGTTGACGATCACCGCGATGCGCTTGCCGCCCGCATGCTGAAGAATATGCCGCAGCAGCGTGGTCTTGCCGCTGCCGAGAAAGCCCGTGACGATGGTGACGGGGATCTTGCGCATTTGAGTTTGCATCGTGAGGTCCATCCGTAGGAGTTGCACGTGCACGCCGGCGTGTTTGTCTATCTGTCTGCGCGCAATGGCAAACGGAGCACACGCCCGATGAGCCACGACGATAACAAAACACGGGGACGAACGACGGCGTTGCCGCGACAACAGAAAAACAGAAAACGGGAATGAGATCATGAACGCAGCGCCGCATCCCCGCGGCGTTCGTTCTTCGTATTCTGGCCGGTATCCGGGCTGGCGAAAGCGCCGCTTCCCCTTCCCGGGCGAGTGGTTTCTCGCCCAGTGGGTAATATGCCGACGCGGCCTTGCGCGTGGACATCGAAGCCGGCTCCGCGGCGCTAAAGCTCTGAACTTAGCACCACATTTCGCTTACCGTTGCGGGGGCAGCACAGGTTGACCCGATCCATGGCAGGCAGGCACCCTGTTTCCCGTTTAACTGCATGCGCACGAGCGCGCACACGAGCACCAAAGTGCGTGCGAGTGTAGGCCCGCGGCCCGGTGCCGTCAAGGAAACGCAAGCCGCAAGCGCTTATCGGGCGGGGCGCCATGTGCTATCGTATGCGCGCGTTTGGTGCCCGCACATGCATTCGCGTGTGCAGTTAAACGGGAAACAGGCAGCGCTCTGTGCGCTCAATCTGTGCTGTCCCCGCAACGGTAAGCGACCTGCGGCGCGATGTTGAATCGACTTGCGCCGCGCATGCGTTTTTTATGCCACTGTCCGGCACATTTCATCGAATGCGGACGGGAAGGCAAAGCGCATGAGGCCGCCAGCCCGGATACCGGCCAGACGCGGAGGTGGCGAACGTCACGCCGCCGGACGCCGGAATCCGCGAGGGACGGATGTGATGGCGCTGAAGCACGACGAAGTGTGTCCGCGTAGGCGGGTTCCGTCTGGAATCGCTACGAGCCGCACATGGCGCCGTGCCTGAATCCGTAGCACTGCATGACCCCAAAGTCCGCCGTCTGGCGACCCTTCGCGCTTCATCCCTTCCTGCTCGTCACGACATGGCGCTCGCCATGCACGTCGCGATGACCCGCGCCTGGCTGATCGGCGCCGGCCCCGGCGACGTCGAGCTCATGACCATCAAGGCCACCCGTGCATTGGCGCAAGCCGATGTAGTGCTGGTCGACGACCTGGTGAATCCCGAGGTGCTGCAGTTCGCGCGCGCCGACGCGCTCGTCGTCTACGTCGGTAAACGCGGCGGCCATCCGTCCACGCCACAGGAAGGCATCGTCGCGCAGATGCTCGAACATGTGCGGGCCGGGCGTAGCGTCGCGCGTTTGAAAGGCGGCGATCCGTTCGTATTCGGCCGTGGCGGCGAAGAACAGCAGGCGCTGCACGCGGCGGGTATCGAGGTGGAAGTCATCAACGGCATCACGGCGGGCATCGCGGCGCCCGCGGCGATCGGCATTCCGGTCACGCATCGCGATCACGCACAGGGCGTGGTGTTCGTCACCGGACACGGCGCGGGCAGCGGCGAGCCCGACTGGGCCGCGCTCGTGGCCACGCGCATGACGCTCGTGATCTACATGGGGATGCGGCGGCTCAACGATATCGTCGGCGCGCTGCTCGCGGCCGGCATGAGCGCCGACACGCCGTGCGCGGCAATCGAATCGGCCACGCGTCCCGAGCAACGCCATGCGCTCGCGCGGCTCGGCGAGTTCGCCGACACCGTCGCGCGTGCCGGACTCGGCTCGCCGGCGATCGTGGTGATCGGCGGCGTGGCGTCGCTCGCGTTGGCGCGCGCGGCGGCGCATGCCGACGCTGCAACGCCGCCCGCGGACGGAACGGATACGCGATGAAAACGCTGAGCGTCGGCATCGGTTGCCGTTTGCACAGCTCGGCTGGGCAGATCGAAGCCGCGGTGCGCGCCGCGCTCGGCGTACATTCATTTGACGAAATCCGTACCGTCGCCTCGCTCGATACCAAAGCCCGTGAAGCGGGCCTGCTCGAATTTTGTGCGCGTCATGCGCTGCCGCTGACATTCTTCAGCCTTGAACAGATCGCGGCGGTGCCGGTGGCGGAGCCTTCGGCGGCAGTGCGCGAGCATCTCGGCGTGGACGGCGTCTGCGAGCCGTGCGCGCTGCTTAGCGCGGCGGGCGGGGCCGGTCTCAGTGAATCCGCAGGGTGCGACGCGCCTCGCGCCACGCTCCTCGTGCGCAAAACCGTTTATGCCGGCGTCACCGTGGCGATCGCGTCAGCCATCACTCACGCCGAACGCAAACACCCAGACAACGACACACAGAAACAGGACTTGCCATGAAGACCGATCCCGAATCGCATCAACGCATGACCGAGCGCCGCCGTGAAGGCCACGAGAAAAAACAGGCCAACGCCACCGTCGAAAAAGGCCTGCTGATCGTCAACACCGGCACTGGCAAAGGCAAAACTACTGCTGCGTTCGGCATGGCCGTGCGCGTGCTGGGCCACGGCATGCGTCTGGGCGTCGTGCAGTTCATCAAGGGCGCGCTGCACACGTCGGAGCGCGACTTTCTCGGCGCGATCGCCAACTGCGATTTCGTCACAATGGGCGACGGCTACACCTGGAACACGCAGAACCGCGACGCCGACATCGCGACCGCGCGCAAAGGCTGGGACGAAGCGCGCCGGATGATCGAAAGCGGCGACTATCAGATGGTGATCCTCGACGAGTTGAACACCGTGCTCAAGTACGAATACCTGCCGCTCGACGAAGTCCTTTCAGTGCTGACCGCGCGCGCGCCGATGCTGCACGTGGTGGTGACCGGCCGTCACGCGCCGGACGCGCTGATCGAAGCCGCCGATCTCGTCACCGAAATGCGCATCGTCAAGCATCCGTATCGCGAGCAAGGCGTGAAAGCGCAGCGCGGCGTGGAGTTCTGAGCCATGGCCGCGTGCCCCGCCCTGTTCATCAGCGCGCCCGCGTCGGGTCAAGGCAAGACCACGATCACCGCGGGTCTGGCGCGCTACCATCGGCGGCTGGGGCGACGCGTGCGTGTCTTCAAGACCGGACCGGACTTTCTCGACCCGATGATTCTGGCGCGCGCGAGCGGCGCGCCGGTCCTCTCGCTGGACCTATGGATGGTGGGCGAAGCCGCCTGCCGCGCGCTGCTCGCGCAAGCGGCCGCCGAAGCCGACCTGATCCTGATCGAAGGCGTGATGGGTCTGTTCGACGGCACGCCGAGCAGCGCGGATCTCGCCACCACGTTCGGCGTGCCGGTGCTCGCGGTGATTTCGGCGAAGGCGATGGCGCAGACCTTCGGCGCGGTCGCCTTCGGTCTCGCGCAATTCCGGCTACAGGTGCCGTTTTATGGCGTGCTCGCCAATCGCGTCGGCTCCGCGCGGCATGCGCAGATGCTTGAAGAAGCGTTACCACCGGGGCTGCGCTGGTGCGGACACATTGCCGCGAGCGATGAAATCGCGCTGCCCGATCGCCACCTCGGCTTGCATCAGGCGGACGAAATCGACGATCTTGACGCGCGCCTGGATCACGCCGCCGACACTTTAGGCCGCACCGCGCTGGCCGAATTGCCGCCGCCGGTCGAGTTCGGCGAGGCTGCGCCGGAGATACTGCCGCGCCTGCTGGATGGCAAAACGATTGCGATTGCACGCGATGCCGCGTTCTCGTTCATCTATCCCGCCAACATCGCGCTGCTGGAAGCACTGGGCGCGCAAGTCGCCTTCTTCTCGCCGCTCGCCGACGAACCACCACCCGAACACGCGGACGCTGTCTATCTCCCCGGCGGCTACCCTGAACTGCACGCCGCCACACTGGCAAGCAACACGCACAGCGCAGCAACCATCCGCGCGCACGCGGCCGCCGGCAAACCACTCATCGCCGAATGCGGCGGCATGCTCTATCTGCTCGACCAGCTCACCGACACGCACGGCGCGAGTACGCCGATGCTCGGCCTGCTGCCCGGCCATGCGACGATGCAAACGCGCTTCACCGCGCTCGGCATGCAACAGATCGACAGCCTGTACGGGCCGATGACCGGCCACACATTTCACTACTCGAAGCTGAACACGTCGCTCACGCCGCTGCGCTCAGCCACAAGGCCGCAAGGCGACGCGCCCGGCGAGGCTATCTATCGCGCCGGCTCGATCGTGGCGACTTACATGCACGCTTATTGGCCCTCCAACCCGGCCTTCACGGCCGCCCTGTTCCATGGCGAAGCCTTTTAACGATTCCGAGCGCGACGCCGTCTACCGCGCGATTTACGAACGCCGCGACATGCGCCATTTCGTGCGCGATCCGGTCGACCCGGCCGTGCTGCAGCGTCTGCTCGACGCGGCGCATCACGCGCCGAGCGTCGGCTTCATGCAGCCGTGGCGGATCGCGCGGATCACCGATCCCGCGCTGCGGACAGCCTTGCATGACACAGTGGAGAGCGAACGCCTCGCCACCGCCGATGCGCTCGGCAAACGCCGCGAAGAGTTCATGAAGCTGAAAGTGGAAGGCATGCTGGACTGCGGCGAGTTGCTGGTGATGGCGCTGATGGACGGCCGCGAGCGCCACATCTTCGGCCGCCGCACCTTGCCGGAGATGGACCTCGCGTCGGTGGCGTGCGCGATCCAGAACATGTGGCTGGCCGCGCGCGCCGAAGGTCTCGGCATGGGCTGGGTATCGCTGTTCGACGTCGACGCGGTTCGCCAACTGCTGCACATGCCCGAGGGCGCACGTCCCGTGGCAATTCTGTGTCTGGGCCACGTCGACCAGTTTTATAGCGAGCCGATGCTGGAAACCGAACGCTGGGCGAGCCGCATGCCGCTCGCCGATTGCGTGTTCGAAAACCGCTGGCCGGAAGACAGCGATGCACCGGAATGACCTCGACGCGCGTTACGGCTGAAGCGGCTTGACCGACATCACTGCCGGCACGCCGCCAGTTTCGTCGGCGCGCAATTTCACGCGCCAATCGGGCGGCGCATCGAAGGGAATCCTGGCCAGCGCGCTTTTGACGAGCGTCGGCATGGCATGCAGCGGATCCGCGTCGCGGTCGCTGCTCACCGCGCTGACTTTGTAGACCTCCTGTCCGCTCGCGCGCTCGAAAAACCGCAGCGTCAGCGCATGCTGGTACGCGGGACCGCCGAACAGCGAGAACGGTGTTTCGGGCGGCCGGGCACACTCGCCCGACGTACAGCCTTTTTCACCGACACCGATCGTCGCCGGCCGCGTGTCGTAGGCAACCGAGAGCAGATAACGCGCGGGCTGCCCCGTCGTTTCAACGAAGCCCTGCTTCGTCAGCTCTTCCGCCAATAAGCGTTCGAATTGCGGATGATCCGCGCTGGCCTCTTGCGACGGCATGCGCGCGATCGTGTAAGTCCGTTCGCCTTGCAGCGCGGCGGCCGCGTTCGCGGCATCGGCAGTATGCACATCGGCGCTCGGGCCCGCGCAACCGGTAAGACTCGCCGCGGCCAGCGCGGCACAGATCAGGATTGCTTTCACCATCTTCTCGCTTCGATAAGGTGCGTGTTCATACGTCATGTGCGCGGTGTGAGGGAGGCGCCCGATTGTGCGTCTTCGAGCACCGGCAGGCAGATCGTAAACGCCGTGCCCTGGCCGGGCTCGCTGGCCACCTCGACATCGCCACCATGGCGCGTGACGACTGTCTTGACGAAGGCCATGCCGAGCCCCGCGCCGCCCACTTCCGGCCGCTCGGTTTCGTGAAACCGCCGGAAGCGCTCGAATAGCCCCGCCTGCTGCTCCTTCGGAATGCCGTAGCCCTGATCGCGAATCGTGCACGACACACGCCTGGCCGCGCCCGGCACGCCCTTCGGCGTCAGGCTCGCCAGGCTGCACACGATCCGCGTATCCGGCGGACTGTACTTGACCGCGTTGTTCAGAATGTTGACGAGCGCGCGCGTCATTAGCGAACGGTCGGCGCAGATCCAGTGGCCGTCGTCGGCTGCGTCGGCAGCGCCAGTCTCCGCGTGCAGCTTGATGCGTTTGGCGTGCGCCTGCGGCCAGACTTCGTCGCTCGCGTCGATCAGCAACTCGGCCAGGCTCACCGGTTCGAGCACATAGGTTTGCGATTCGGCGCGCGCCAGTTGCACGAAGTCGTCGGCCAGCGTGAGCGCGCGCTGCGCGTAGCGTTCGATGCGCTCCAGCAAGCCGCGCGCGAGTACCGGCTCGCGCCGGGCACGCTCGATCTCCACCAGCGCGAGAATCGACGCCTGCGGCGAACGCATGTCGTGCGAGAGGAGCCGCAGCGCGTCTTCCCGCTGACGCTCGGCCGCATGCAAGGCCGACACGTCGACGAGGCCCGCGATCCAGCCGGTGGTCTCGCCCTGCTCGTTGGTGCAGTTCGCGTAGCGCAGCAAATGGTCGCGCTCGTGGGCGTCGCGCACCTCGACGCCGTGCGCCATCAGCGCGGCGAAATCGTGGCGCGCCGGATCGAGCGGCGCCGGCCAATGCGTCCGAGCGAGCAGATTGTTTTCGGCATCCGACGCCGCATCGGTGTCGATCGTCTTCACGAGCGTCAGTCCGCCCAGCACGGCCTGCATCGAACGGCCTTCGGGCAGCGGCGCGCCGAGGCGCGCGAAATGCGCCTTGGCGGCGTGGTTGGCGATCAGCACGACGCCGCGCACGTCGCTGACGAGGATCGGCTCGGGCATGCTGTCGAGGCTGTCCCACACGAAACGCTTCATGTCCTGCACGCGTTGCGCGGCCTGCGCCATCAGCGCCATATGCTGCTCCAGCACGTCGCCGCCGAACTCGCGGCGGCGCTGCGGCGTTTCGGGCAGCAGATGGGGTTCGTCGGCGAGGCGTTGCAGTTCTCCGCGCAGATAGGCCATCGTCATTTCGAGGCGCCGCCAGTTCCAGATCGGATAGACGGCCACGAGACCCACGATCGCCGGCACCGGCGACATCCAGAGCCGCGCGCCGTACAGCAACGCCGCGCTGCCGGCCGCCGCGAGCAGACACAGTGCGCCGGTCAGCAGCAACGAACGGCGCGGCGACAGTACAAGAAATCCGGCCAGCAACGCGGCAAGCGGCACGAGCGACACCGCGAACAGAATCCACGGATAGACCGGCTCGATCTCGCTGCCGGTGAGCAGCGTGTCGAGTACGTTTGCGTGGATATACACGCCGGGCAGCGGACCGAGTTCGCCGGACACCGGCGTCGCGAAGCGGTCGTACAAGCCGGACGCGGTCACGCCGATCAGCACGATGCGGCCGCGCAACTGCTCCGGCGTCACGTCGCCGGCGAGCACGCGCGCGAAACTCAGCTTCGTGTAGTTCTGCGCGTTCGGACCGAATGGGATCAGGAAACGGCCTTCGCCGCCGTCGTCGTCGGCGGCTTCGGTCAAGGGGTGGCTGCGTTGCCCGCCGTTCAGATGGAGCGAGCCGTGCTCCACCGCCTGGGCGACCGGCACCATCAATTGCGGCCAGCGCGAATCGGCGTCGTCCTCGTACCGCGCGACGCTGCGCACGATGCCGTCACTGTCGACTTCGAGATCGATATGGCCGAGCCCCGCCGCCGCATGCGCGAGCGGCGCCACCGGTTCGACCACGACGCGGCGCCCGCGCTCATCGGGCGCGGTGAGCAATACCGGCAAATAGGTCGGACTCAGCGCGATGGCACGGGCGAGTTCGGCGTCTTGCGGATTGGCTTCGGTGAACAGCACGTCGTAGATCACCGCGGCGGGCTTTGCGCTGGCGATCTGTTCGAGCAGCTTCGCGTGAACACTGCGCGGCCACGGCCAGCGGCCGAGTTGCGCGATGCTCGCATTGTCGATTTCGACCACCACGATATCGCGCAACAAAGGAGGCGCATGCAGGCTCAGAAAGCGGTCGTAGACCAGTTGATCGACGCTCGCACTCAAACGGCCGAGCGAACTGAGCAGAATCACCACGAGGCCGAGACAGCCGATGCCCACCCATTCGATCAGGAAGCGGCGGCCGGCGCGCCGTCCGAGACGGGCGCGCGGATCGAGGCTCAGGCGCGTAGGTGTGGTCGGCAAAGGGTTGCTTGGTTCGAAGCCAGAAAGCGGGCGGATGCGTGGCTCAGCCCCGTGAATCTACCAGCGTCAGCGCGCAAGCGTAAACGAGCGCACCGCGCTGCTCTTTTCATAGAAGCGGTCGTTCTCGAACTGCTCGGCGACGATCGTCCAGTAATAGACGCCGGCGGGCAGATCGCTCACGACCAGTTGACCGCCCGACAGATCGGTGCGATCCACGAGCGGATGTCGCAGATCGGCGGTGGTCGCCAGCACGAAACGGAAGCGTGTCTCGACCGTGGCGCGGCTGACGAACCAGCGGAATTCATAGTCGCGGCTGCCGGCCCGCTGCGTCGCCGACGCGGCCAATCCGAACTGGCGGCGTTCGAATGCGTACACCTGCGGCAGGCCTTCGAGACCGTGGGCGTCGATCGCGGCGATACGTACGAAATAGGTGCCGTCGGCCAGGTCGCCGAAATCCGCGTGTGGCTCGCTCACGCGCTGGTCGCGGATCAGGTCGAGTTGGTCGGCGTCGCGCGCGATCTGCACGCGATAGCTCACGGCACGGTCGGCCGGCACGAGATCGAAAGCGACCGTTTTGCCGTCCTGCACCTTGGCCGGCTGAGTGAGCGCCGACGCGGGCAGCAATTCGACCGGGCCGCCGATCGTGCCGCCCGCCCGCGTCACACTGCCGAAGCGCGCCTTCACGAGTAGCGCGGAGGCCTGCAGCGGCACGCCGGGCAGCGGCGCCGAGGCACGGCCGCCGAGCGCGGCCGGGTCGACGCCGACTGCGCCGTCCAGCACTTCCACCGCGGTGGTTCGCGCGTCGCCGTCGTAGGCGACCTTGAAGCGCGTGCCGCGCACGCCCGCCACAACCGACGGCGAGCGGATCTGGAAGCGGTCGTCCTTTTTCGTCGCGTGTGTGACCTGGCTTTCGACTTCGCCGTTGCGCAGTTCGAGCATGCGATCGCCGGCGCCGGTCAGCGTGGTGCGCCGCAGCGTGCCGATATCCAGCAGGCCGTTCTGCCCCACCGTGACGTGCGAGCCGTCCGGCAATTCCAGCGTCACAAAACCATTGTCCCCGGTGCGCACGCGGTCGCCTTCGCCGAGCGTCGTGCCTTCGGCGAGCGGCACGTAGGGGTTCTTGCCGAACGCGTGCTCGGCCGGTCCGCTGGTCGCGATCACGCGGGCCGATTCCTGTTCCTGTTTGAGCTTGTCGGCGGGCAGAAGCAAGGCGATGCCGGCCGGCATGCGGCGTGGCGCGGGCACATGATTCAGGCGGCTCAGCACGGCCCAATCATTCGGGTCGCGCATATAGCGGCCGGCGATATCGTAGAGCGTGTCGCCTTCGTGGGTCAGATACGAGACGTATACCGGCGTGGCGGCTTTCGCACGTGGCTTCGGCGCGCGCGACGATTGTGTGGACGCCGACACCGGCGCGAAACAGGTCATCGCGAGCAGGCCGGCTGCCGCCAGCCATGCGCCACTGCGGCGGCCCGGCGAAACCAGGGTGCCGCGCGCTGCCCCATCGACGGAAACCGTCACGCCTCCCCCGCTTCAGGGCGTTCGCCGGCTGGTGCCGGCGGCGCGGCGGAATCGATTCGCTCCAGCCGGTAGCCATAGCCGTAAATCGGCGTCAGCCGATAGCCCTGCTCCGGGCGCAAACCGAGCTTGCTGCGCAGCATCGACACGTGGGTGTCCATGGTGCGCGACGGAATGTCGGTCGCCTGCTTCCAGATCACGTCGAGAATATGCGCACGCGACAGCGGCCGGCTCAGATGCTGGAACAGCAGGAGCGCGAGTTCGAACTCCTTCTGCGTGACGGCGACCGTCGTGCCGCGCACCACCACGTGCTTGGCGCCCAGATCGAATTCGAATTCGCCGAAGACTTCCTTCGCCGCGGGCGGCTTGAGGTGGTACGCGCGGCGCAAGAGTGAGCCGACGCGCGCCAGCAAGACCGCGGCGGACACCGGTTTGACGACATAGTCGTCCGCGCCTGTGTTGAGAATCGACGTGATGTCGGTTTCGCGGCCGCGGCTCGTCATGAACAGCACCGGCAGGCGCTCCGAGAGGCTTTCGCGCACCCAGCGCAGCACCTCTTCGCCCGACATGTCGGGCACGTTCCAGTCGAGCACCAGCAGATCGAACGTCTGGCGCCGCAACTGCCGCACCAGTTCGCGGCCCGCACCGTACGCGTGACAGATATGGCCCGCCGCCGACAGCGTTTGGCAAACAAGGTCGGCCTGAGCCGAATCGTCATCCAGGACAGCAATTCTCATAAAACCCCGCAACGCGACATCCTTCGTAACTGGTGGCCGGCTAGCCGGCAGATGACCGGGATGACGGCGTGAGCGCCGACGATCCGGCTTCCAATTTCATCTTCGGCTGCACATTTTTCGACGAGTGGTCCTTTGCCTTGCGCCCTGTTCAGGCCTGCCGCCGCCGTCTCGATAGGAAGACACGCGATTCGCTTTATGGCGTGAGGTATCGAGGGGGAAGGCCATCATAATCGAAAAACGGCCGCTGTTTTCCGAATGCGATTAAGCCGCTATCCGATCCGGCTATGCGACGCCATTTATTGGTATCGACCGCACGAGTCGTAGTTCGGGTCGGCTGATCTCGCTCGCACGGTGAATGGCCCGTTCGCCGTTGTCTTTCCAGGCCGCGTCCTGCATTCAGCTCGTGGTGATTTGACAATTTGCGAGTCAGTATAGGAACAGTCTCAAAATAAATCGTTTAAAGATTGTTAAACCGCGAGGCTCGCGATCCGGACAAAAAATGCGGCGTGGCCTCAATCCGAAGCCGACGCCGCTCAAAACATCACACGCTCGCAGGGGTCCAGCCGCACGAGTGAAGTCAAATTAGCCTGTCAGAAAATCGACCTCAAGATGAAAGAACTGCTTTTGTAACTGACAGCGAGGTAGTTATTACGTAGGACGTAATCCGCGCGGGAGGGAAACCTTGCGCCATATGCGCTGAAAATCGTATGAATTGAAACGTCCGCAACCGGGAATTTACATACGCAGAGATTTTGTTACAGTCGACGCGGTTGTCGGAGTATGACGGCAGCCTTTAATCAATCGGCCACATGTTCGGCCTTCACTCTTTCGTAGTCACAGTCGGCGTCAGGCGGCGGCTTCCAGGCAGCGGCGTGCCGTCGCGACGCGTTCCACCGTGACCTGCGCTTTACCTGCCGAACCGAAGCCGAGCGCCTGCGCGGCGGCATACGACAGATCGATGATCCGTCCGCGCACGAACGGCCCACGATCGTTGATGCGAACGATCACCGAGCGCGCGCCGCCGAGCGCCGTCACCCGTACGCATGCGCCCAACGGCAAGGTGCGATGCGCCGCGGTGAACGCGTGCATGTCGTAGCGCTCGCCGCTCGCGGTGCGGCGTCCGTTGAACTGCTTGCCGTACCAACTCGCCATACCGGTTTGCCGGAGCGTGTTGCCGCATGCGCAGGCGGGCGTGGACGATGCGGCATCGTCGTTCGCCACTGGATTGGGCGGCGGCTCGTCACTCGCGGTGTCTGATGCGCGCGATGCGTCGATGTCGCCGGTTTGCGCCGCGTCCTGTGTTGCACTTTGCCCGTTGCGTGCGGCGGCAGCACTGCCGCTCAGCGAATCGCGACCGGTGCCCGGTTGTGCACATCCGGCCAGCGCGAGCAGCGCGCCGAGCAGCAAGACTGGCAAGACTGCGGACGTGCGCCGGCCCGCCGCAAAGCAATGTAAATAGAAAGTCATAGGCATCACGTCGCGCGACGCACTGCCTGCAGCAGGCTCCGCGTCGCGTTCGAGTTCAAGGTCACTACAGATGAGCGGCGAGGCCGCGAGCGCGCCGCGTTACTGGCGTTTCGGGAGGTACTCGAGCGGATCGACGGGTTTGCCGTCCGCGCGCACTTCGAAGCGCAGCGACGCCTGGCCTTTGTCGTCCGCGCCCATTTCGGCGATCACCTCGCCTGCCTTGACGTCCGTGCCTTCCTTGACGAGCAGCGCGCGGTTGTTGCCGTACGCCGTCAACAGATGGGCGTCGTGCTTGAGGATGATCAGCTTGCCGTACGCCGCAATGCGCCCGCCCGCGTAGACCACCCGGCCGCCCGACGCCGCCCGCACCGGTTCGCCGACGCGCCCGCCCACCACGATCCCTTTCGTCTTGCCCGATACGAACGGCGCGGTCACCAGACCGCTCACCGGCCACGCGAGTCGTGCTTTTGCGGACGCAGGCTCGCTCGGGCTATCCGCGAAGATTGCGCGCGCTTGCGCGAGTGAATTCGATGGCGCGCTGGCTGCGGCCGAGGCGCCGGCAACTAGCGGTGGCGCTACGCGCAGCACCTGACCGGCGCGCAGGCCGTCCGCGGGCGACAAGTGGTTCCACTGCGTGATCGCCGAAGGCTCGCGACCGAACGCCTTGGCGACGCCGATCTGCGTGTCGCCGGGATTGACGCGGTAGAAACCGGCAGGGACTTGCAAAGTCGGCACCGGTGCAGGCAAAGATGCAGGCGCGGGCGGCGGTGCTTCGTCAACATGGGTCGGACGTGCCGGCGGCGCGGGCAGCGCGCAACTCGTCAAGGACGCGGCCAGCAGCCACGCGAACAGCATGGAAGAGCCCGATTTGGCATAGCGGGACAAACAGGTTTTCATCGGGGAGATCCGGGTAAATCGAACCGGGCCGGCGACCTACGCCGGCCCGCATCTTCACATCGTCGGGCGATGCTTACGGCTTGACCGGCGCCGCGTCGTCATTCGACGAAGCGGCTTGCGCGCCGCCAACAGCCGACGCCGCCTGATGGCGATGCGCGTGCTTGTGATGCTTCTTCTTGTGGTGATGCTTCGCAGCCGACGCCGAGGCTTCCTGCGTAGCCACGCCTGCTTGCGACGATGCGTCGACCGGCGTGGATGCCTGGGCGAATGCGCCGATCGAGAACAGACCCGCGACCGTAACGGCGAAAATGTGCTTCTTCATGGACGGTATTTCCTTAACGAACTGCGTTGACTGACCGCTTCACGGTCGCGTGTTCAACGAGTGTCAGGACAAAGCGTTGACGGCATCGCCGGGAACAGAGCGTTCCTTGACGATTTGTCACGTTTGCGCTCACGGCAGCATCGAATCTGGAGATATTTGAGCGCCCGCGAACGGGCGCGACGTCGCGCGGCGCGGCATGCGCGCCGGACGTTTCAAGATGGTTTTCTGGATTGCCGGTTCCTACCGGCCGCCTTCGATTTCGGGCATCGGCGCGAACAGCGCGTCGAGATCGTCGTCCGAGAATTTGGCGGCGCCGGCGGCGTCTTCGGAAAGAATGCTGTCGGCGAGCCCGGCCTTCTGCTCCTGCAACTCAACGATCTTTTCCTCGATGCTGCCCGCCGCGATCAGCTTGTAGACGAACACCGGCTTGTCCTGCCCCAGCCGATGCGCGCGATCGGTCGCCTGATTCTCGGCGGCAGGGTTCCACCATGGATCGTAGTGGATCACGGTGTCGGCGGCGGTCAGGTTCAGGCCGACGCCGCCCGCCTTCAGGCTGATCAGGAACAGCGGCACCTCGCCCTTCTGAAAACGCTCGACCGGCGTGACGCGATCCGTCGTGTCGCCGGTGAGAACCACGTAGGGAATCGCGGCTTCTTTGAGCGCTTCCGCGATCAGCGACAACATGCCGGTGAACTGCGAGAACAGCAACACGCGGCGCCCTTCCTCGATCAGTTCCGGCAGCATCGACAGAAGCAGATCGAGCTTGGCCGAACGCATGGCGCGTGCGCCCTTCTCCACCTTACCCATCCGGTCAGGTTTTTCCGGAACGTCCCCCGCCTCGCTGGCCGCCTTGAGCGTTCTGACGAGTCGCGGATCGCAGCACACCTGGCGCAGCTTCAGCAATGCGTCGAGCACGATGATATGACTGCGCGCGAGACCCTGCGCGCTGACGGCGGCGCGCACTTTCTCCTGCATCGCCGTGCGCACGGTTTCGTAGAGATCGCGCTGTGCGCCTTCCAGGTCCACCGAGCACAGGATCGTGGTCTTGGCCGGCAACTCCTTGGCGACCTCGTCCTTGCGACGGCGCAGCATGAACGGCCGGATGCGGCGCGCCAGCAACGCGCGGCGCACGCCGTCGCCATTCTTCTCAATCGGATTGCGCCAGCGTTTGGTGAAGTCTTTCTGGCTGCCGAGAAAACCCGGCAACAGAAAATCGAATTGCGACCACAGCTCGCCGAGATGATTCTCCAGCGGCGTGCCCGTCAAACACAGCCGATGCCGCGCGCGCAGCCCGCGAATCGCCTGCGCGGCTTTGGTGCTGGCGTTCTTCACGTACTGCGCTTCGTCGAGAATCAACAGGTGATACTCATGCTCGGCGAGCACCTTCTGATCGCGCCATAACAGCGCATACGTGGTCAGAATCAGTTCGTGTTCGCCGATCTGTTCGAAGCGCTCCTTGCGCTGCGGACCGTTAAGCACCAGCACTTTCAGTTCGGGCGCGAAGCGGCGCGCTTCCTCGCGCCAGTTGTGCACGAGCGTGGTCGGCACGACGATCAGCGCCGGCCGTGTCAGACGCCCCGCTTCTTTTTCCACGAGGATATGCGCGAGCGTCTGCACGGTCTTGCCCAGCCCCATGTCGTCGGCGAGCACGCCGGCGAGGTTCTGTTCGCGCAGAAACTGCATCCAGTTCAAGCCTTGGTGCTGATAGGTCCGCAGTTCGGCCTTCAGCCCGCGCGGCACCTGGACTTCACGCAGACCCGGCCCGGCTTGCAGACGCTGCGCGAGTTGGCGGATCGAATCGTCGCCGCGGAACTGCCAGCGGCCCGTGCCGTTCAGCGCTTCCAGCCGGCCGGCATCGACGGATGCCACGCGCAGCGGCGCACCGTCCGCAAGCGAGCCGCCGAGTGCGTCGAACAGATCGACCAGCACGCGCACCACCGGCTTCAAACGATCGGCGCGCAAGCGCAGACGTTTGTTCTCTTCGGTCTTCAGCTCGATCGGTTCATCGTCGGCGATGGCTTCGAGCGCGCCGCCCAGCCAGCGCCGGTCGCGCCGGAACAGATCGGCGAGCAGCGGTTCGAGCCGCACGTTGCGCTCGCCGATGCGGATGCCCATCTCCAGATCGAACCAGCCGTCGCCGGCCTGATGCGCGGTGCCTTCGATCGCGTCGATCTCGATCACGTTGTAGCGGAACTCGGGCGCCATCGTCACGCGCCAGCCTTTGCTCACGAGTTCCGGCACCGCGTCGTTGACGAACGCGGACCACGCCTCGGCATCGGGCAAGCCGAGCATGGTGTCGGGCAGCAGGCGCGATGCGTAAACCCGGCTGGTCGGCACCTTCTGCAAACCGGTCTTGCGCAGTTCGAGCAGACGCTTTTTCTCGGCCTCGTAACGGCGCCGTATGTGAATGACGTCGCCGCCCGGCATCGGCACGAGCGTCACGCTGCTGTCCACGTTGATGCTCACGCCGTCGTAATCGAAACTCACGCCGGCGAGCTCGACCGCCGCGGATTGACGCAGCCCCGCCTTGCTCGTCGACGACGGCAGCGCGTGACTATTGAGCGAGAGCACCGGCACGGGATCGACGTCGATCACGCGAATCGCGGACGCGTCGTGCGTGGGCGGCAGCGGCAACTCGGGCGCGATCTCGCGCAGCACCGAAGCGACCAGCGGCGCTTCGGCGAGCGAGATCGGCGGCATGGCGAGGTAATCGGGCAACTGCTGGAATGGCAGCGACGACTGGACGATGCCCGCCTCATTCGCAACGCCGTCCACATACCAGACCGGTTCGGTCGGCAGCACCATGCTGGCGCGCGGCTCGGTGCAGAGCACGGGCCGCAGACGCTCGTCGGCGAGCGGTTCCCATTCGATCCGGCCGGGCCGGTCGGCGCCGCGCGACAGCGCGGCCGGTCCGGCCTCGCCGGGCGCGGGCTTGAAGTCGAAGAACAGCCGCCCCGTCGCGATCAGTTTTTGCAGCATCTCCGCGCCGCTCGTGCCGCGCAGAATGAACTGGCCGAAGTCTTCACGGGAGCGGCCGAGCCAGAGGCCGCGCAGGATCGACAGGTCTTCGTCGGAGACGAACTTCGGCTGCTTGAGGAGCGCCGCTTCCACATTGCCCCACGCTTCGTCGACTGAGACGACCGCGCCGGCAGCATTGCAGCGCGCGCGGTACAGCACCACCTCGTGGCGCTTGTGGAAGCTGGACCAGTTCAGCTGGTACGCGAGCGTCTGCGTGCGCGGCGCGCTCGCCTTCTGCGCGTCGGCATCGGCGGCCTCGGCACGGGCGCGAAAACGTTCGAGCCAACTGACCAGTTCGGGCCGCACGCCTGACGGTTGCCCCATGTGCCCCATGTGCGCAATCCGCTTCTGCGGCAGATCGCCCGCGGTCTCACCGTTGTCCAGTTCGACCTGGGTGATATGGTCCATCTCGTCGTGGTACTCGAGCTCGGCGAACAGCAGCGCGGCGACGTGCTTGCAGTTGCGGCCAACCGGACACGTGCAGTCGCCCTGCGCCCAGGGTGAACCGCCATCGGTACGGAACCGTACCCGCGTCTTGTACGGAAGCGGCCGGGTGCCCTGCACATCGCCGCTGAGCGTGGCGCCGTTCCATTTCACGTTGGTGACGGCGCCGACCGAGCGCGCCTTGGCGACGGTGTGGTCCCCGAGCCATTCTGCAATCCGTTCCCGATCAAAGAAAACTGACGACATCAGCGTCCAATCCTATTCAAGCCGGCTTGGGCAAGCGCGCGGACAGAATCAGCCCGACAGAGCGCGGATGGCGCCGGCCGGTGAATGTCTGTGCGGCATCGATTGCCTGTGGTAACCGGCCATTTTACGCGTTGGACGAAATGGGTTGTGTGCCCACCTCCACATCCACCCCCGCCGCCGCGAACACCTGAGCCAATGCGGGCGCCGGTGCTTCATCCGTCACCAGCAGATCGACCGCATCCGCGCCGAACGCGTGCACCAGCGCGCTGTGGCCGAATTTCGCGTGATCCGCCGCAACCATGCGCCGTTCTGCCTGGGCGAAGGCCGCCTGCGAAAACGCCGCATCGGCGGGCAGTGCGTCCATGAAACGCCCCTGCATGTCGATCGCGGTGACCGAGACGATCGCGTAGCGCACGTGAAACTGCCGCAGGAAAGCCAGCACGCTGTCGCCGACCGCGGCGCAATCGTCCGGCCGCAACTCGCCGCCCGCGATGAACACCCGGTTGCCATTGCGCGGCGCCAGCACGCGCGCGACTTCGATGGAAGGGGTCACGACCGTGAGCCGCGAGCGGGCGGCGAGCGCCTGCGCAATATGCAGACAGGTCGTGCCGCCCTCGAGGATCAGCGAATCGCCGTCCCGCACCAGTTCGCCGATGCGCGCGCCGATTGCCCGCTTGCCCTCCAGGCTCGCCGTCATGCGCCGCTGGAACGGCGGCTCGTCGAGACGCTCGGGCAGCATGATGCCGCCGTGAACCTTGATCAGCAGGCCGTCCGCGATGAGCGGCTTGATGTTGCGGCGGATGGTCTCGTCGGACACGTCGAAACGGCTGGCGAGATCCGTGATCGTGCAGGTGCGCTGCTCGCGGACGAGTCGCAGGATTTCGGCTTGGCGCTGGTTGGAGAACATGGGGATTGGGGGGGCGATGATTCATTGGAGTCTAGCAAAAGACACGGTTTGGCGGGTTGGATAGCCACACGTTTCCAACTAAAACCACATTTTAGTGGTGGTCGCGGCGAGTCCTCTTCTTCTGAAACATGGCTGCGGTGGGACTGCCTCATTCTGAAACATGATCATGTGACCACCGCATGACGCCGCCGCAATCACAACAGGGCTGCATGTCCGTTGCATTCTGTGTCTTTTTGCGGCAACCTACACACACTTCATCCACGCATTTCCACACATGTCCACATTCATTCCCACCCACGCTCGCGTCGTCATCGTCGGCGGCGGGATCATCGGCTGCTCGGTCGCCTATCATCTGACGAAACTGGGCTGGACCGATGTGGTCTTGCTCGAACAGGGCCAGTTGTCGTGCGGCACGACCTGGCATGCGGCCGGGCTCGTCGGCCAGTTGCGCGCCCAGGAGAGCATGACGAAGCTGATCCGCTATTCGACCGCGCTGTACGCCGAACTCGAAGCCGATACCGGCCTCGCCACCGGCTGGAAGCAATGCGGCTCACTCTCGGTCGCGCGCACGGCCGAGCGGATGACGCAACTCAAACGCACCGCCGCCGTCGCGCGCGCTTACGGCGTGGCCTGCGACGTGATCGGCCCGCGCGAAGCCGGCGACCTGTGGCCGGTCATGCGCACCGACGACCTGCTCGGCGCCGTCTGGCTGCCCGGCGACGGCAAGGCGAATCCCACCGATCTGACCCAGGCTCTAGCCCGCGGCGCCCGTCAGCGCGGCGCGCGCATCGTCGAAAACACCCGCGTCACGGCGATCCACACGCGCAGCGCGCAAGACGGCAAGTCGAGCGGCGCGCGCGAAGTCAGCGGTCTCGCGTGGCGCTACAAGGACGGCGAGGAAGGCACACTCGGCGCGGACATCGTCGTGAATTGCGCGGGCCAGTGGGCCAAAGCCGTCGGGCGTCTGTGCGGCGTGACCGTGCCGCTGCATTCGGCCGAGCACTACTACATCGTCACGGAACGGATTGCCGGCGTGCATCCGGATCTGCCGGTGATGCGCGACCCGGACGGCTTCATCTACTTCAAGGAAGAAGTGGGCGGCCTCGTGATGGGCGGCTTCGAGCCGGATGCGAAACCGTGGGGCATGAACGGCATCCCCGAGAATTTCGAGTTTCAACTGCTGCCGGACGATTGGGATCAGTTCGAAATCCTGATGGAAAACGCGCTGCAGCGCGTGCCCGCTCTCGAGACGGCGCAGGTGCGGCAGTTCTATAACGGCCCTGAATCGTTCACGCCGGACAACAACTTCATGCTGGGCGAAGCGCCCGAACTACGGCGCTTTTTCGTCGGCGCGGGTTTCAATTCGATGGGGATCGCGTCGGCGGGCGGCGCCGGCATGGCGCTCGCGGAATGGATCGTCGCGGGCGAGCCGACCATGGATCTGTGGCCGGTCGATATTCGCCGCTTCGCGCGCTTCAACGGCAACGACACGTGGCTGCACGATCGCGTGAAGGAAACGCTCGGCCTGCATTACGCCATGCCGTGGCCGAATCGCGAACTCGACAGCGCGCGGCCGTTTCGCCGATCACCGCTGTATTCGCTGCTGCGTGACGAAGGCGCGTGTTTCGGCAGCAAGATGGGCTGGGAGCGCGCCAACTTTTTCGCGCCTTCGCCGGCAGAGGCCAAGATCGACTACGCCTTTGGCCAGCAGAACTGGTTGCCCTGGAGCGGCGCCGAACACCGCGCGTGCCGCGAAGGCGTCGCGCTGTTCGACATGACGTCGTTCTCCAAATTTCTCGTCAAGGGACGCGACGCGCAAAGCGTGCTGCAAGGCATCGTCGCCAACGACGTGGACGTGCCGACCGGCAGCACCGTCTACACCGCCATGCTCAACGAGCGCGGCGGCTATGAATCGGACTTCACGCTCACGCGCCTCGCCGACGATCAATACCTGCTCGTCACCGGCACCGCGCAAACCACGCGCGACTTCGACACCATCGAAAAGGCCATTCCGCACGACAAACACTGCATGCTCGTCGACGTCACCGGCCAATATGCCGTGCTCGCCGTGATGGGCCCACGTTCGCGCGAACTGCTGCAAAGCGTGTCGAAAGCGGATTGGAGCAACGAAGCGTTCGGCTTCGGCCAGAGCCGCGAGGTCGATCTCGGCTACGCGACGGTGCGAGCCACGCGCCTCACCTACGTCGGCGAACTCGGTTGGGAACTTTACGTGCCGGTGGAATTCGCGGTCGGCGTGTACGAGACGCTGCATGCAGCGGGCAAAGCGTTCGGCCTCGTCAACGCGGGCTACTACGCGATCGACTCCTTGCGCATCGAGAAAGGTTATCGCGCATGGGGCCGTGAGCTCACGCCGGATACGAACCCGTTCGAAGCGAGTCTGTCGTTCGCCTGCAAGCTCGACAAGGACATTGCGTTTCGCGGCCGCGACGCGCTGCTGACATTGCGCGCCGAACCGCTGCGCAGACGCATGGTCGTGCTGACCGCCGACGGCGCCGTGGATCGCATGCTATGGGGCGGCGAAGCGATTCTGCGCGACGGCAAGCCGGTGGGCTTCGTGAGTTCGGCGGCGTTCGGCCACACGCTCGGCTGTCCGGTGGCAATGGGCTACGTGAACAATCCCGACGGCGCAGCGGATGTCGCGTATCTGAACAGCGGCAGCTATGCGATCGACGTCGCCGGCGAACTGCTGCCGGCAACGCTGCATCTGAAGGCGCCTTACGATCCGCGTTCGGAACGCGTGAAGCGCTAAAGAGGCACTAACGCTCGCCGCGCGCCATGCTTGAAAACACGCCGTCGCGTCGGATCAGCCCATGAAACAACGCGGCCGCGAGATGCAGCAGCACGGTGGCGAACAACGCGAATGCGAGCCACGTGTGCAATGCGCGCAGCAACGCGAACAGCTCGACGTTATGCGGCGCGATCGGCGGCAAATGCAGCGGACCATAGAGCGTGACCGGATAACCCGCAGCGGACAGCATCGCCCAGCCGATCAGCGGCATTGCCGCCATCAACACATACAGCACCAGATGCGAGGCCTTCGCCGCGAAGCGCTGCGGCGTGGGCATATCGTCGGGCAACGGCGGGCTGCCGCGTGTGATGCGCACGCCCACGCGCAGCACCACCAGCAGCAGCAACGCAATGCCGAGCGGCCGGTGAATCGCGATCAGCGTGTTGTGCGCGCGAGAGACGGTGGCGACCATGCCCACGCCGATGAACAGCATCGCGATGATCAAGGGCGCCATCGTCCAATGCAACAGGCGCGCGAGTGGACTGAAATGGGTGCGCGTCGGCCTCATGAGTGATCTCCGTTTGTCTGGACTTGATGAACCGCCGGGCGCAAGGCTTCCTCGCGTGTGCGGCGCTTGTACGACAGCGCATACGCCGCCGAACGGGCGGCGAGCAAGGGATCGTCCGATGGCTTGATGCCCGAAGGCAGGATCGTCGGATCGAAGTTGACGTCGCGGCACGTGCCGTTTGCCTGCGACGTCGTGTGATCGATCACGAGCGTGCCCGCGTCGATATGTTGACGATCGTCGGGCCATTGCAGCGTGGCGTCGTCGGTGGGGTCGCCGGGTTTCGCGACGGTCAGAATGAGATGCCAGCGTAAGGGTCCGTTTTGCAGGCGCTGATCGAGGTCGGCTTCGAGGAAATTCTTGCTGGCTTTTTCGGCGTCCGTGATCGGCGCATACGGCGTCTCCGGCACCATCGCCCAGCGCACCGCGCGCGTATTGCCGGCGCCGTCGGTAAAACGGAATGCGTTGATGCTGTAGTACGCGGCATTCGCCAGACTCGACGAAGGCGGATGCGCCTTCACCCACGCCTGAAACGGCTGGGTTTCGGGATTCGCGGCGTAAAACGCCTTGAGTTTGGCGGGGTCCGGTTTGCCGGTTGCCGGGTCGGGCATCGCGGCGGTCAGTTGCTGATAGAACTGCTCGGGCGTGTGCACCGCGAACACCGGCGTCGAATTCATCCCGGTGCGCCACTGCTCGCCGTTTTGCAACGGGAACAGCAACGCGAGGCTGCGCACGGGCGAACTGGTATCCGGCGCGGACGGGTTGCCGCCGGGCACCGCGAAGCGGCCCGTGACCGGCGTGCGGCCGGCCGCGAACACCGCTGCGCTGGACAGCACCGCGCCATCGCCGTTGCTGTCGAAATAACCTTCGATGCACAGACCCTTCGCATGATTGCGCCGATAACCGGGATGCGGCTGACCGGCCACGGCTTCGAATGTGTTGATGATGCGCGGTGCGCTCAGACCTGCCGGCGTCACCCAGCCTGCCGTGTAAGCGAAGCCGCCGGCGAGCACCAGCACGGTCGCGCCGATCGCGGCGAGTCGGCAAGGCACGCAGACAGGCCCTGGCTTGGGAACGGATGGTTTTGCCACGAAAACTCCTCTCTCGGATAGATGCGCTTACCGGGCTAACACACGATGCAGCGATCTATTCCATTCGATATCCGGCGCGCCCGTTCCAGTTGCGCGCCGGGTATCGGCACTTCAATTGACGCTGCCTGCCTGCGCGTCCTGGCTTGCAACGCGGTTGGTGGCCGCCGCTTCCTTGGCGAGTGCTTCCTTGTGTTGCGCGACCTGCTGCGCGAACACCGGGCTCACGTCGGGATACGATGCATCGGTGACGTAATTCAGGCCGTTCTGCTGGGCCTGGATCAATTCCTGGTACACCTCAGCACGCGTCTTGCCTTGAGCGAAAGCGCTCGACGAAGCAGCGAGAACAGCAATGGACAACGCGGCGAAAGCGATCTTCTTCATGATGAACTCCAGTGAGTTTTGTGCGGGTTTGCATGAGGGAGAACCACAGGTCCGCGGTTTTTATTCCTGCCTCGAAGCGAGAGAAAAAACATAGTTGGAACTGGGAATAAACCGTCACACAGTCGGGTTAGCTCGCGCTTCGGCGGCGCGGTGAAGGGCGCATGACAGTGCGCTCTTGCCGCCCCGGCAGCGTTGAAATTGGCGTGTGAACATATGGAATAAACTGGGCTGTGTGCGTGTTCGCCCCTCGACAGCCGAACTCCGACGCACGCCGACACCATGACCACTGACGCCCCTTCCGATTCGCCGCTTTCCGAAGCGGACATTCAGGCCTACGCCGACGGCACGTTGACGCCGGAGCGCGCCGCGTTTCTGCGGGACTATCTGGGCAAGGATCCGGCGGAGGCGCGCCGGGTGGCGTTTTACGGCAGGCTGAACGCGCAGATCCAGCAGGCTTTTCAAACAACTGACGAACCCGTGCCGGGCCGCGCCAAGGGGTGGCGCCGCGCAGTCGGGCGCATCAACATGTCAAAACGCACGCGGAAGTGGGTCAACACGCTGGCGGCGCTCGCGCTGACGTTGGCGGTGGCAAGCGGCTGGCTCGCCGCGACCCAGGTGTCCGCCCAGGCGCTGAACAACGCCGCGGTAATGGCGCTCGCCGAAAGCGCCGCCGGGCAGGTTTCGGCTGCGTCGCCGACGCGCGTCGATCCGTCCGCGCCGAATCTCTCGGCGATCGGATTGCGTCTCGTGGACCAACGAGTGGTGGCGCTGGGCCCACTGCAGCGGGTCAGCGAATTCATCTATCTGAACGGCGACAATCAACCGGTCGTGCTGCTTTCGGCTCTGGCGCTGTTCGCGCCGGCGCAGACCCAGTGGTCCGCGAGACGCATCGGCGAGATTCGCCTGTTGCTGTGGACCGCGCAGCAGCAGCGTTTCGTGGTTGCCGGCGACGCCCGCACCCACGGCCTGATGCGAGCCGCCGACGCGATGACCATGCGATGACGATGTGATAAATCCAGCACGCGATTCACGATCTCAGACACTGCGGCGGAATAAAGTGCACGCAACTGTGTTCGCATCTCAAATGCGTCTTTTCGCGCGACAGGAGGACACCTCCCTGCCCGCGGAAAACCCCACGATCGGGATAAAAAATGGATGTCCGTGACGAGTTGATGGAGCATGTGCCGCGTTTGCGGCGCTACGCGCGAGCGCTGATCAACAATCGCGACCTTGCCGACGATCTGGTGCAGGACACGCTCGAGCGCGCGCTCGGCCGCACCGGCATGTTCCAGCCGGGCACCGACCTGCGCGCGTGGCTGTTTACGATCATGCATAACGTGTTCGCCAATCAGGCGCGCAAGGCGTCGGCGCGCGCCGTCCACGTGGCGGTCGACGACGAAAGCGTGCCCGAGAGCGAGTTCGCCGTGCCCTCCGAGCAGACCCGCTCGCTGGAAATGCGCGACCTCGACTATGCGTTGCAGCGTCTGCCCATGGAGCAGCGCGAAGTCGTGCTGCTGGTGGGCCTGGAGGAAATGAGTTATGCCGACGTGGCGCTTGCGCTGAACATTCCGCTCGGCACGGTGATGTCGCGGCTGTCGCGCGGACGCGAACGCTTGCGGGCGTTGATGGCGGGCACGCAGCCCGGTGCAAAATTACAGGTGGTGCGATGAGCGACCAAACTATGCCGATCGGCGAAGAAGACCTGCACGCGTACGTGGACGGCACGCTGTCCGACGAACGCCGTGCCGATGTGGAGCGCGCGCTCGAACAGAACCCCGACCTGGCCGCGCGCGTCAGCGATTATTTTTCGCTGAACAGCATGTTTCATGAGCGCTACGACCGCGTGCTGAACGAGCCCGTGCCGAAGCGCCTGCAAGCGCCCGCCCCGCGCCGCTGGCGGATTGCCGCCAACTGGCCGCAATTCGCCGGGATGGCGGCGGCGCTGGTGATGGGCGTGGGTATCGGCGTGGGCACGCATATGGGACAGGACGTGATCGCGCCGGTCGCGGGCGGCCACTCGGACACGCGCCCTGTCAGCGCGGACAGCTCGGAAATGTTCGCACGGCAGGCGGCGGTGGCGCATGTGGTCTACATGCCCGCCGTCGACCGGCCGACCGAGCTGAGCACCGACGACCACGAGCAGGATTTCGTGCAGTGGCTCTCCAACCGGCTCGGCACCAACGTGCATCCGCCGATTCTCTCGAAGAGCGGCTTCAATCTCTCGGGCGGACGCCTGCTGCCCGGCGCCGATGGACCGACCGCGCAGTTCATGTATCGCGGGCCGAACGGCGAGCGGGTCACGCTGTGCATTTCGCGTCGCCAGCAGAATTCGAACACGACCGCGTTCAAGCTGTATCAGGACGGCCCGGTGAACGTGTTCTACTGGATCGACGGCGACTTCGGCTATGCGGTGTCGGGCGGAATCGAGCGCAAGCAGCTGCTGCAACTGTCGCATGACGTTTATTCGCAGTTGACGGGCGCGGCGCCGGGTTGATCGCTGGCGGCCACTACGTTTTGCGCAGCGTCGGCTGGCCTCAGCTAGACGGCGCGTTGCGCTGTTTCGGACCCGCGTGTTTGCGTGGTCCGTGCATGCAGCGTGTCGAGCGAGCCGGCCGATTTCTGCGCGCGCTTGCGTCCAGCGTGCATTTCGGACGTTATCGCGATGTAGCAATGCGGCGGACTTGGCTCGCATCGAACTCGACAATACTGCCCGCATTCGCACTTGATCTGATCAGCTCGCGCGGCGTCACGCCCAACAAGCGGCCCATCCAATGCGCCATGTGACTCTGATGCGCGAAGCCCGTATCGAGCGCGATCTGACTCGCGTTGAACTTGCCTTGCAGCAGCATCGTTCGCGCGCGCTCCACGCGCCGCTGCACCACGTATTGATGCACTGGCATGCCGAGCGTCTCTCGAAACAGCACCTTGAAATGCGGTACGCTCAACTCGACGAGCGCGGCCAGTTCGCTTAGCGTGAGACGCTGGTCCAGATGCGCTTCGATGAACTCGATCACGCGCGCGGCCGTTTTCGGCGCGAGCGTGCGCCGCTTGTTATCGAGCCTCGGCGCACCGCCGATCAAGCGCACCACCATCGCCGTACACAGGCTTTCGGCGTAAAGCGGATCGGATGTCTCGTCCGCTTCGAGTTCGGCGCGCAAGGCCCACGCGAGATGCTGAAAGCGCGGATCGCGCATCTGGAATTGCGGACGCAATTGCGCATCGCCCGATTTCAACGACAGTTGCTCGACGGTCCGCTGCGCAAACGCCTCGCTGATCCACACGCTGAAAATCGTGCAGGCGGCTTCGTCGCTCCACTGCCCGTCGAGGCCGGCGGGAATTACGTCGGCGTCACCATGCGCCTGGATTCGTGAGTGGCGGCGCTCGTTGCACAGGCAGCGCGCCCTGACCGGCGCGCCGACATGCACGCCCACCCGGTGATACTTGAACGCGGGAATACGGTGCAGCCCGGCCGACACGTTGACCAGTTCCGCGCCGAAGCCCTGCCAGCCGAGCAACCTGCTCGAACGCAACGTGAGGCGGGAACCGCTATGCGGTTGCGGTATGGGTGTCACTGCATTCATTGCTTCCCTCGTGGATGACGGCGAGTGAGTGTGCATTGTGCGACGTTTTGCGTGGCTTCGCTCGACTCTACGGGATTCAACGCTTCTGCTGCGGCGCGGCAAGTAAAACCGTCATCCGAATCTGCGCGGCGCGATCCTTGCCCGCGCGCTTTCCCGCCGCTGCGTCCCTAAGATGAGGCCATACCGAGCCAACCAGGAGCGCAACGTGTTCGTGATTTTTGGAGCTGCCGGCAATGTCGGCAAATTAAGCGCGGCGGCATTGCGCCGGGCGGGCCGCAACGTGCGTGCGGTCGTCCGCGATAAGCAACAGGGCGAATTCCTCGCCGGGCTCGGCTGCGAAATCGTCGTCGCCGATCTGCTCGACGCCGCGACGGTGGCACGCGCCATCGAAGGCGCGCATGCCGTGCAACTGCTATGTCCGCTGCCGCATGGGCACGCCGATCCCGCGCAGGCGATGCGGCGCATGATCGACGTGAGCGTCGCGGCATTGCGTGCCGATCCGCCGCCGCGCATCCTCGCGCTCTCCGACTACGGCGCGGAACATCCGGCCGGAACGGGCATCACCACGCTGTTTCACGAGCTTGAAACGCAACTGCGAACGGTCGATTCGCAGTTGACGTTTCTGCGCGCCGCCGAACATATGCACAACTGGGCGCGCGTGCTGCCGATCGCGCTCGCGAGCGGCGCGCTGCCGAGTCTGCATCATCCGTTGCGCAAGCGCTTTCCGACCGTCGCCGCACAGGACGTGGGCGTGCTCGCCGCTGAGCTGTTGCTCGACGATGGAGTGCAACCGGTCTCGCCGCGCGTGGTGAGCATCGAAAGCGACGAGCGCATCAGCGCACTGGACGTGGCGCGCACGATCAGCGAACTGGCGGGCCGTGCCGTCGTCGCACGCGAAGCGCCGCGCGGCGAATGGGCCGCGATGCTGCAAGGCGCGGGGCTCGGCGAACACCATGCGCGTTTGATCACCGATCTCTACGACGCGCACAACGCGGGTCGTATCGATGTCGAAGCGGACATCAGCGAACGGCGCTTCGGCGTGACCAAGCTAGCGGAAGTATTGGCGGCGATTCTGCCGCGCGTGGCCGCGGCCGCGGCAACTGCCAGCGGCATCGCTCGCTAAAGAGCGCTGAAGAGGAGAGACTGCATGCATACCTGCCCTTTGCTACGCGCATCGATCGACGCGCGCAAGCTCGCGCCTCAACAACATCGAACGCAGTCGACGCGCATGAGCACGCGTGCGCGTCGCTGGCTGGCGATATCCGCGAGTCTTGTGGGATGGTTCGGCTGGCGCGCGCTGCGGGACGTGCTCAACGCCATTCCCGACAGCAACGACGACTTCAGCCTGTTCTGATCCGCGGCGCTTCGATATAGCGAAGGCACAAAGCAAAGCGCCCGGCATGCCGGGCGCAAGATATTGACGAATCCGCCGCTACAGCGCCGGCCGCCATTCACACACAGCGGCCGGTGCATGCGCGTGGTTCATTCGTTTTCGTCGAAGTAGTGACCGAACTTCACCTGCTTGGTGCGGATATAGCGCTCGTTTTCCTCGCGCATCGGAATCGCCAGCGCGACCCGCTCGCACACCGGAATGCCGTGCTTGGACAGCGTGTCGAACTTCTCCGGATTGTTGCTCATCAGACGCACCGAGGTGACCTTCAGCGTGCGCAGAATGCCCGCGGCCGAGTCGTATTCGCGTGAGTCGTCCGGCAAGCCGAGATCGAGATTGGCCTCCACGGTGTCGCGCCCTTGCTCCTGCAGCGCATATGCGCGAATCTTGTTCGACAGGCCGATGCCGCGCCCTTCGTGCCCGCGCAGGTACAGCAGCACGCCGCAGCCTTCCGCCGCGATGTAGCGCAGCGCGAGGTCGAGCTGCTCGCCGCAGTCGCAGCGGTACGAGCCGAGCACGTCGCCGGTGAGGCACTCGGAATGCAGGCGCGTCAACACGGACGACTGGTTGGCGACGTCGCCCATCACGAGCGCGAGATGTTCGGCGCCGCTTTCGCACACGCGGAACACGTAGGAAGTGAACGTGCCGTAGCGCGTGGGAAGCGTGGCGGTAGCGTCGAGAATGACGCATTCGCCGTTGGGTGCGCCGTCTACTGCGGGCAACGGATCGTGAGACGTGAGCATGGCGTTAGACAGTGGTGCTGACATGAACCCGATCAAACCGGGAATAAGGTACGGACTGGGAGTTTACCGCTAATCGGCGTCCCGCACCTGTATGCCCTTGCATGCAGCACGGAACCGCCGCCGTGGCGCGCCGCTACCCGAGTTAAACGGAACGCGCGCCCCAGGTATTCCCGCAGTACCTCCGTGGCGCGTCACGCCTATACTGGAATCGCCTGTCCCTCACGACAGCGCGCCGCGCCGGCGTGCTGCACTGCGAAACGGAGCCGCTCCATGACAAGCGTTGCACAACTTCTTAAAACGAAACCGAACAACACCACCGTTTTTACTGTCGGGGCCGACGACTCAGTCTATGAGGCAATCAAGCTGATGGCCGAAAAGGGCATCGGCGCGCTGGTCGTGACGGACGGTGATAGCATCGCCGGAATCGTCACGGAGCGCGACTACGCGCGCAAGGTCGTGCTGATGGACCGTTCGTCGAAGGCCACGCCGGTGCGTGACATCATGAGCAAGGCCGTGCGCTTCGTGCGCCCGGACCAGACCACCGACGACTGCATGGCCCTCATGACGGAGCGGCGTATGCGCCACTTGCCGGTGATCGAGAATGACCGGCTGGTCGGCATGGTATCGATCGGCGATCTGGTGAAGAACATCATCGCCGAACAGCAGTTCACCATTCAGCAACTCGAGTTCTATATTCACGGCGAGCGGCCCTGACGCACGGCGCACACCGCGGAACCGGACGCGCAAAAAAAGCCCAATCGATCAAACGGTTTGGCGAAGCTACCTTGCGGCAGCGGAGGTTCCTTGACTTGTGGGCCGCGACTCGCGCGGCACGGCGGTCCCGTGGCGCTCGCGGCGCTGCCGCCGCGTGACGCGCTCAAGCGATTCGCTGCTTGCAACCGTGCGCGCCATGATGGGGCGCGCACGTTTTTCTCAACTTCAGACTGCTCGCTGCGGTTTCAATTTCGATATCGAGGTAGCGAATCGCTCCTCTAAGCGCGGTTCGATCGATCCGCGCGGTTCCGTGTCGTTCGGCGCCGGACCGGGCAAGCCGGCCACTGGGCGCCGAATCCGCCTGTCCGGCTAACTCGCTTAGTTACCGAAGTACACCGACTTCGGGCCCGACATCGGCTGAACCACGCCGCCGGCTTGCGACGAACCACTCGTCGCGCCACCGAAACCGCTGGTATCGGCGACCGGTTCCTGGGTTTGCGCGACGGCAGGGTTTTGTGCCTGGGCACGCTGTTCAGCGGCCTGGATATCCGACGGATAAGTCGGGTCGTTCGACGCGGCCGGGTTATAGCCTGCTTGTTCAACCCGGATCAGATCGGCGCGAACTTCCGCGCGGGTCACGGGCTGTTGGCTCGACTGAGCGAACGAAGCGATCGGAGCGGCGAGAACGGCTGCAATGGCGACTGCCTTGATGAGCGATTTCATGATGAATTACCTCCAGACCTGGTTTTATTCGCGACGCTTGCCACACGATGTGAGAAGCGAGTGAATTCAGTCTAGTCATCAGATCGCCAAGGGAAAACCCTTGATTAAGAGATAGATAATTGTTGGAATCGCAAGAATGGTCCGAAAATTACCGCAACGTCCGATCCAAATAGCGTCTTTGGCGTAATAATTGTCGGGATCGTAACCCTTTGTGTCTGAAGTTTCAAAAATACGTCTGATCTGAGCGCGTTCTACCGTCATACGCGGGTTTGCTGGGCAAATTTACGCCCGCTTCGGCGCACCGGACTGGGGCATCAGCAGGAGCTTGCGCGGCCCGCTGACAAAGGCGCTGCCGGGTTCGAAGAACCTGAGCGGCCGATGCATTTCGCGCGACAAGCCAATGCGCGTCGTCACCCCTACCGGCACTTCGCCCCGCTCGATGACGCCGATCCACAAACCGCGCCCCGAGCACAGATCCCAGCCGTCGAACGGCGGTCCGATGCCGAGCGCCATCGTGAGCCGGCCGGGTCCGCGCGCGAGGTCGCGCAGCGGCACGCCGGGGCGCCGCGCTTCGATCAACGGCAGGCCTTCGAGCGGCTCGATCGCGCGCAACAGAATGCCGGCTCCGACTTCCTCGGCTTCGGCGGACATGTTGAGCATGTACGACAGCCCATAGGTCAGCCGCACATACGCGTGACCCGGCGCGAGAAACATCGAACCGTTATACGGCCGACGGCCCATGAACGCATGACTGGTCGAATCGCCGAGCGGATACGCCTCGGTCTCGACGATTCGTCCGCTCATGCGCCCTTCGGGCAGATCGTGCACGAGGTATTTGCCGATCATGAAGCGCGCGAGTTCGACGGTATCGAGCGGTAAATCGTCACGAAGCAATGGCAGGATGGGGAGTTGATGTTTCCGCATGCGTCAGGCCTTATTTTTAAAGCGCATGGTTGTGGGGCTTAAAAGAAATGCGAACGGCATGGAATGCGTGCAATCGAGCCGCCGCGCGAGCCGTAAACGGCGCGATGCACGCATTGGTTCCAGCGATTGAGCGCCATCGGCCAGTTTTCATCGGCCCATTCGTTGTACCAAAACCTCACTTCTGTGCTGCGCCGCCATCACCATGGCACTAATTGGAGTATCGTGTGTTTCCGGCCTGCAGCACAGCCTTTGCCGGCTCGCGTGTGTTTCGGCCCGCCCGAATCAGCATACAGATTGAAAGTATTTGCACGATTCGCAGCACCGTTCCATTCAGTTTTGATCCCGATGTACCTGCTGGTGTAGCGCACTGCCTCATTCGGGGGCGGTTGTACCCAATGACAATAGGAGAGAGTTGAATGAAAGCATTCCCGGCAATCAAGATGATCGGCGGCGCGCTGATCGTTCTCGCGTCCCTCAACGCGTATGCGCAGAGCAGCGATGCCGCAGCCCCGGCGGCGGCATCGGCGTCACCGACGGCCAAGCAGACCAAGGCGGCCGACCGCGCTTTGGGACGCAAGGTCCGCACCGCCCTGTCGAAGACGAAAGGCCTGAGCGTGGCCAACATCACCGTGCGCGCACGTGGCGGCGCAGTGACGCTGGCCGGCTCCGTGCCCGAGCAACCGCAAGTCGACCTGGCCACCCAAGCGGCACAAGGCGTAGCCGGTGTGACGTCGGTCAAGAACGCGCTGACGATTCGTCCGGTCGGTCAGTAATCGAGTGAACCTGCTGTAACAACATAGCCGGACGCCAATGCCTTCTCGCAGGGCATTGGCGTTACCGGAGGCTTCAGGCGGTTTCGAGCAGTTTCGCCGGGCGCTGCGCACCCGTAGTATGCTCGGCACACCGAGGTTTGCCCTGCATCCCGCGTTCAGCCAGCGAAACCTCAATGCATACCGGTCGCCATCGCCGCCGCGCATTAGCGACGCACCAGCCACGCACCAGCCACGTCCGCCACGCGTTATCCGCGCAATTCTGCGTGACCCGATCCTTTTCTCCAGCAGTCGCCGTTTGCGCTACAGCATGCCGGGCGCACGCCGTCGTCATGTGTCCCTGAGAATCGACAAAGCCTCGTACACGAACAACTATCCTTTATAATTTAAAGCGTTAGAGCGTGTTGTTTAGAAGATCCATGAACATGCACGCTCGCTTCGAGCCAAGGCGGAAGCCGTTCGCGTCCCGCCGGGCCATTCACGACAAGCATTAAAAGGAAGCCCGAATGACCACGCCCGCGACCGTTCTGCCCCGCTGGACCATTGCCGCGCCGTTCGTTGCGTGGATCGTGCTCGGTATCGCCTATGCCATGCCAGACAGTGGACTGCTGCTCGTGCTGGTCGGCGTGGCGCTGTGCGCGGCGGTCTTCACCGCCGTGCATCATGCGGAAGTGGTCGCGCATCGCGTCGGTGAACCGTTCGGCACGTTGGTGCTGGCGGTGGCCGTCACCGTGATCGAAGTCGCGCTGATCGTTTCGGTCATGCTCACGTCCGGTCCGGAAAAGGCCGGTCTCGCGCGCGACACGGTCTTCGCCGCGGTGATGATCGTCTGTAACGGCATTGTCGGCATTTGCCTGCTGGTGGGCGGCATTCGCCATCGCGAGCAGGATTTTCAAAGCCGTGGCGCTGCTGCGGCGCTGGCCGTGCTCGCGTCTCTGTCCGTGCTGACGCTGGTCATGCCGAACTACACGACCACCAGCGTCGGGCCGAGCCTGTCGTCGTCACAACTGGCGTTTGCCGGGGTGTCGTCGCTGGTGCTGTACGGCGTGTTCGTGTTCGTGCAAACCGTACGCCATCGCGATTACTTCCTGGCCGGCACGCCGGATGAAGACGTCCACGCCGCGCCGCCGAGCGCCGGCCAGGCGCTGGCGGCCGGCGGCCTGCTGCTGGTGTGCCTCGTCGCCGTGGTGTTGCTCGCCAAAGTGCTCTCGCCGGTAGTCGAAACCGCGGTCAAGAATGCGGGCGCGCCGCCGGCCGTGGTCGGCATTATCATTGCCGCGCTCGTGCTGTTGCCTGAAGGACTTGCCGCGGTGCGCGCGGCGCGCGCCGACCGCTTGCAGAACAGCCTGAATCTCGCGCTCGGCTCGGCGCTGGCCAGTATCGGCCTGACCATACCGACCGTCGCCTGCGTCTTCCTGTACACCGGCCAGCCGCTGGTGCTCGGCATCGACGGCAAGGAAACCGTGCTGCTCGTCCTCACGCTGATCGTCGGCACGCTCACGCTCAGTTCGGGCCGCACGACGATTCTTCAAGGCGCCGTGCATCTGTCGCTGTTCGCGGCGTATCTGTTTCTGTCGTTCGCGCCTTGAGCCGGGGCCTCAGAGCCTGAAGGAGCGGCGTCGGGTCCGCTGCCCCACGCCGCCGCAACGGCGGCACTACTCTTCCCAATGCGCCGCGATCCAGTCGCGGAACAGATTCAGCTTGTGCTGATGCGCGACCGAGTCCGGGTAGACGAAGTAGTAACGCCACCCGGTCTTGAGCACTGTATCGAACGGCCGCACGAGTCGCTTGGCCGCCACGTCCTCGTCGATCAGCGCAAGGTCGCTGATCGCGACGCCAAAGCCCTGTAGCGCGGCGTTCGTGGCCATATCGAGCGTATCGAAGCTCGGCCCATGCTCGGCGTCGATCGCCGCAGCGTTCGCGGCATCGATCTCGGTTACCCTGGCGAGCCACATCTTCCAGTCGCGATGGTCGCGTGTGGGATGCAGCAGCGTATGGCGCGCGAGGTCGGCCACCTCGGCGAGCGGCTTGTCTTTCAGCAGATCGGGCGCGCACACGGGCGTCAGACGCTCCTCGAACAACTGCACCGCCTGCACGCCCGCCCCCGGCGACGAACCGTAGATGATCGCCGCGTCGAACGGTTCGAGCTGGAAATCGACGTCGTGCTGCCATGTGGTCGTGATCTGCACGTGCAGTTCGGGATACTCGGCCTGGAAGCGCATGATCTTCGGCAACATCCAGCGCATCACACAGGTCGGCACTTTCAGCGCGAGGTCGGTGCGCTGCCGTGTGAGGCGCAGCGAAATTTCCTCGATGCGCGCGAAGCTCTCCTTCACGGCCGGCAGCAACAATTCCCCTTCCGCGGTGAGCGTCAGGCCTTTCGCATGGCGCTTGAAGAGCGGAAACTTGTAGTAATCCTCGAGCGCGATGATTTGCCGGCTGACCGCGCCCTGCGTCAGGCATAGATGATCGGCGGCACGCGTGAAACTGCGATGCCGCGCCACGGTTTCGAAAATCTGCAGCGCGTTGAGCGGCGGTAGTCGTCGCATTGTGAGTGTCCAGTACGATCAGGAAAAGTCATTGCGTGGGCGTCGCGGCGCGGCTCGTCGCATGCCGCCGGAACGCCTCTCCCGGGCCTACAGGATACGCGATCCCAAATTGCCGCACGAGAAGCGGGCAACGCGGTACTCATGCATTCGGCTCATGCCGTCGCCGAACCTTGCGGCCCAGCAAGCCCCCGTGCACCGACACAGGGCAAAGCGTGTCCCACAATCGCACCAGAACCGAGCTTTCCTCATACCTCCACCAAGGCGCGAAGCGTCGGCGAAACATGGACGTTAACCCGCATGCGCTACTGCCTCGGCGCTCCCGCCGTCTGACGGGCCTGCGCCACCGCAGTCGCGCGACGGCCGTCGCATGAGCTTATGTCATACCGTCCATGCGCATATTTCGTTTGTTGAGGGATTTTGGCAAACCTAGAGTGCTTTCACACGCAGCGCAGGCAGACAACGCAAATCAGCGATGCGACGGCGGCGATCACAGCGATATCACCAGCGAACCGGCATTCAACAAGGCGTTCAACACAGGAGACCGCCATGCAAGAGATCAAACGGGGTAGAAGGCAGGCCATCAAGACGCTCGGCGCGGCACTTGCGGCATCCACCTTGCCGATGCCGTTCATCAATCTGCGCGCTCAGGAACACAACTTCAGCGGCAAGACGCTGCGTCTGTTGACCTGGTCGGACGACACGGGCGCCGCCGCATTGCGCAATATCGCCGCCAGCTTCACGGCGAAAACCGGCGCCAAGGTCATCGCCGACCGCGCCGACGGCACCTCCGGCATGGTCGCGAAGGTCAAGGCCGCGGGCGATCGCCCGACCTACGACGTCATCACATTGGCCGGCGTCGGCGCGTCCGGTCTCGGCGACGCCGGTCTGCTGATGAAGCCCGATCTGGACAAACTGCCGAACCTGAAAGACGTCGCGCCGCAGTACCGCACGGGCGCGAACGGCTTCGGCGTCGGCTATCTGCTGTGGTCGGACGGGTTGATCTACAACACTTCCACGGTCAAGACCGCGCCGGGCTCGTACGAAGCCTTGTGGGATCCCAAATACGCCGGACGCCTGTTCCTGCCGCCGCCCGAGTGGGCCGAAGCGGTGGACCTCGCGATCATCGCCGCGAAGATGAACGGCGGCTCGCAGCAGAACATCGAGCCGGGCTTCAAGAAATTGATGCAACTCAAAGATCGCGTGATGACGCTCGGCGAGAATCCGAACCAGGTGGCGGATCTGTTCCGCACCGGCTCGCTGGATATCGGCGGCATCTATTCGCCGGCGTTCTTCCCGGACCAGATCCGCAAGCCCGAGTACAAGATGGGCGTGACCTACGGCATGAAAGAAGGCTTCGCCACGCAACTGATGTTCACCGTGATCCCCAAGTCGCATCCGGGCGACAGCGATCTGATCCACGCCTTCATCAACCATTCGCTCGACGCGGGCGTGCAAGGCCGCATGGCCGCCGACGTGCTGAACGGCCCGGTGAATTCGAAAGCGGTGATTCCCGCCGAGAGCCGCGCGTTCGTGCCAAGCCCGCAGCAGATCGCCGAGAAAGCCGTGCTGCATGACGACAAGGCGCTCGCCGTGGTGCAGCCGGCGTGGATCAAGCGTTACACCGAAATCTTCGCGGCATGACGACGATGCTCGCGCGCTTCTCGCGGCGTGCCTCATCGGCGTCCGGCGCTTCGTCCGATCCGGCGTCGGGCGCGGCGTCGGGCGCGTCCGGTCTCGGACCGGACACGCCTGCCGCCACCGCGATGGCAACGGCGCGGCCGTGGCTGCTGCTCGCGCCGATCCTGTTGTTTCTCGCCATCCTCGGCGCAGCGGCGCTGGTCGTGCTGCGCATGAGCTTCGGCACGCAGGGCAACGAGTGGCGCGGCTTCACGCTGCAAAACTACGCGGACCTGGTCGACGGCTACTTCCTGAAGTCGTTATGGCTGACGTTGAAGCTCGCGTTCCAAAGCATGATCTGCGCGGTGCTGCTGGCGATTCCCGTCGCGCTGGCGATGGCGCGCACGAAGTCGCGGCTCGCGCGGCGGCTTCTGCTTGCAGGCGTGCTGCTGCCGCTGCTCGTCAATCTGCTGCTGCAAGGCTATGGCTGGCTGATCATTCTCGGGCCGGCCGGTCTGCTCAATCACGCGCTGCTCGGCAGCGGCCTCGTGCAACGTCCGTTGATGTGGCTGTACCGCGAAAACGGCGTGCTGCTCGGATTGATCCAGACGGCGTTTCCGCTCGCCGTGTTGCCGCTTTCAAGCGCGATGCGCGCGGTCTCGAGTTCCTACGAAGAGGCCGCCGCCACGCTCGGCGCGACACGCTGGCAAACGCTGCGTCACGTGCTATTGCCTTTGGCGATGCCCGGTCTCGTATCCGGCGCGCTGCTCGTGTTCGCGTACAACGCGAGCGCGTTCGCCGTGCCGCTGCTGCTCGGCGGACGCCGCGTGCCGATGCTCGCCGTGCTGGTCCACGATCAGGTCGCGCCGTTGCTGAACTGGCCGGCTGCATCCGCGTCGGGTGTCGTTTTGATGATCGCCACGTTGACGGTGATGGCGCTCTCGCAGCGCCTTGTGCGCCGTACGCAGCGTCTCGCTGAGGAGCCTCACGCATGAGCACGCCGATTCAAACCGCGCCGCCGCCGCGTATGCCGGGCGCGCCGCGCTCACCACGCCTCGCGGCCGTCATGCCCGGCCAGCTAGGCAAGGCCACCGCCCTGCTCGCGGCGATCGTTCTGTTCCTCGCCGCGCTGCCGATCCTCACGATGATCACCATGTCGTTCAGCGCGGCCGACACGCTCGAATTCCCGCCGCACGCCTACGGCTTGCACTGGTATCGCGCCGCGTGGCATAGCTTCGTGTCGCCGGACGCGAGCGACACACTGTCGATGGGCGGCGCGTTGAGCACGAGCCTGATCGTCGCGCTATCGACTATGGTCATCGCCACGCTCGTCTCGGTGCCCGCCGCTTACGCGCTGAGCCGCTACCGCTTTCGCGGCAAGCCCGCGGTCGAACAGCTGGTCGCGTTGCCGCTCGTCTATCCGCTCGTGATGCTCGGCCTATCGCTGCTGCTGGTGTTCAACGTGCTGCCGGTCGAACTCGGCGTGTTCCGCCTGATCATCGCGCACGTGATTCTGGCGCTGCCGTTCACCGTGAAGAATTGCGCGGCGTCGGTGGCCTCGATCGGCCCGGAATTCGAAGAGGCCGCGTGCGTGATGGGCGCGAGCCCAGGCCGTGCGCTCGTCGACGTGATCCTGCCGCTGATGCGCCCCGGCATTCTGGCCGGCATGCTGTTCGCGTTCATCATCTCGTTCAACGAATTCACGGTGACGTTCTTCCTTTACGGCATCGATACGATGACGCTGCCGGTGTGGCTCTACAGCCGCACGGTGTCGTCGCTCGATCCGACCGTGTTCTGTTTCGCCGTGTTCATCGTCGCGATCGACTTCGCGCTGATCTGGCTGCTCGAAAAGCTGATCGGCGACGAAGGCGTCGCCTTGTGATCCCGCGCTCATGACGCCCAACTGCTGGAGCATCCGATGACCCATTTAACGTTGCAGGCCGTGACCCGGCGTTTCGGCGCGGCGCATGCCGTCGACAGCGTCGATCTGAGCGTGCCCGACGGCAAGCTGGTGTGCTTCCTCGGCCCGTCCGGCTGCGGCAAGACCACGCTGCTGCGGATGATCGCCGGGTTGGAAACGCCGACCTCGGGCAGCATCCATTTCGCCGGGCGCGACATCACGCGCCTGCCGGCGAACCAGCGCGACTTCGGCATGGTGTTTCAGTCGCTCGCGCTGTTTCCGCACATGACGGTCGCGCAGAACATCGCGTATCCGCTGAAGCTGCGCAAGACCGCGAAGGACCAGCAGACGCGCCGCGTGGCCGAATTGCTGGAACTGATCCAGTTGCCCCACATGGCGAACCGGCCCGTCACGCAACTCTCCGGCGGCCAGCGCCAGCGCGTGGCGATTGCGCGCGCGATCGCCTCGCAGCCGAAACTGCTGCTGCTCGACGAGCCGCTCTCCGCGCTCGACGCCAAGCTGCGCGAAGCGATGCAAGTAGAAATCCGTCTGCTGCAACAGCGCCTTGGCATCACGACGATCATGGTCACACACGACCAGCGCGAAGCGATGACGATGGCCGACGAAATCGTCGTGATGGAGAAAGGCCGTATCGCGCAGGTCGGCAAGCCGCTCGATATCTATCGCGATCCGGTCAGCGAGTTCGTCGCCGACTTCATCGGCCTCGGTAATATCCTGCCGGTCACCTACGACGGCGCGGGCGGCGTGAGCCTGCCGGGCGGCCGGCGCATCAGCGTGGTACAGCCGGCGCGCGTGCCGGAGTCGAGCAGCGATATCCGTCTGCTCATCCGCCCGGAAGACGTGTGCGTGAAAGCGGCGTCCGACGCGGCGGGACCGAACCGGTTGCAAGGCACGGTGACGTTCATCCGCGACGTGGGCGCGTCGCTCGAAGCGACCATCGACTGCGCCGGCTTCACGTTGACCGCCGCCACCACGCCGCGTGAAACGCCAGGGCTTACGCTCGGCATGCCGGTGCTCGCGGAATTGCCACCGCACGCGTGCAAACTGATCGCCGCGCGCGCCGCGCATTGAGTCGCGGCGCTGACGGCACTCACGGCATCGGCGCCGCTGACAGCAGCGAACTGCATCAAAGCGCATCACTGAATCGCGCGGCCTTGCGCCTATAAATACCAACATTTTTCGACAGAGGAAAGACCATGAACCACCGCTCCGCTACCCCAAGCCGCACCCGCCGCGTGTTCGCCACGCTCGCCGCGACGCTGGCCTTCACCGCTCTCGGCGCACTGTGCGCGTTGCCGTCGGCCGCGCATGCGGACGCGCTCGATAACATCGCCAAATCGGGCACGGTGCGCATCGGCGTGTTCGAGGACTATCCGCCGTTCGGCTCGATCGGCCCGGACATGAAGCCGATGGGCTACGACATCGACGTCGCCAACCTGATCGGCAAGGCGCTCAACGCCAAGGTCGAACTGGTGCAGGTGACGGGCGACAACCGCATGGCCTACCTCGCCGACCACAAGGCGGACATGCTGCTGTCAGTCGGCCAGACGCCGGAACGCGAAAAGGTGATCGATTTCTCGCAACCGTACGCGCCGTACTACCTCGCCGTGTTCGGCCCGAAAGCGCTGCCCGTGAAGAACGCCGCCGACCTCGCCGGCAAGTCGATTTCAGTCGCGCGCGGCACGCTGGAAGACCTGAGCGTGACCAAGATCGCGCCGCCCACGGCGAACATCAAACGTTTCGACGATCCTAACGGCGCAATTTCGGCGTTTCTTTCTGGTCAGGTACAGTTGATGGTAGTCGGCAACGACGTCGGCGCTACGATTCTCGCGCGTCATCCCGCTAACGATCCCGAGCAGAAGTTCTCGCTGTTCAGTTCGCCGGATCACGTCGGTTTGAACAAGAACGAGCCGCGTCTGAAGCAGAAGGTCGACGAAACGATTGCCAAGGCCCGCAAGGACGGCACCATGAACGCGATTTCGCAGAAGTGGCTGCGTGCGCCGCTGCCGGCCGACCTCTGAACCTTTTTTTGCACGGACCACGAAGTGTGGTCCGCGCCGGAGTTTGACCTCACGATGAGCGCCACGCCATGACCTATGCGTTCGATTTCAGCGGCTTCGGCCTCTATGCGGGGATGCTCACGCGCGGCGTCGCCGTGACCTTGGGGCTGACGGCCGTCTCGACCGTGCTCGGTGGGATCATCGGCATTGCGGGAGCGAGCGTGGCGGTGGCCGGGCCGAAGTGGGCGCGCTGGGTGGTGGCAAGTTATGTGGAGCTGATCCGCAACACGCCCTTCATCGTGCAGTTGTTCTTCGTGTTCTTCGGCTTGCCGAGCCTCGGCATCCATATCGATGAAGTGCAGGCCGCGATTCTGGCCATGACTGTCAATCTCGGCGCTTACGCCATCGAGATCGTGCGCGCCGGCATCGACTCGATTTCGCGTGGCCAGGTGCAGGCGGCGCAGGCGCTCGGTCTGCACGGGCGGCAAGTGTTTCGCTTCATCGTGCTGCCGCAGGCCATCGCCAACGTGTTTCCCGCGCTGCTGAGCCAGGTGCTGATCGTGATGCTCGGCTCGGCAGTGGTCTCGCAGATCTCCGTGCCCGATCTCACCTATGCGGCCAACTTCATCCAGTCGCGCAACTTCCGCTCGTTCGAGAGCTACCTGATCATTACCGCGACGTATCTGTTGCTGTCGATCGTGTTGCGGCAAATCCTCAACCGGCTCGGCCGCGGTCTGTTCGCGGGGCGTGTGGCGCGCGGCAACGAGAGCGCGCCGCGTAACTGGCGCAACCGCCTGACGTGGCGCGGCGCCCGCACTCTGCCCACGGAGCGTTGATCATGGTCGAATTCACGCTGTGGGACATCGCCCGCAATCTGTTGCTCGCCGCCCGCTGGACGGTGCTGCTGTCGCTGATCGCGTTTGTCGGCGGCGGTATTGTCGGGCTGATTCTTCTGGCGATGCGCGTGTCGCCGATCGCCTGGCTGCGCCGTATCGTCGTAGTGTATGTGGAAGTGTTTCAGGGCACGCCGCTCCTGATGCAGCTCTTTCTGACGTTTTTCGGCTTGCCGCTGCTCGGTGTCGATGTGTCGCCGTGGGTTGCGGCCGCTGTCACCTTGACGCTCTACACGAGCGCCTATCTGGTCGATATCTGGCGCGGCTGCGTCGAAGCCGTGCCGCGCGGTCAGTGGGCCGCCGGCGCGAGTCTCGGCATGACGTTCGGTCAGCAGTTGCGCTATATCGTGTGGCCGCAGGCGCGGAAAATCGCGGTGGCGCCGACGGTCGGATTTCTCGTGCAGGTGGTGAAAAGCACGGCGCTCGCGTCGATCATCGGCTTCACCGAATTAACCAAGACCGGCACCATGATCACCAACGCCGCGTTCCGCCCGTTCCCGATCTACGGCATGGTCGCGATGATTTACTTCGCGATGTGCTTCCCGCTGACGTGGTACGCGCGGGTGCTGGAGAAACGGCAGAAGGTGGGGCAACATCGCTGAGATTCGCTGCGGCGCGTGCATTGAAAAGCGGCAACCCTGTGAAGCGGTTGCCGCTTTTTCATTAGCAGGCTTGCAGGACTAGCGAGCCGCGTGCGTCGACTTGCGCAGCTTCGCCACGTCGTCCGCCGTCACCGCCGGCGCGCCGTTGTTCCACCCGGCGCGCACGAAGGTCAGCACATCGGCGATCTGCTGGTCGTTGAGCACCGGCGCGTACTTCGGCATCGGATACGGCGCGGGAATGCCGCCGATCACCAGGTCCTCGGTGCCGTTCAGCGTCACGTTGATCAGCGACGACGGATCCTTCTCCAGCACGTTCGGATTGCCGGACAACGGCGCGAGCATCGGCGCGAAGCCGCGTCCATCGACACCGTGGCAGTGCATGCAATACGCCGTATAGACGCGCGCGCCGGCATCGTTCGCGGGCCGGTTCAGCGACACCTTCGTCGCCTGCGGGTCGTACTTATAAGGCGGCGCACCGCTGCCGCCGGCCGGTGGTAGCGACTTCAGATACGTCGACATGGCGGCGATATCCGTATCGTTCATCCCCTGCGTGCTGTTGTTGATCACGCTGGTCATCGAACCGAACGCCGAGGCATGGCGATTCGCGCCGGTCTTCAGAAACGCCTGCAAGTCCTGATCGTTCCAGCGGCCCAGACCGACGTTGTGCTCGCCGGTGAGGTTCGCCGCGAACCAGCCGTCGAGCACGCCACCGGTCAGGAACGCGCTGCTGCTTTCATCGAGCGCCTTTTCCTGGAACGCGATGCCACGCGGCGTATGGCACGACCCGCAGTGCCCGAGCCCCTGAATCAGATACGCGCCGCGATTCCATGCCACGTCCTTGCCCGGCTTGTCCTGATAGACGCTTTTATCCAGGAACACCATGTTCCAGAACTTCAACGGCCAGCGCATGTTCAACGGCCACTTGATGTCCGGCACGCGATTCGCCTGTTGAACCGGCGCCACGCCGCTCATGAAATACGCGTACAGCGCTTTCATGTCGTCGTCGTTGACCTTGGCGTAGGACGGATACGGCATTGCCGGATAGAGATTGTGGCCGTCTTTCGCGACGCCTTCGCGCATCGCCCGCGCAAAGTCCTCTTCCGTATAGCCGCCGATGCCGGTCCGCTGGTCGGGCGTGATGTTGGTGGTGTAGATCTGGCCCATCGGCGTGGTCATCGGCAGGCCGCCCGCGAACGGCTTGCCTTTCGGCGCCGTATGACAGGCGACGCAATCGCCGACCTTCGCCAGATAAGCGCCGCGTTGCACCAACGCCTGATCCGCCGCTCGCGCCGGAGCCTGCGCGAACAACGGCAGCGTCACGCACAGCGCCGCGCCGAAACCCTTCAGAGTGTTTTTCATGTCGGGCTCCGGTCAGGCGGTTTGCAGTTGGCTGCCGACCGGCAATTGCCGCAGCCGCTTGCCGGTGGCCGCATAAATCGCGTTGGTCAGCGCGGGCGCGAGCGCCGCCGTGCCGGGTTCGCCGATGCCGCCGGGCGCCTCGCTGCTCTTCACGATATGCACGTCGATCGGCGGCGTTTGATCGATGCGCAGCATCCGGTAGTCGGTGAAGTTGTTCTGCTCGACGCGGCCGTCCTTGATCGTGATCTCGCTATAGAGCGCCGCCGTGATACCGAAGATGATGCCGCCCTGCACCTGCGCTTCGATCGTGTTCGGATTGACCACCATGCCGCAATCGACCGCGCACACCACGTGCTTGACCGCCACCTCGCCCTGCTCCACCGCGACGTCGACGACGATCGCGAAGAAGCTGCCGAACGCATGCATGACCGACACGCCGCGCCCTTGCCCCTTCGGCACGGCGCCGCCCCAGTTCGCCGCCTGCGCGGCGGTGTTGAGCACGTTCAGCGCGCGCGGTGTTTTGCCGAGCAGATCCTGACGGTATTTGACGGGATCGACTTTGGCCTGCGCCGCGAGTTCGTCGATGAAACTCTCCACCACGAAGGTCCCGCGCGTCGGTCCCACGCCGCGCCAGAATGCGGTGGGCACCGCGTGCGGTTCCTGGCGAACGTAGTCGATTAACTGGTTGGGCAAGTCGTACGGCAAGTCTGAGGCGACCTCGACCGCGTCCGGATCGATGCCGTTCTTGAAGGCAGGCGGCGCGAACCGCGCCAGTATCGACGAACCGACAATCCGGTGCTGCCACGCGATTGGTTTGCCATTCGCGTCCAGTCCCGCTGAGATCTTGTCGTAGTAATACGGGCGGTACATGTCGTGCTGAATGTCTTCTTCGCGCGTCCACACCACCTTGACCGGCGTCGACAACTGCTTCGCGACCTTCACGGCTTGCGTGACCATGTCGAACTCGAGCCGCCGGCCGAAGCCGCCGCCGATCAGATGGTTGTGAACGACGATCTTGTCGGCGGGCAAGCCCGTGACCGCCGCGGCGGCATCCACCACCCGCGTCGGCACCTGCGAGCCGAGCCAGACATCGCAACCATCGGGGCGCACATGCACCGTGCAGTTGATCGGCTCCATGGTGGCGTGCGCGAGGAACGGCTGCTGATACACGGCGTCGACGCGCGTCTTCGCATTGGAGAACGCATTGCCGACGTCGCCGTCTTTGCGCGCCACCGCGCCGTTGCGCTGCGAGGCATTGGCGAGATCGTCGACGATCTGCTTCATCGACAGGTTCGCGCCCGCGCCTTCGTTCCATTTGACGACGAGGGCCTGCACGCCGCGTTTGGCGGCCCACGTGTGGTCGCCGATCACCGCGACCGCGTTGTCGATCTTGATGACCTGGCGCACGCCGGGGATTTTTTTCGCGTTGGTGTCGTCGACGCTGGCGAGCGTGCCGCCGAACACCGGGCAGTTCGCAATCGCCGCGTAGACCATGTCGGGCACGCGCACGTCGAGCCCGAACAGCGCGGTGCCGTCCACCTTCTCCGGCGAATCGAGGCGTTTGGCGGCCGTGCCGATCAGCTTGAAGTCCTTCGGGTCCTTGAGCTTGACGTCTTGCGGTGCGGGCAAGCTGGCAGCGACGGTCACCAGTTGGCCGTAGCCGATGCTGCGCTTGCTGGCCGCGTGAATGACCTGCCCGGCCTGCGCATGGCAGCTTGCCGGATCGACCTGCCATTGCTGCGCTGCCGCGCTGATCAGAATGGTCCGCGCAGTGGCGCCCGCTCTGCGCATCGGCTCCCACGCGTAGCGGATCGAGGTCGAGCCGCCCGTGAGTTGGCCGCCGAGCAGCGGGTCCATGAAGAGCTTTTCGTTCGGCGGCGCGTGATCGACGGTGATCGCGTCGAGCGGCACTTCGAGCTCTTCGGCGATCAGCATCGGAATCGACGTGTAGACGCCCTGGCCCATCTCGACCTTCGGAATCACGAGCGTGACCTTGCCCGCAGTATCGATCTGGATGAACGCGTTCGGCGCGAACACGCCGCCTTGCGGCGTCTCGACACCGTCGCCGCCGATCACCGATTTGCCGGCCTTCTGATCCTGGCTGGCGGCCGGCATGCTGAAGCCGAGCAGCAGACCGCCGCCCGCCGCCGCGCCGACCGTCACGCCGAATTTCAGAAAGCTGCGGCGTGAAAAGCCACCTGCAGCGCGCGCGCCGCCCTTCGACGCCTGCGCGCCATGCTGTGAATCAAGCAATCCCTGGGACATGTCATGCCCCCTTTGCGGCTTGCTTGATCGCCGCGCGGATGCGGTTGTAGGTTCCACAGCGGCAGATATTGCCGGCCATGGCGGCGTCGATGTCCGCATCGGTAGGATTGGGGTTGCTTGCCAGCAGCGACGCGGCCGACATGACCTGCCCCGACTGACAGTAGCCGCATTGCACCACGTCCAGTTGACGCCAGGCCTGCTGCACCTTCTGACCGGCCGGCGTGCTGCCCACCGCTTCGATCGTGGTGATCTTTTTATCGCCGACAGCCGCTGCCGGCAACACGCACGAGCGCACCGCCACGCCGTCGATGTGCACGGTGCACGCGCCGCATTGCGCGATGCCGCAACCGAACTTCGTGCCGGTCAGACCGACGATATCGCGCAAGACCCACAGAAGCGGCATGTCGGGCGGCGCGTCGACCGTATGCGTCTGGCCATTGATATTCAGCGTTGTCATTGAGCGGCTCCGAGTGGGGCTTATTGTTTATCAGGCTGTTTAGACAGAGACGTCGAACCAAAACGTAAAGACTCGCCGCGTTTATTCGACACACCGGACTAATACGCATAGCGTTTTTCCGGTCGTTGAAAACGGCGGTAAATGCACGGGCGCGAACGCGCCGATACTGACCGGCGAATTGTAGACGCGCATTAAAAAGTTCGCCTTGCGGCTGCACACCGGTGGCCGACCGGAAGAATTTCGCGGATGCTGATTGCGTATCTGAAAGGTGTTTTTAATCGACGGGAGACGATCCGCGCATCGGCCCGAACGGTCGGCCTTTATACGATCAGCGAATCTTGTTGAATCAATGCCGGGCGATTTTGTTAGCATGGATCCGGTCTGACTGACTATCCGAAGGAGCAGCACACATGAACGACTCGCAATGCACTCAATTCCTCTCGGACATTCGCCGACCGCTGTTGGCGCTGCACAAAGCCGTTCTCGATCACGAGCGTGCCGTGTACGAAAAGGAATTCGGCCCGGTCACGCCGGCGGCTTTCCTGCAGGTGCTCATCAACGGATCGGGGTTCCGCTGGCTCACACCGCTCTCGACGATCATTGCGAACGTCGACGAAATTCTCGACGATAAGGAAGCCGAAGCCGCCGATCGGACCGCCGCGGCCGAAGCGGTGACGGGACTCTTCTCGCCCGACCAGCCGAACAATGCTTTTCTGCCGCGCTATCTGCCGCTGTTGCAGGCCGATCCGGCCATCCTGCATCAGCATGGCCAGGTGTCGCAGCTGTTGCGCGGGATTGAATCGAAGTAGCCGGTTGCGCGCGGCTTCGTGTGCTCGCACGGTGCGAGTTCGGGCCGCGCGTTGATTGCGCGTTGATTGCGATTTGCCGTCGCGAGTGCGGCGCGCAGCGTTCATGCCGCCTCGGCTCCCGAATTTCCTCACCATTGAAAACGCGCTTTCCGACCGACCGCGACTTGTCTGGTCGATGACAGCATGCGTGCGTCATCGGCCGATTACCAGGCTTTTCGACCACGGCCAACACAACGAGGCCTTATTTCAGGCCAATTTATGCGCGTTTCGTAAGAGTGCGTGTTGCCTGCCCCGCTCGTTTGCGCTTGAAACGAGTGCGCGATCGAGTCATGGCTGAATTTGCCTGGCTTTGCTGAATAAAACAAAGGTGAGCTTCTGCGGGAGATGGTCAGCGGGAGCTACGAAAAGCCGGTCAGCATGCTTCACGAAGCTTTGCTAAGGTAGGCAGACCTTCTTGCGACGCTCATCGCTATGCAAAACTGGCCGCTGTCCGAAAGCTATACCTTCCGCGATCAAGCCGTGCGCTTCAACGTGACCGGCAATGGTCCGCCGCTGGTGCTGGTTCACGGCACGCCGTTTTCTTCGTATGTGTGGCACCGCATTGCCCCGCATCTCGCCCAGACACGCACGGTCTATTACTACGACCTGCTCGGCTACGGGCAATCCGAACAGCGCGACGGCCAGGATGTCTCGCTCGGCGTGCAGAATGGTTTGCTCGCGGAATTGCTCGCGCATTGGCAACTGACAAGCCCGGATGTCATCGCGCACGATTTCGGCGGCGCGACTTCATTGCGCGCGCATCTGATCGATGGCTGCGACTATCGAAGCCTCACGCTGATCGATCCGGTGGCGGTGGCGCCGTGGGGTTCGCCGTTCGTGCGGCATGTGCGCGAACACGGTGACGCCTTCGCCGGACTGCCTCCGTACATTCATGAGGCGGTGGTGAAGGCGTATGTGCGCGGCGCGATCGCGCGCGAAATTCCGGACGACGAACTCGCGCCTTATGTGACGCCATGGCTAGGCGCAACCGGCCAGGCCGCGTTCTACCGGCAGATCGCGCAAATGGATCAGCGCTACACCGACGAGGTCGAAGCGCGCTATCCGCAGTTACGCTGTCCGGTGCAGATCCTGTGGGGTGAAGAGGACCAGTGGATTCCACTGGCGCGCGGCCGTCAGCTGGCCGCGGCCATACCCGAAGCGCGCTTTCAGGCGGTGCCGAAAGCCGGCCATCTGATGCAGGAAGACGCGCCGGAAGCGATCGTCGCCGCGGCGCTGCTGTGGCTCGATTGAAGCCGCGTGCCTAGCCGCGTCCTTGCGGCAGGTACGGCATGGGGTCGATCGGTTTGCCGTCGCGGCGCAACTCAAAGCCCACGGAAACGCGCGAGTTGTTTTCGTCGCCCATCTCGGCAATCTGCTGTCCCTGCACGACGATATCGCCGGTTCTGACCAGCAGCTTGCGGTTGTGCGAGTAGGCGGTCAGAAAGTCCTTGTTGTGCTGGACGATGATCAGACTGCCATAGCTGTTCAGACCCGTGCCGGCGTACATCACCTTGCCGTCGGCCGCGGCCCGCACCGGATCGCCCGGCTTGCCGCCGATTTCGATGCCGCGTGTTTCGCCCGGCTGGAATCCTTCGACCACGCGCCCGCCCGCGGGCCAGGCCAGCGCTACGCCGTTCGCGTGCCGCGCGGTTTGGTGCGCCACTTCGCGTGCTTCAGCGGCGCTGAGCGCCGGCGACTGCACGGACAGCGCGGATTGCGACGGTGACTGCGCCGCACCCGATGCGGAGGCCGGCGCCGCCTGCCGCGCCGCGACCGAAGCCGCCGGCGCGGACGCCGCCGCGGCTTTCGCTGCCGCAATGGCCGCGTTCACCGCCCGCACCGTTTCCGGCGACGCGACGTGCAAGACCTGTCCCAACTTCAAGCGCGAGGACGCCTTCAATCCATTCCAGGCCTGCAACTGCTTCACGCTGCAGTGATGATGCTGCGCGATGCGCGCCAGGGTGTCGCCACGTTTGACGCGATACACGAGCGGCGGCGATTTCTTGAGCAGTTCGCTCTGGTCGGCGGTGATGCCGGCTGGCGCAACCGCCGTCGCATCGGATGCCGGCGCGCTCGCCGCCGGCACTCCGGACGCAGTTCCTGCCCCCGCTGCCGCGCCTGTCTGCGCGCCCTGCTGCCCCACATTCGCACAACCGCTGACCGCCAGCGCGACCCATACGCCGGCCAGACTGGCCATCATTGTTCTGTCGAAGCGCTTTCCCATCTTGTTCGACTCCTGCCTCGTTCATTGACGAGCCGGATGCCGCCTTATCGCATGCGACGCGCGCGCCCGGACGGCGCGCTGCTTTCCCCTGCGACACGGCAAAGCCGCCTCGTGCGGCATTCACCCATGCCCTGCCGACCAACCCAACCCCTCGCCTTCACAAGCTGCCGGATACCCGGGACGCGCACATGCCGTCCGCCAAAACAGCCGATCTTCCGCGAAAAGGGCCAGATTGCTGATTAAAATTCAAGCGGAATTGTAAAGTGCGTTTTATAAAAAACGCGTCAACTCACATACTTTGATACAAACCTTACGCAGGGTATTGCGACATCGTTGCGCATACAACGTGTACGGCGGCGGCGCGTGCCCGTCAGGCATCCGCGTGGCCGCCGCAAATCCGGTCTTTACCGGACCGCGTTTCATGCGCCGCTGGCGGATCGGGTGCGCGTTTGCCAGTCATGCAAAACGCACCTACGGCGACGCCTCGGCAAGCGCACGATAACGTTTGCATTAACGGCAGAGTGGCATGGAAACTTGAATCGCCAGCGTCGGCGGCCGTAGGCGTGGAGTAAGAGTCGTGTCGGCGCTCGGACGGAACGGCGTCCGTCCGGCTCGCTGGGATGCGGCTAGCTGTAGTACTGCCCCTGGTATTTCACGTAACCGACCGGATGATGCGTGAAGTGCAGCACCGGCAGAACGGGATTGCGATTGTCTTCGGTGGGATAGGCGCTGGCGTCGGGGATGTATTCGCCTTGGGCTTCGATCGGTTGCCCTGCCTGCAAGTTGGGGATCTCGTGCGCGAGGCCCTCGTTGTCGCCGAAACGAACGGCGACGAAGACCTCGGTGCCCACGAGATTTTCCGTACCGCCTTCGAACTTCACCACCGTGTCGATCTTGATGATGAAGTGCTGATGATTGGCGCCGTTGTGATTTTCCGGGCTGGCGAACACCTTGCTGATCGTGCCTTGCACGCAGGCCAGCGGCGCGCCCAGTGAATGAACGTAACTATGATGAGGAAGGATCTGCGTCGCGCGATTACTCATGAAGTCTCCGTGAAAGGAATCTGTCTTGCCTACGGCGAAACGTAAGGCGCGCCGCAAGCCGGCAGCGGCGCGATACCATTTGAGCGGACCAAGGCGCGCGAGTTCATTGCGCGCCGTTCACAGCAACCATCTTGCATGGGGCCGCCTTGCATGGGACCACGCGAGATCTATATACCGCTGCGGGTGATCGCGAACGGCAGCGGCTGCGATGTGCAATTCACGCTGTTTCGCGTGCCCGGCATGACGGACGGGAAATTTGCCGCCGACGCGCAATGGGTCGAACGGGATTTGCGCAAGCTGAAGGCGTTGGTCGAAGCGCGGAATTGACGTGCGTGGCCTTGACGGTTTTTGTCCAGACTGCCTGCGTATGACCACCGCACAATAAAAAACCGACGCCCTTAACCAAAGAGCGTCGGTTTCTTTAAATGCCTGCACCCAGCGCCTGATACAAACGCCAGAAGTACAGCAACAGTTCAACGCAGCGCTTTCACCGCATCCGCCGTCACGTCAGCCGGCTGGCCGCCCCACGTCGCACGCAGATAGTTGGTGAGCTGCGCGAGTTCCGCATCGCTAAGTTGGGTGGCGAAGCCCGGCATCTCCTGCATCCGCTCGAGGCCCGGAAAATCCTGTGCGCCGATACCGTCGAGCATCGCCACGATCAGATTGTGGGCATCGCTTTGACGCAGCGTCGAATTGCCATGCATCGGCACGGCGACATGCGGCTTGCCTTCGCCGTTCAGACCATGACATCCCGCGCACACGGCGAGATACACGTTGCGCCCCGCTTCGAGCTGAGCGGCATCCGCGGAAACGGACTGCAGCGGTTGCGGCGCGGGCGCCCGATCGCCGAGCAGATAGGTCGACATGGCGCGCAAGTCGTCGTGCGTCAGGTACTGGCTGCTCAGATGCACCACGGGATACATCTCGCCGAAAGCCGAGCCCTGCGGCGCGATGCCGGTGGCGAAGAAGCTCTGCAGATCGGCCGCGTTCCAGCCACGCGCCGCGAGACCGTGCGGCGTGATATCCGGCGCCGCGATCCGGCCGAGTGCCGCGCCGGTCAGCGGCTTCGCGCCGTCGAGTTGGCCGAACGTACCGCGCGGCGTATGACACTCGGCGCAATGGCCGAGCGCGCTCGCCAGATAGCGGCCGCGATTCCACTCCGCGGACGCCCCGGACGAGGTCCCGGCCGACGCATCCGGCAACGCGTCCTTCAGGAACACCCAGTTCCAGAAGCGCACGCCGAAACGCAGGTTGAACGGGAACGACAGCTCGGGCTCGTGGTTCGCCACCGCCGCCGGCTTCTGCGCCATCAGGTACGCGTAGATCGCATCGCTGTCCGCGCGCGACAACTGACGGTACGACGTATACGGCATCGCCGGATAGAGCCGCTTGTCCGGCGTGACGCCGTCGTGCAGCGCTTTGTACAGATCGTCCGCGCTCCAGTTGCCGATACCGTGGTCCTTATCCGGCGTGATGTTGGTGCCGTAGAAGGTGCCGAACGGCGAAGCCAGCTTCACACCGCCGGCGAACCGCGCGCCGTCGGCCGTGGTGTGGCAGGCGGCGCAATCGGCGGCCTTGACGAGGTAGCGGCCGCGTGCGAGCGGATCGGCGGCGGTGGATTGCGGTCCCAATGCGGCAGCCGCGGCCAGCGCGCCGGAGTCGTCGTGCTTGCCGCACGCGCTCAGCGCGAGCGCGGTGCCGAGCAGCAACAGCGCGCGGCGCAAGGTGATCGGTCGGCTCATCATGCGGCGTCCTTTACGAGGCCCGGCGTCGTCAGCACGACTTCCTTCACGGCTTCGTAATAGCGCACGTAGCCCGTACAACGGCAGATGTGATCGTTCAACGCTTCGGTAATGGTTGCCTCGACCTTGTCTTTGGCAACCGGCTGACGCTTCAGGCGTTCGATCAACACGGTCGCCGCATTGACGAAGCCCGGCGTGCAGTAGCCGCACTGAAAACTGAAATGCTCGAGAAACTTCTGCTGGATCGGCGACAGTTCGACGACCTCGCCCGCTTCGTTGTGCTTCGCGTGGCCTTCGATCGTGCGAATGGATTTGCCGTGGAAAAAATTCGCGCCGGTGATGCAGGTGCGCACTTCTTCGCTGGTGCCGTCCGGTTTGTCGACGATCACCACGCACGCGTGGCAGATGCCCTGGCCGCAGCCGAGGCGCGAGCCGGTCAGGTGCAGGTACTCGTGCAGGTAATCGATCATCATCAGCCCGGCGGGCACATCGGTCGGGCCGACGATCTCGCCGTTCACCTTGATCGACAGCGGCATCGAACGAAAATGCGTTAGCGGACGCTCGACCACGGCGGCAGCAGGCGTGCTAGCGGCGACGGTTGTCGAAGCCGCGGCGACGCCGCTAGCCGGAGCCGCGCCGAAAGCAGCGGATGCGCCGCTTGCAGCAGCAGTGCTCACCGCGCCACTCGCGCCGTTAGCCTGAGTTTGATTTAGGGCCGTCATGCGAGCACCTCCTGAATACGTTGCGGGGTGACTGGCAGGTCGGTAAAGCGATGTCCGATCGCGTGCGCGATCCCGTTCACAATAGCGCCGACCACCGGAATCATCACCACTTCAGCGATGCCCTTCGGCGGATCGGTCTCCGTCAGCGGCGGCAGCACTTCGCCGGTCTGGGTCCAGACGGCGACGTCCGTAGCGCGCGGCAAGTGGTAACGATTGAAGTTCCACGTGCCGTTGCCGGGACCGTCTTCGTAGAGCGGCAGATATTCATGCAGCGCGTGGCCGATGCCCATCGCCAGACCGCCTTGCAACTGGCCCGACACAAGTTGCGGCGAGATCTGATTACCGCATTCCATGATCGAGTGATGCGCGAGCAGATCGACCTTGCCGCTCGCTTCATGCACCGACAGTTCGACCAGCGTGCCGACCGCGCTGTAATACGTCACGGCCGCGTTGTTGCGCTGGACCGGCGGAATGAACACGCGCTGACGATCCAGCACGCGGTAACGATTCGGCGTGGTCTGCATCTTCTGCTTGTCGGCAGACACGTTGTCGCCGTAGCGCACCGCGAGTCCATCGAGCGGCCAACGCTCGACGCTGCCGTCGATCTCGAAGTCCGCTTCGGTCCACTGCCAGCGGTTGAACACGTGCACGGTCGCGCCGGTCACGAGTCCGAGTTCGTGCGCCTTCTTCGCGAGCTGTTCGAACGGCAGCGCTTCGAGGCCCGCGGCGGAGAGCTTGCCGTCGACCCAGCGCGCGTCTTCGATACGCACCACCAGCGGCGCGGCCTGGCCGCCGCCGATGCCCTGACTCCAGATCGACATCGCCGCGGGCCACAGACCATGCGTGAACACGACGCGCGCCGCTTCGCGCGTGCTGTGCGTGAAGTAGTAAGCGGAATTCGTCGCGCTCGACGGCGATGCGTAGCCCGGCGACCAGCGCGGATTCGCCGCGAGCTTGTCCTGCTCCGCTTGCGACATCATGTACGGATCGCCGCTCGTGACGACCGGCAGATCGGGCCAATCGGTGATGGCGACATGCACATCGGTGGCCGGCTTGCCGAGCCATTTCGCCACCGCGACGGCCTGCGACGTCGACATGCCGGTGCCGATTTCGGCGGCCGTGTGTTGCAGGCTGATCTTGCCGTCGGCGCTGAACTCGACCTTCGCGAACGACGTTTCCGCGCCGGTGCCGAAGTCCTTCTGCACGCACGCGAAGCCGACGCCGTAACGCTTGCCCGGATGCGCCGCTTCGAACTCGGTTTTGCGCTTCGCGCGGTTCAGCCACAGCGGATGCACACGGGCTTTGTTCAACACATCGTCGACGCGAATCGCACCGGCCGGCACCGCGCCTTGCGTGTTCTTCATGCCGGAACGCAGCGCGTTTTTCAGGCGGAACTCGATCGGATCGAGTTCAAGCTGCGCGGCGATCTCATCGATCATCATCTCGGTCGCGGCCATGCTCTGCAGCGTGCCGTAGCCGCGTGCGGAACCCGCGTCGATTGCGCGCGTTGCAATCGCCACCGCCGACAGATCGTTCTTCGGGAAGTAGTAGATCGACTGCGCGGCCGTTGCGCCGACCATCGCCACCGACGGCGAGAAGTTGCAGCGTCCGCCGCCGTTCGCTTCCATCTCCGCCTTGAACGATTGCAGCAGACCGCTCTTTTTATCGACGGCGATGCGGTAGTTCATCTTGAACGCATGGCGCTTCAACGAAGTCTGGAACTGCTCGTAACGATCGTTGGCAAGGCGCACGGGACGGCCGTCGGCGTACATCGCGCAAACGAGGCCATAGAACGGCACGTTGAAGTGATCCTTGGAACCGTAGCCCACCGTGTAACACGGGTGGATGAACAGGTTCTTCACCGGGAACGCGCACTTCGCGACCATGCCGGCCGCGCTGTCGGCGACCTCGGACGGCGCCTGGGTCGGCACGACCATATGCAGCGATTGCGTCGCCGCGTCGTACCAGCAGTTCGCGTTGTCGGGCTCGAGCGCAGCCGTATCGATCGACTGCGTGTTGTACTCACGTTCCATCACCAGCCAGTCCGCCGACGGCTGATCGAGCTCCTGCTGGATCCGCGCGGCGTGGAACATGCCCTGCTCGTCGAGCTTGCCGTGTTCGACGCCGTCCGGCCACACCGGCTGATGCTTGCGCATCATGCTCGGGAAAACGGGTGCGTCTTTCAGACTGGAGAAGGCGTCATCGTCATACGGCGTCTTGCCGCCGACGCGCACGAAGCGGAACGTGCCCCACGGATCGCGTTCGAGCGCGCCGGTTGGCGCGCCGTAACGGATGATCTGATCCTGGAACTTGAGCTTGTCTTTCGCGAATCGGAAACGCGCGAAGTCGTGATAGATCAGGATCGCCACCGCCTGGCCGAGATACGCGGGCGTCTTGCCCGGCGGCAGCAGCATGTCGTCGCCATAGAAGGCCGGGAAGACCAGGCCGTCGCGCGCGAGATCGGCGGCGGTGATCACGCGGTCCGGTTTCAGTTCGTCGCCGAGCAGCGTCAGGTCGAAACCTTCATAGCTGCGGTCGGCTTGCGTCGTGCGCAGAATGAAAGCGTGCGACTGCTGCTGCGGCCAGTGCGGCATGTCGGCGGCGCGAATGTCGCGGGCGAACACTTTCGAGCCGGTGACTTTGGCAATCCCGTCGATGCGGAACTTGGCCTGACCGTTGGCCGCATCCCACTGCACGGGCGTCAGGATTTTTTCTTCGAACAACGCAGCGAATGCGCGGCTGCCCATCGGCGTGATATACACCGACACACCCGCCAACACGCTGGCCTTCAGAAAACTACGACGCGAAAGGTCGAGTTTCCCCATGGACTTCTCCTTTAGTGAATACGGCGGCAACCGGGGCTTCTTCAAGGCGTCGTCCGAGGGGCTTCCATCGAGGCGGCCCATAAGAGTACTTCCTTCTGGCGTCGTCAGAAAAACGCGGGCACGGACCGTCACGCGCGCGGGCTGGCACACGACGAACTTGCGCTGGACGGCTGTCACCACGAGGGAGGTATTCGAGCCGCGGGCGCTATCTAACGCCCGGGCGTACCGGCGACCTGCGACGACCGTCACTTTGGTCGTGCCGCAGTCGATCTGATTGACCTTGAACTACCGTGAGTTGCCTTTCCTCGCCCCACAGAGGGCAAGGGGCGGGATTATCGCGCTGATTCGCCGTAGGGTGCGTCAAATTTTGTGCGCTATCTGGCGAATAACGAATCTGGTATGAAGCGCTATATTCGCGGGTTTACAGCGGTTTTTGACGGGTTTTATACTTTTTTATCAGCATGTCGAACTATGCGCGCACGATGCTGATGCCCAAGGCCTCGAATGGCGCGGTCAATGCCTCGTCCGTATTCCGTTCGACGACGATCGTGCTGGCCGCCGTCACGTCCGCGATCTTGTAGGCCGAGGCCGCATTGAGTTTTTCCGCCGACGCCAGCACCACCGTCTCCGCGGCATGTTCCGCGAACGCGCGTTTCACATAGGCCTCTTCCCTATCGCCGGTGCTCAGGCCCGCTTGCGGATGCACGCCGGTCACGCCCATGAAATACAGGTCCGCGCGAATGTGGCTGAGCGCTTCGATGGCCGCGGCGCCGACGTTGACCATCGAATGCCGGAACAGGCGGCCGCCGATCATGACGACCTCGAGCTCGGCGTGCTCCGCGAGTTCGACGGCGATGCTCGGGCTGTGCGTGACGATCGTCGCGCGCAAGTCACGCGGCAGATGGCGCGCCAGTTGCACGGCCGTCGTGCCGCCGTCGACGAACGCAATCTGGCCGTGCGCGATCATGCCGGCCGCCGCCCGGCCGATCGCCGCCTTCGACGCCGATTCGATCCGCTCGCGCCCGGCGAAATCCACCGCCGCCGGCGACGCCGGCAGTGCGCCGCCATGCACGCGCTGAAGCTGGCCTTCGGCGGCGAGTTCGCGCAGATCGCGGCGAATCGTGTCCTCGGAGACCTCGAATTCGGCGCTCAAAGTTTTGGCGATCACTTGCCCGTTGCGTTTGAGCGCGTCGAGTATCAACTGCTTTCTTTGCGATGTGAGCACGGTGGCGGTCCTTACCGAGTTTCAGCAGTTTGCACGAAATTACTTGTTTTTGCACGATATCGCACGATACCATGATTCGCATGCGGAGCGAACCGCGTTTCCTATAGGACAGGATGCGAGCCATGAACGAAATCGCCGAACGGGTCAGGATTGTCGACGTCGAGGTGCTGTCAGACGACTGGTACGTGCTGAAAAAAACCACTTTCGACTACCAACGCGCCGACGGCAGTTGGCAGCGCCAGAGCCGCGAAACCTACGACCGCGGCAACGGCGCGACGCTGCTGCTCTACGAACCGCACCGGCGCACGGTCGTGCTGACGCGGCAATTCCGTCTGCCGGCGTTCGTCAACGGCCATCACGGCATGCTGATCGAGACGCCGGCCGGGCTGCTGGAGACCGCGTCGCCGGAAGAGCGGATTCGCGCGGAAGTCGAGGAAGAAACCGGCTATCGCGTGCACGACGTCCGCAAGGTCTTCGAGGCCTTCATGAGTCCGGGGTCGGTCACGGAGAAACTGCACTTTTTCGTCGCCGAATACGATGCGGTGGCAAAAGTCGGCACAGGCGGCGGCCTCGCCGACGAAGGTGAAGATATCGAGGTGCTGGAACTGCCGGTGGATGAAGCGCTGGCGATGATCGAGCGCGGCGAAATCGTCGACGGAAAGACCATCATGCTGTTGCAGTACGCCAGGCTGAATCTGTTCGGCAGGTAGTTCGAACGTGGCGAGTTTCCGTGCTTTTCGGACTGATCCTACGGGGTATTAGGAAAAGGACGATAGGTTGGACCCGGCAATAAAAATATTCTTACGCATCCCATTGAGGTCGACCAGCGCCGCAGTCTAGGCGGCGCCGGTTTATCGAATGGAAAACCCTTCCGTCAGAATATTTTCGATTCGCCGCCTTGATCAAGGCGGCGCATCAAGCCGAGGTTCAAGTGGATTCTCTCAGTTCAGCAAACCGATTCATGAGCGGTTTTTTCTTCGGCACCCTGATTGCGGCCGTGATCATGGTGCTCCTGTGCAATGCCGGCGAATTTTCGCCGTTTATGGCCAAACTGCATGCACTGGAACAGGTTATCGTGACCGCGCTGATTTCCAGCGTGATCGTCGACGCCAAACCGTTGGCCTATAAGACCGTCTGGCGCGAGCGCCGCTGCAGCTTCGTTCTCGATGAAGACATCAACGCCACGCTTCGCGGCCGGACCTTCGGCATTCCGTTCGGCGTGGTTGTCGGCATTCTGTTTCAGAATTACGTGATGAATTGAGCGTTAATCCGTTTTAATACGTCGCTCGATATTCATCATCTTCAATTCGCGCGCCTTGCGATAATCCGTTATCCAAGGCGCGCGATTCGTTTACCTCTCCTGTTTTCCGTAACGGTCGATCGGACAGCCGAGTAGCCGATCAATGCCCGCTGCGTTCGCTGTCCAGATGCGCCATCTGCACCTCGTTGTAGCGCGAGCCCGCCACGGCTTCAGGCGGAATCGCAGCTTCGATGCGCGCCAGTTCGTCGGCGCCCAGTTTTAAGCCGGTGGCGGCGAGCGCATCCGTCAACTGGCTGCGGCGCCGTGCACCGACCAGCGGCACGATGTCGTCGCCGCGTGACAGCGCCCATGCAATCGCCAGTTGCGCCGGATTGGTGCCGCGCACGTCGGCGATGGTGCGCAACGTTTCGACCAGCGCCAGATTGCGCTCGAGGTTCTCACCCTGAAAGCGCGGGCTCACGCTGCGAAAATCCTTCTGCGCGCCACGCTCTTTCGACCACGTGCCGCTCAGCAAACCACGCGACAACACGCCGTACGCGGTGATGCCGATGCCGAGTTCACGGCACACCGGCAAGATTTCGGCCTCGATCCCACGCGACATCAGCGAGTATTCGATCTGCAGATCGGCAATCGGCGCGACGGCCCGCGCCCGGCGCAGCGTGTGCGCACCGACTTCCGACAAGCCGATATGGCGCACGTAGCCTTCCTTCACCAGATCGGCGATGGCGCCGACGGTCTCCTCGACCGGCACCGCCGGGTCGAGTCGCGCGGGACGGTAAATGTCGATATAGTCGGTGCCGAGCCGCCGCAGCGTGTACGCGAGGAAATTGCGCACCGCCGCCGGCCGCGCGTCGAAGCCGATCCAGCCGCCGGCCGGATCACGCATCCCGCCGAATTTCACGCTGACCACCACGTTCTCGCGCTGACGCCCTTGCAGCGCGTCGCGGATCAGCATTTCGTTGTGGCCCATGCCGTAGAAGTCACCTGTGTCGAGCAGCGTGATGCCGGCGTCGAGCGCCGCGTGAATCGTGGCGATGCCTTCGTCGCGGTCGGCCGGACCGTACAGATCGGACATGCCCATGCAACCGAGGCCGATGGCGGAAACGCGCGGGCCCTGTTGGCCCAGTTGACGTGTGTTCATTGCGTGCCTTCCCGAAGTCGTTTGATCGCGTTGAGATTGGCGGCGAACCGGCCTGCCCGAAGACGCGCTTGCAGCCGCGTTTGCAGCCGCGTTTGCAGCCGTGTTTGCAGCCGCGTTCGCCACGCCTGAACGGCATTCTGCGCCTGGCCAGTGTAGCGATAAAGGCGCGGCGTTCGATCAGATTGGTCGAAAACGGTTAACAATCGGGACAATGGAAAGCCACCTAACCCAGCCCGACCGAACCCAGACGGAGAGCATTGTCGATGGATCACTTGCAGGCCATGAAAGTCTTCGCGCGCGTCGCGCAACTCGGCAGCTTCACCAAAGCCGCCGAGCAGATGCAACTGCCGCGCCCCACCGTGAGTAACGCGATCCAATACCTCGAAAGCCATCTGCGTGTGCGGCTGCTTCAGCGCACCACGCGGCGCGTCGCGCTCACGCCCGAAGGCGCCGCTTATCACGAGCGTTGCGTCCAGGTGCTGGCCGATATCGACGACGCCGAAGCGCTATTCGCCGATGTCGCCGCCGGCCCGCGCGGCGTGATCCGCGTCGACTTGCCGGAGCGGCTGGCGCTGCACGTGGTGATCCCCGCGCTGCCGGACTTCTTCGCGCGTTATCCGGACATTCGCGTCGTGCTAAGCGCGACCGATCGCATGATCGATCTGATCGAGGACGGCGTGGATTGCGCGGTGCGGGTCGGCAGCATGGGCGACGCGACGCTGGTCGCGCGGCGCATCGGCGAGTTCGAGCAGGTCAATTGCGCGTCGCGCGGCTACATCGAGAAACATGGCCTGCCGCGTACGCCCGCCGATCTGGACAGCCATGTCGCCGTCGGCTTTTTCTCGAGCCGCAGCGGGCGCGATCTCGACTGGGAATACCAGGAGCAAGGCGAACTGAAGACGGTGGCGATGCGCAGCGCCGTCTCCGTCAACAGCGCGCATGCCTATATCGGCTGTTGCCTCGCCGGACTCGGCATGATTCAGGGGCCGGTCGGCAGCGCGGACGCGCCGCTGTTCGAGAGCGGTGAACTCGTCGAAGTGCTGAAGGACTGGAAAGCGCCGCCGCTGCCGGTGTCGGTGGTGTTTCCCCATGGCCGGCATCTGGCGCCGCGCGTGCGGATTTTCGTCGACTGGGTGGCGGAGTTGATCGGCAAGCGAACGCCCGCCGCGGCGGCGCCCAAAAACAAACGGCCGCGCGGCACGGCTAGATAGCGTGAAGCGAACTCAGAACTTATGCCGGATCGCCGCGCGCACCACGACCTGCTTCGAGGTCGATGACGGCGACTGCGTGCCGACGTTGAAGGCATCGTCCAGAATCGAATAGGTCGAGTCGCCGGTCACCTGCTGATACTCGCCCTGAATGTAGACGTCGGTGCGTTTGGACAGGTTGTAATCCGCCATCAGGCCGAACGAATGAATTTTCGGCTTCACGCCGCCGGTCGAGGCGTCGTAGGTTTCCATCGTGTACACGTATTGCGCGCCGACGAACAGCATCGGCGAAATCTGATACTTGCCGTTCACCTCGAAGTTCTGATACTTCAGCGAGTTCAGCAATACGCCCGGCGGCACGAGCGGCGTCACGCCGAGATAACCGTTGCCGATCGGGTCCAGATAATTCGAGTTGGTATAGACGAAGCCAGCCGTCGCCGGACCGAACGTATACGTGATGCCGCCGCCGAACACGCGCATGCGGGCGGCGATGAAGCTGGCGTCGTTCGCCGTGATCGCACCGTTCGCGCCATTGCCGGGATTGTCGGCCTGCAGATACGCCGCGGCCACCAGCAGACCGCCATAGGAATACTGCCCGCCGAAACTGTACGCGCGATTGTTGGCGAAGTTGGTGTCGTTGCTAAAGCTATAGACGCCGCCGAACTGGAAGCCGGACAGCGACGGACTCGTGTACTTGACCGAGTTGTCGAGCCGGAACGAGTTGTCCGTATTGTCGTTGTCGTACGGGTGCGAGAAGAGCGAGCCGGCCCAGTTGCCGTTGGCTGTGGTCTGGGCCAGATAGTCAACCACCGAATCGTACTGGCGGCCGAACGTCAATGTGCCGTAGCGCTCCGCGCTCAAGCCGACTAAGGCCTGGCGGCCGAACATCCGGCCACCCTGGTTGAGCCGCCCGGAACTCACGTCGAAACCGTTTTCCAGCTGGAAGATCGCTTTCAGGCCGCCGCCCAGTTCCTCGGCGCCCTTCAGCCCCCAGCGGCTGCCTTGCGCATAGCCGCTCGCCAGCTCATAGACATGGCCGCGGCCGACATTGTTGGTGTAGTTGATGCCTTCGTCGAGCACGCCGTACAGCGTGACGCTCGTCTGCGCCGAGGCGGGCGCGGCAAAAGCGGCAAACATGGCGGCGGAGACAGCTAGCGCGAACACTTGCTTGTTCATGACGATCTCCCTGCACTCGAGCAATGGGACAACTCGATCCGGCCGCTTTGTTCTTTGCGCCTCACAAGGTGCTGCACCGACCCTGACGCGCTTTACGGAAATCCTCACACGCCGTTGGCTCGCCGTCCATTGGGTGTCGTGTCGATATCTTAAAACGTTGCGAAATCTCCACTTGGTGCGGTGAGCCCTTTTGTCGCGGCGCTCATTCAGGTAAACGGCGCAACGCCACGCGGACTTGATACCGGCCGCGCATCACGCGCGCCGACTTGCCCTGCCTCACGCCGATTTGTCACGAAAAGAAATATAATCGCAAGCTTCTTGCGGCGGCGCAGCGGAACTCCGCGCCGCCACGCGGGTCACTTTTACTGCCTCCTGCAACCGTGCCACGTCCGGCCGGTTGGAAAGCGGCGACGCGGTCGCGTATCCGCCGCAGCATCCCAATCCAATTTCTAAAAGCCTTGTGAGACGCCTGCCGCGCTGAACCAGCGCGCCGTCGCACGGGGTTTGCTTTTGGCGCCACACAATGCAAAAGTCGCAATCCCGCCTGATCGAACTTGATTTTTTTCGAGGGTTGGTCCTTCTGATCATCGTGGTCGATCACATCGGCGGCAGCATTCTGTCGCGCGTCACGCTGCACGCCTACGCGCTATGCGATGCCGCCGAGGTGTTCGTGTTCCTCGGCGGCTTTGCGACCGCCACGGCCTACGCCGCGCTGGCCGAACGGCGCAACGAGACGATCGCGCGCAGCCGCTTCCTGCGGCGCTCGCTGGAAATCTATCGCGCGTTCCTCGTCACTGCCGCGCTGATGCTGCTGGTCAGCGCCGTGCTCAGCGCGTTCAGCATCGACGGGCCGAATCTCGCCACCACCGATCTCGACGATCTGATGGACACCCCGCTCGCGGCGCTCGGCGACATCCTGCTGTTCCGCCGCCAGCCGTATCTGGCCTCGGTGCTGCCCATGTACGCGTTCTTCGCGCTGCTGGTGCCGATGATCCTGCCGCTCGCGCGCAGCAAGCCGTGGCTGCTGCTGGCCGGCAGCGTCGCGTTGTGGGCCGGCGCGCCGGCCATCGACGCCTACCTGCCCGCCGCGCCGGACATGCACTGGGATTTCAATCCGTTCGCGTGGCAATTGCTGTTCGTACTCGGCGTGCTGGCGCGTTGCCAGCCGGTCTATCAGCGCGTGAGCGCGCACCGTCTGAGTTGGCTCGTCAGTCTGCTGGCGTTCGCCGTGGTTGCGGCGGCCGCTTACTACAAGCTGTTTATCGAGCACGAGCCGCTCGATGGCAGTCTCAAGCAAAATCTTTCCTACCTGCGGGCGGTCAATTTCCTCGCCATCGCGTGGCTCGTCGCGAATCTGATTCAGCTCGGCTGGGCTAGGAAGCTCGCGCAATGGGTGCCGTGGGTCGGCGTGATCGGACGCAAGGGGTTGCTGTGCTTTATCGCCGGCGCGGTGATCTCGCTCGTGGTCGATTCCGTGCTGTACGCGGCGACGGACGGCTATCTGAACTATCCGCTCGGACTGCTCGCGGATGCGATCGCGATCGGCGCGCTGTTCGCGGTGGCGCTGGGCATCGAGCCGCTCAAGCGTCTGGCCGGCCGGTTGTATAGCGGGCGGCTGCGGACGTCGCCCTGAGCGGCGTGCATACGTAAAAGCGTGGGCTCACCGCCTGGCGACCACGGGCTATTTCTCTGCCACTCGGTCACGTTCCATGCCGCCGTCCGCTGAACTCAATAGTGGTCAAAATGTTCTGCCGATCCTGATAGCATGACGGCCGCGCGCGACCTGCGCGGCGGCCTCCTACTCTGACATGCGTCTATTCCTACGTTTCGCCTTTGTTGCGCTCTGCGCAGCCTCGACCAGCGCGCCGGTGCTCGCCAGCACCGTGATCAGCCGCAGCTTCCATTCCGACGCGCTCGGCCGCGACTGGGCCTACACGATCTATCTGCCGACCGGCTATCGTCATGACGCCGGCCGCCTGCCCGTGCTGTATCTCCTGCACGGCAACAACGGCGACGCCAACGACTGGATCACGCAAGGCCACCTGCAAAGCGCGGCCGATGCGCTGATCGAGCATAAGGACATGCCGCCTGTCGTGATCGTGATGCCGCAAGGCGGCACGGACTGGTACGTCGATCGCAAGGAAAAGATGGAGACCGCGTTCTTCGACGATCTGCTGCCCGAGATCGAAGCGCGCTATGCGGTCTCGACGCAACGCGCCGCACGGATGATCGGCGGCGTCTCGATGGGCGGCTTCGGCGCGCTGCGCTATGCGATGACGCAACCCGAGCGCTTTTGCGGTGCGCTGCTGCTGAGCCCCGCGATCTATCCGAATGAGCCGCCGCGCGCGTCGGCGGCGCGCCGCGTCGGCGTGTTCGGCGAGCGCGAATTCGACGCGCGTATCTGGCGCGAGCTCAACTATCCGGCGCAGTGGGACCGCTACATGAGCCGGCCGTACCGTCTGCCGATGTTCATCGCCGCCGGCGACGACGACCTCGCGATCCAGGCCGATGCGTCATCGCTCTATACGCACCTGCGGCTGGCGGGCAATCCGGCGGCGCTGCGCATTATCGACGGCGGTCACACGTGGGACGTCTGGAGCGCGCTGCTGCCCGCCGCGCTCAAATACACGGTCGGCTGCGTGAAGTCGCCACCGCAGCAGCCGCCGCCGCTGGAGCATCCTTCGAATCAGCGGCCCTGATCAGCGGCCCTGAACGGTTCAGCAGTACCGCCTGAAGTCGGCCTGAAAAACCCGTGCAACTATTGCACGAGGTCGGTCCACAACACCATCAGCACGGTCATCAGCGCGGGACCGATGAAGATGCCGAGCAGGCCGAACGTTTCCGCGCCGCCGAGAATGCCGAACAGCACGAGCAGGAACGGCAAACGCGTCGAGTTGCCGATCAGCACCGGCCGCACGAAGTGCTCGGCGATGAACACCACGACGGAGCCGAACACGGCGAGGCCGATGCCCGCCGCCACCGAGCCTTGCGAGACCAGCCACAAGGCCGCGAGACCAAAGGTGATCGGCGCGCAGAACGGCAGCATCGCGGCGATCGCGGTGACGAGCGCGAGCAGCGCGACATGCGGCAAGCCCGTCACGAAATAGGCGACGCCCATCAACGCGCCCTCGCAGAGTCCGACCACGACCAGTCCCGACACCGTGCCGCGCACCGCCGTGGCCATCCGTAGCAGAAGCTGCGCGCCGTCTTCGCCGAAGCCGCGCCGCATGCCTTTGAGCAGCGAGCCCGACAAGCGCGGCCCCGCCTGAAAAATCACGAACAGCGTGATCAGCATGAAACCGAACACCGCCACGGCATGCACCGCGCGCGCGCCGAAGTGCCGGCCGAGCGTCATCACCGTGGTGCTGTGCAGTCCTTTCATGGCCGCCGAGCCGCGCAGCGGCTGAGCAAGGTTGGCCTGCCACCACGTGGAAGCCTGTTGCGCGCCGAGCGGCAGATGCTGGATGAAATCCGGCAACGGAATGCCGTTTTCCTGCGCGTCTTTGAACCACTCGCTCATGTCGTGCGCTTCGCGTAGCGCCTGGGCAATGCCGATGCCCACCGGCAACACGACCAGCAACGCGATCGCCAGCGTCAACACGACCGCGATCAGCGTCGTGCGGCCGGTGAACCAGCGGTTGCCCTCGACCCTGCGCAACAGCGGCCATAGCGCAATCGCAAGCACGGCGGCCCATGCCACCACCGCAATGAAGTCGCGCGCGACCCACAACGCCAGCAACACCAGGCCGATGTACAGCACGAGCGAGGCCGCTTTCTGCTTCTTCAGGCAGTCCGACGCGTCTGGCGGTTCAGGCGGTGCCACAGGCGGGCGTGAATTCATGTGAGCTCGTATGGTTTTGTGAAGGCGCCCCCAAGGGACTTCCTTCGGTATGTGCGCGCGAGCCGACCGGGAAAATGCAAAACCGCTACACTGGCGCTGCCCGGTTGCTCATCAATAACCACATCTTAAAGGAAGCACCGGCGCCCTTTGCGGGTGGCGCGCTTGTCTCACTGCGTACAACACTGCGTTGCAAAAATCCGCCCTATCGTAAATTCAGCATAACAATGGCCCGCGAAGGCCCGTCTTTTCGGGACAGCGCGAATGTCAAGTTTCATTGTTGCTGTTTGAAGAACAGTGTTTCAACCGCGGCACAATGGCTATCCGGCGCGCGCGGGACTACATTCGGCACACCACACAATACGGAGCCGACGACGATGACCTTAGAGTCCATCCCCCTTGACGGTACCAATGGCGTCCGCATCGAGATTCTCGAGCGCTCGGACACGACGCTCGTGATTCGCTGGGTCGAGCCGGGAAAATGTCATTACGGCGAGCAGCGGTGGCGGCGCCGGTCGGCACATACCTCGGGAACCTGCGCGGTATCGCGCCGCAAGATTCGCCGCGGCGACGCGGTGTTCAAACCGGCCGAGCGGCCGGCGCCTTTGAATGCTTCCGCCATGATCTGCGCTGAACTGCTGGAGTGCGTCGAGGCCTGAGCCTCAATCTCCCTGCCGGCGTCGCGCGCACGTTCTGGCCAACGCGCGTGACGCGCCCGATCTGCCCGGCGGACCAACCCACATAGCGGCACGCGCATCGCGTGACCCGCCTCGCGCCGTGGGTAAAACACCCTCTGATTGCGGCCCCTCGCCACGTGCGTTAAGGTGGACGTCGTTGCGTCAAGTCACCCTGCCGGCTCCACGCACGGCGCTATCGTGACCCGCATTCCACCCACCGCGCCGCGCCCCTTGCGGCGCCGATTGAGGGCATACCATGGCCGAAGACACGCCGGAAACCCGCACGCCAATAGCGCCTCCCGCGCCTCCCGCTCCACTCGTCGCGCCGCAACAATTCTCCTTGGACGTCCTGCTCGAGAAGTACGCGAAAGGCGACGAGCAATCGGCTGACGACGTGTTCAAGCGTGTCGCGCGCGGCGTCGCCGAGGCCGAACCGCAAGCGCTGCGTGAATCGGTCGAGGCGCTGTTCGTCGACAACCTGCGGCACGGCGCGCTCGGCGCCGGCCGCATCATGAGCGCGGCGGGCACCGGCATTGCGGCCACGCTGATCAATTGCTTCGTGCAGCCCGTGGGCGACGCGATTCAGGGTGTCGACGAACAAGGTCTGCCCGGCATTTACGTCGCCTTGCTGCAAGCAGCGGAAACCATGCGCCGCGGCGGCGGGGTCGGCTATAACTTCTCCGCGATCCGTCCCAAGGGCGCGCGCGTTCACACCACCAGTTCGTCGGCGTCCGGCCCGTGCAGTTATATGGACGTCTTCGACGCGTCGTGCCGCACCGTCGAAAGTGCCGGTTCGCGGCGCGGCGCGCAGATGGCTGTGCTCGATTGCAATCACCCCGACCTGCTGGAGTTCATCGAGGCCAAGCATTCCAAAGGCCGCTGGAACAACTTCAACGTCTCGGTCGGCGTGACCGATGAATTCATGCGCGCCGTCGAAGAAGATCAGCCGTGGCAACTCGTGCATCGCGCCGAGCCCTCACCGGCCCAGCGCGCGGCCGACGACGTGCGGCAACGCGAAGACGGCCTGTGGGTCTATAGCGAGCGTCCCGCGCGCGCGATCTGGGATCGCATCATGCGCTCCACTTACGACGTCGCGGAACCCGGCATCGTGTTCATCTCGCGCATGAACGAGGACAACAATCTGCGCGCCGTCGAAACCATCCGCGCCACCAATCCGTGCGGCGAACAACCGCTGCCGGCGTATGGCTGCTGCAACCTCGGGCCGCTGAACCTCACGCGTTTCGTGATTGATCCGTTCGCGCAAATGAAAGGCCGCAAGCCTTCGTTCGATTGGGACGGCCTCGCCAGACGCACGCGCACGCAGGTGCGATTTCTCGACAACGTGCTCGACGTCACGCTGTGGCCGCTCCCACAGCAATACGACGAATCGCGCGCCAAGCGGCGCATCGGCGTGGGCTTCACCGGCCTCGGCGACACGCTCGTCATGCTCGGCTTGCGCTACAACTCGCAGGAAGGCCGCGACTTCGCTGTGCGCATCGCGCAACTGATGCGCGACGAGGCGTATCGCGCCTCCGTGGAACTGGCGCGCGAGCGCGGCGCGTTTCCGCTTTTCGACGCCGCGCGCTATCTGGAAGCCGGCACGTTCGCCTCGCGTCTGCCGGAGGACATCAAGCAGGCGATCCAGCGTGACGGCATTCGCAACAGCCATCTGCTCTCCATCGCGCCGACCGGCACGGTGAGCCTCGCCTTCGCGGACAACGCGTCGAACGGCATCGAGCCGGCCTTCTCGTGGACCTACACGCGCATGAAGGTGATGGCCGACGGCGGCCGCGAATCCTTCGACGTCGAAGACTACGCGTATCGGCTTTATCGCGAGCTTGGCGGCGACACGAATAAGCTGCCGGACTATTTCGTCAGCGCGCTTGAGATGTCGGCACGCGACCATCTCGACATGATGGCGGCCGTGCAGCCGTACGTGGACACGTCGATCTCGAAGACGGTGAACGTGCCCGCCGACTATCCGTTCGAAGCGTTCGAAAGCCTTTACTTCGATGCGTGGAAAAACGGCCTCAAGGGTCTCGCCACCTATCGGCCCAACGAAACGCTCGGCGCGGTGCTCAGCGTGAGCCCGCCGCAAGCCGACGACACGTTGACCGAGAGCGATCTCGATCCGTTGCGTATCGCAATCGATCATCGGCCCAAAGGCGAGTTGCCCGCGATTATCGAGAAGGTCGAATATCTGACGCAGGCGGGTAAGAAGTCGCTTTACGTGGCAGTGTCGTTCATCGAAGTCACGGGGCGGCTGGGCGGTGAAGACGTCACCATCGAGCGGCCTATCGAGTTCTTCATTCCGACCGGTCAGCGCGACGAATCGCAGCAATGGATCACGGCAACGATGCGTTCGCTGTCGCTGGCGGCGCGCGGCGGTTTTGTCGCGCGCAATCTGCAGGACATGCGCAAGGTTTCGTGGGATCGCGGCCAGGTGCGGCTCGGCGACGTGCTGCGTCTTGACGGGCACCGCGCGCCGCGTTGGCACGATTCGGAAGTGGCCGCCCTCGCCTTCGCGATCCAGCAGATTCTGCATCGGCGCGGCTTTCTCGATGCCGAAGGCAATCAGGTGCCTTCGCGCATGCTGGCGCGTTTGCCGCGCGGCCAGATGCGGGCCGAGACGGCGTTACCGGCGGATTTCGGCATTCGTCCGCATCCCGTTGAGACTGACGCCGACGCGCTCGCGTTGACGCAGCCCGGCGGAGCGCACGGCCTGCATACGATGCTCGGGCGCAAGTGCGGGTCGTGCGGGGCGAATGCGGTGATTCGCAAGGACGGGTGCGATTTCTGCACCGCGTGTGGCGAGGTGGGCGCATGCGGGTAGCGTTCTCGAGTGGCGCTCTCGACTGACACACTCCACGGCCGCCAATTCTGGCGGCCGCGTTCTTTGCCTCTACCTGATTGAGACCCCGAGCGTCTCGCACGCGCGGTCGTCGACCGTCTCGCATCCGCAAATGCGACTGCCAATCGAGCTGATCGTACGCGGCACGACCGCAAAGCCGCGCGAGTTCACGCCTCAGCCCACTCTCGCGTAATAAAGATTCTGCGGATGCTTCGCCTCGGCAAAGAAAAACCAGCGCTCCGCCACCAGACCCGCGTATTGCACGAGGCACGCCGCGGCCAGCAAGCCGAGCGAAACGCCGATCGAATGCAGGCTCGCCCCTAGCGCCATCAACACGACCGGCGCAACGAACGCTGTCGCGAGAAAGCCCCATTTGACATTGCGCAGCGTTCCCGCCGATTTACCGTGAAAGAACTCGCGCAGATTGAACGCACCGGCGGTAAAGCCGCGCGACACCTGCACCAGCTTCGGATTGCGAATGCCCGTGGCGCTCTGCACTGTCGACTTCGGCCGCAAGCGCGCATTGCGCATGAGCGACGCCGAGCGGCTCGCCAAGCCGGCGAGCGTCAGCACACATGCGCAGACAGCGAGTCCAACGGTCCACTCGGGCGCGAACCACGCGCTCAAGGCCGTCGCCAGCGTGAAGCCTGACGCGCAGCCGAGCAGCGCGAAGTTGACCAGCGTGAGCGGCGTGGCCCACTCCTGCAGAAAGCGCAGACACGCATAGATCATCGCCGTGCAGACGAACAGCACGGCGCTCGCCAGCACGCCGAGCCAGCCGATCGCGAGCGACCACGGCGAGCCGAACCCATGCGCGACACCGTAGAAAAACGCGCAGGCGAGAAACGCCGGCAGGCACAGACACTCGCGCGACAACCACGACGTCCGCCACATGGCAATCGCGCGCCATGCGCGTTCGGGATGACCGAGATGGAAAAACGACGCGATCAGTCCGAGCCCGCCCAACACCACCGACACACCCGCGCCGGCGATATAGAACGCAACGGCGGGCGACGCGAGCAGGCCCAGATGCGCGGCAGTTTCCACGCCGACGAGCGCGATCAGCAGGCCTTGGGCCGCGCCGCTCAAAGTGGTTAGAAAAACCACGGAGAATGCGGGATTCATCGTGAGGTCCTATCAGTCGTTAGATGCGCGTCGCCATCGACGCAAGATGCAAGTCGCCGCGCTCGAACTGCGCATCGAGCGCTTCCGGTTCCTGCATCGAGCCGGCCGATTTGCACGAGCACGAACCGCTGCCGCAACCCGCGGCCTCGGTGGGCACGCGCGGCAAATAGTGATTCGCCGGCCGCGTGTTCCACTCGGGCATCAACTGATAGCCGCCGCGCTCCTCGATCGCTTTCGACACCACCGACTCCGGGTCATGAATATCGCCGAACAGCCGCGCCGAGGTCGGGCAAGCGAGCACACAGGCCGGCTGACGGTCGCGCTCGGACAGATTCTCATCGTGGATCCGATCGACGCACAGCGTGCACTTGGTCATCTCCTTGCGCGCTTCGTCGAGCTCGCGCGCGCCGTATGGGCACGCCCACGCACAATACTTGCAGCCGATACAGCGGTCGAAGTCCACCAGCACGAGCCCGTCTTCCTTGCGCTTATAGCTCGCACCGGTCGGACAGACCGGCACGCACGGCGGGTCCTCGCAGTGCAGACACGACTTCGGAAAATGAATCGTCTCGGCGTTGGGAAAACTGCCGGCTTCAAAGCTCTGCACCCGGTTGAAGAAGGTGCCGGACGGATTCGCGTCGTAGGGATTCAGGTCGGCGAGACTGCCCGATTCGCCCGACGTGTTCCACTCCTTGCAACTCGTCACGCAAGCGTGGCACCCCACGCACACGTTCAGATCGATCACCAATGCCATCTGTGTCATCACAGGCTCCTTGCGGCTGTCTCGATGCTATTTGCGCCCCGTCGCGCCGCGCAGCCGCGCCGCGAACTCCCCTCGTCCCGCGAAGTAGGTCTGCACGATCCGTGAGATCACGCCGTTCTCGCCCGGCACCGCGGGCATCGCCGCGAATTGCGGCAGCGTGTGCCGCGCGTCCGCCTCTGCCGGATAGATGCGTACGCGCACGTCGTACCACGCAGCCTGGCCCGTCACCGGATCGGAGTTCGACATGCGTCGTGCTACGTCGTCGGCGCGGTTGGGCAACTCGTCGGTGATGAGGTGATTGAGCAGGAAACCACGTTGCGATTCGTTCGCGCCCGGCCCGAGGCTCCATGCACCCGACGCCTTGCCGATCGCGTTCCACGTCCACACCGTGCCCGGCTCGACGGTCTCGCTGAAACGCGCCATGCAACGCACGCGGCCCCATTGCGATTCGGCGTAGATCCAGCCGCCGTCGGCGATACCGTTTTCGGCCGCCATCAATGGATTCATGTAGAGGTAGTTCTCGCCATGAATCTGTCGCAGCCATGCGTTCTGCGAGTCCCACGAGTGGTACATCGCCATCGGCCGCTGAGTCACCGCGGCGAGCGGAAACTTGTCGAGGTCGGTCGCCGCGCTTTCGAGCGGCGCATACCAGAACGGCAGCGGATCGAAGTACTTCTCCACACGCGCGCGCAAGTAATCCGGCGGCTGCCTGCCGCTCCTGCGACCCTGCGCGGCGAGCCTGAACTTCTGCATCACGTCGGAATAAAGCTGGATCAGGATCGGCTCGCGAAACTTGCGGAAACCGTGCTTGACCGCCCACTCGAGATACGGCCCGTTGCAGTTGCGCATATATTGCAGCGTCTCGGGCAGCGGGTAATGGAACACGCAATTGTTCTTCGCGTACTGCTCCCACTGCTTCGGATTCGGTTCGCCCACCAGCGCCTTGTCGCCATCCTTGCCGCGCCAGCCGATCAGAAAGCCCACGCCGGAATCCGGTGAAGTCGTAAAATTGACGACGAAGTCGGGGTAGTCGCGATAACGCCGTGCGCCCTCGGCGGTCGTGAAAGCAGGAAACTTCAGACGCGACGCAAGCTCGATCAGCACTTCCTGGAACGGCTTGCATTCGCCGGTAGGCGGCACGACCGGCACGCGCACCGAATCCACCGGGCCGTCGAATTCGGAGATCGGACGGTCGAGCATCGACATCGCGTCGTGCCGTTCCAGATAGGTCGTGTCGGGCAGGATCAGATCGGCGAACGCCGTCATCTCCGACTGGAACGCGTCGCACACCACCAGAAACGGAATCTTGTACTCGCCGCTGGCGTGCTTGTCGACCAGCATCTCCCGCACTTTCATCGTGTTCATCGACGAATTCCATGCCATGTTGGCCATGAAAATCATCAGCGTGTCGATCGGATACGGATCGCCGCGCCACGCGTTGGTAATCACGCTGTGCATCAGGCCATGCACGGCCAGCGGATATTCCCACGAGAAGGCCTTGTCGATCCGCACCGGCCCGCCCTGTTCGTCGATGAACAGGTCCTCGGGCGCGGCGGGCCAGCCGAGCGGACCGGTGGCAAGCGGCGTGTTCGGCTTGACGGCGTCGGGACTGTTCGGCGGTTTTGCCGACGGCGGCACGGCGCGCGGAAACGGCGACTTGTGACGAAAGCCACCAGGCGTGTCGATCGTGCCGAGCAGCGACATCAGCACGGCCAGCGCGCGGATCGACTGGAAGCCGTTGGAGTGCGCCGCGAGGCCGCGCATGGCGTGGAAGGCGACTGGGTTGCCGGTGACCGTTTCGTGCGTCTCACCCCACGCGTCGGTCCAACGGATCGGCAAGGTGATGCGATGAGCGCGGCTCGTCTGGATCATTTCACCGGCGAGGCGGCGAATCGTGTCGGCGGAAATGCCGGTGATGCCTGCGGCCCATTCGGGCGTGCAATCGGCCACGCGTTCGCGTAGCAAGGCGAACGACGGCGTAACGGGCGTGCCGTCCTCAAGCGTATAGCGGCCATTGAGCGCGGGATTGACGCCGGCCGTGTGATGCGGCACGGCACGCGCGGCGTCGGCGTCCCACCAGAGATGATTCTGCGGAAATAGCGGATTGCCGGCCGGCCGCTCGGGGTCGCGCACGAACAGGCCGAAGTTTTCGCTGGCTTCGTCGAGATCGACGAGTTCCGCCGCGTTGGTGTAGCGGCGCACGAACTCGTGATCCCACGCGTCGGCGGCAATCAGTTCGTGCAGAAACGCCATGAACAGCGCGCCATCGGTGCCGGGTTTGATCGGCACCCATTCGTCGGCGATCGCCGCGTAACCGGTGCGGATCGGATTGATCGCGATGAACCGGCCGCCCGCGCGCTTGAACTTCGAAAGAGCGATCTTGAGCGGATTCGAATGATGATCTTCCGCCGTGCCGATCATGAAGAAGAGCTTGGCGCTGTCGAGGTCCGGCCCGCCGAATTCCCAGAACGAGCCGCCGATCGTATAGATCATGCCGGCCGCCATGTTGGACGAGCAGAAGCCACCATGCGCCGCATAATTAGGCGTACCGAACTGTTTGGCGAACAGTCCGGTCAGCGCCTGCATCTGGTCGCGGCCGGTGAAGAGTGCGAATTTTTTCGGATCGGTGGCGCGAATCTCGCCGAGGCGCTTTTCGAGCACGTCGAAAGCGTGCTCCCACGACACCGGCTCGAACTGCGCGCTGCCGCGCTCCGCGCCCGGCTTGCGCATCAACGGTTGAGTGAGGCGCGCGGGCGAGTACTGCTTCATGATGCCGGAGGCGCCCTTCGCGCAAATCACGCCCTGGTTGAGCGGATGCTCCGGATTGCCGTCGATATAGCGCACCTCGCCTTCGCGCAGATGCACCCGAATGCCGCAACGGCAGGCGCACATGTAGCAGGTGGTCGTCTTGATGTCGAGCCGTTCGTCCTGCGTGCGAGCGTGATGTTCCATGCGGGATCTCCGTCGCTGCTCCAGCGGTGCCGAAGCGGTGGTGATGCAATACCGCCCATCCTATGCGCCGTGGCCTCACAAGGGAAATCGCCATTTTCGAGAGAAACTATCCGCCACGCCGATAGTTTATGTTTGGCTTTCAATGGCGAGTCGGCGACGGTTCGGCCACGCCGCACGCGCTTTCCGACACGCTGCGCCTCGCCGGACAACTGGCGCGGGGGCGTGGTGAGGTGGCGCCTTGCTGGACGTCGGCTAAGCGCGGCCTTCGAGTTGTGCGATCAAAGCGTCTGGAATCTCCACGCCGTCTTTTCGCGCTGTGTCCGCGAGATGCTCCCTTCGATCGCCGGGCAAGCGCACGTCGTCGTCCATGAGCATCATGTCGATCAGCGTCTCCACGCGCAACAGATAGGTTTCGTCGCCGGCGAGCGCGCCTGGATCGATCGCCCAGAACAGATGGCCGATGCGCGAGCGCTCCCCCTCTTCGGTCAGAAAGGAGCCGGCTTCGTAGCCGAAGTTCGCGCCCGTCAGGGCCGCCGCCAGCAGTTCGACGACCAGTGCCAGCATCGCGCCTTTGGCACCGCCGAACGGCAGCATCATGCCGTCGAGGGCAGCGCGGGCGTCGGTGGTCGGCTGGCCGTCGCGGGTGGTCGCCCAGCCTTCGGGAATCGGCTTGCCGTCGCGCGCGGCCAGCGCGATCTTGCCGCGCGCGATCTGCGACAGCGCGAGGTCGATCACGAGCGGCTCGCCCTTGCGGCGCGGGAACACGGCGGCGATCGGGTTGGTCCCGAACAGGGCGCGCCGGCCGCCCCACGCGGGCATCGCCGCCGGTGAATTGCTGAACGCAAGCGCGACCATGCCCGCCGCGCCGAGCGCGGCCAGATGGGCGGCGCCCACCCCGAAATGGTGGCTGCGCTTCACGCCCGCGACCGCGCTGCCGAATTGCTTCGTGCGCTCGGCCAGCGTGGCGACCGCAAGGTCGCACGCGGGATAGGCCAAACCGTCCGCGCCGTCGATGAGCACCGCCGCGCCGCGATCCGCCACGATCGTCGCTTGCGCGGCGGGGTCGACGCGGCCGTTGCGCAACTGCGCGCAATACATCGGCAGACGCGATACGCCGTGCGACGACAAACCGCGCAGATCGGCATAGACCAGCGCGCGTGCCGTGGATTCGGCCGTGGCCGGCAACGCGCCCGCGCGGCGCAGAGAATCGACGGCAAGCGTGGTGAGCGCGTCGGGGGACAGTCGGGCCATCAGGTATTCCTCAAGGTGTGGTGTTGAAATTGGTCGGGCACCGCGGCGAACCGTTCAGCCGGTAGCGCCGCTACGCGCCGGGCGACGAGTGTGGGATCGAAGCGCTCGCAAAGCAATGCCGCAATGTGTCGATTGCGGCATCGTCCGTGCCGATCCTCTTCCGGATCGTTGTTGTGATTGTCCTACTTAACCGCCCTTTTCCAGCAGCGTCGTGCCGGCAGCCGGGTGTCTTTCCTCGAGACCAGGTTGAGTCGACGACGGCTGAGCCTGCGGTTTCGGCTGAGCCTGCGGCTGCACCTGATCCCGCACTTCGCGCGGAGCCGCGAGGAATTCCCTTGCCGCCCGCGCATCGAAAGCACCTTCCCAGCGCGCGACCACCAGCGTCGCCACCACGTTGCCGATCATATTGGTCAGCGCGCGGATTTCGTTCAGCACGCGATCGACGCCGAGAATCAGCGTGATGCCCGCCACGGGAATGATGTTGTGCGTGGACAGCGTCGCCGTCAACGCAACCAGCGCCGCGCCCGCCACGCCCGCGCCACCCTTCGACGTCAGCATCAGAATCGCCAATAGACCCAGTTGCTGCATCAGCGAGAGATGCGTGTTGGTGGCCTGCGCGATGAAGAGCGAGGTCATCGTCAGATAAATCGCGGCGCCGTCGAGGTTGAACGAATAGCCCGTGGGCAGCACGAGCCCGACGATCGCCCGCGGGCAGCCCATGCGTTCGAGCTTCTCCATCAGGCGCGGCAGCACGGATTCCGTGGTGGACGTGCCCAGCACGATCAGCAGTTCCTCGCGGAAGTAGCGCAAGAGCGGCCAGAGTCCGACGCCCGCCCAGCGCGCCGCCGCACCGAGCACGACGACGACGAACAGGATGCTGGTGATGTAGAAACAAAGAATCAGCAGACCGAGCTGCTGCAAGGTGCCGATACCGTATTTGCCGACCGTGAAGGCGATCGCGCCGAATGCGCCGAGCGGCGCGAGCCGCATGATCATCTCGACGATGCGCATGAGCGTGTCGCCGAACTGTTCGATGCCGCGCATGAGCAAGCGGCTGCGCTGCGACATGATCGACAGCGCGATGCCGAACAGCACCGAGAACAGCAGCACTTGCAATAGATCGCCGCGTGCAAATGCGCCGACGACCGAATTCGGCACGAGCAGATCGAAGAAGCTCGACGACGCCGAATGCGCGTCCGCCACGTAGTGCGTCATGGCGTGCGCGTCGAGCGTGGCCGGATCGATGTTCAGCCCCGCGCCGGGATGCAGCACGTTCGCCACGACCAGCCCGATCACGAGCGCGATGGTGGTCACCACCTCGAAGTAAAGCAATGTTTTGAAGCCGACGCGGCCGACCTGCTTCAGGCTTTCCATCCGCGCGATGCCGACCGACACGGTGCAGAAGATCACCAGCGTGATCAGCATCTTGATGAGACGGATGAAGGTATCGCCGAGCGGTTTCATTTCGACGCCGAACGCAGGCGCGAAGTAACCGACGAGAATTCCGGCCGCAAGCCCGATCAGGACCTGCACGTAGAGATGTTTGAGCACGCGCAAGATGGTGTCTCCTCCACTCGCTGCCGCCAGATGTCGAAACCGGCGCCGTTAGCGGCATGGCTTGCCGGCAACGGGCGGCGGCGTGGCCGTTCTCCGTGCCGGCGCGCGCCGGGGTTGGGGGTCCACTGCGATACTACCAGGCAAACGCGGCAAGCGCGGCAACCGCTCCGGCCACGCTTTGCCTGGCCGCCAGACTCAGGCGCTTTCGAACAGCCGCGTCAGCACGAACTCGCGATGACCGAGCGCTTCCGCCGCGGTAAAGCGGCCGTTGATCGTGGCCATCATGCATTCGAGCAATTTGTCGCCGCTCTGATCAAGGTTCTGTTCGCGCTGCAGGATGCCGGTCACGTCGACGTCGATATGCTCGCCCATGGTGCGCACCGTACGCGGGTTCGCACAGATCTTGATGACCGGCACGATCGGATTGCCGATCACGTTGCCCTGCCCCGTCGGGAAGAAGTGCACCGCGAAGCCGGACGCCGCGCACAACGTCACCATCTCGGCCGCCGCCGACGACGAATCCATGAACCACAGACCGGCATGCGTCGGTTCCTCGGCTTTGTCGAGCACGCCGTCCACCATGCACTTCTTGCCGATCTTCTGGATGTTGCCGAGCGCCTTTTCCTCGATGGTCGTCAGGCCGCCGGCGATATTGCCCTTGGTCGGTTGCGACTCGGAAAGGTCGTCCGTTTTCCAGCGGTTGATCATGTCCTGATAGCGGTCGAACATGAACTGGAAACGCTCGCGCACGCCGTCGTTGGCGCAGCGCGCGGCCACGATCTGCTCGCCGCCGGTCAATTCCGACGTCTCGCCGAACACGAGCGTGGTGCCGAGTCCGTACAGCTTGTCGAAAGCATTGCCGACGGTCGGATTGGCGCCGCAGCCCGAGGTCGTATCCGACTCGCCGCATTTGGTGGAGACCCACAGATCCGAGATCGGACATTCCTCGCGATCGAGCGACGTAGCGTACTGCACCATTTCCTTGGCCGCTTTCGAGGCGCGCATGATGGTGTCGTGATCGCCGTGCAGTTCGATGCCGAAGCCCATCACCGGCTTGCCGGTTTTCGCAATGCCGTCCACCACGCGCTTGGTCCAGCCTTCCTCGATGCCGATCACGATCACCGCCGCGACGTTCGGATTGCTGCCCGCGCCGATCAGCGTGCGAAAGTGCAGATCAAGGTCGGCGCCGAACTGTAGCCGCCCATACGGGTGCGGCAGCGCCATGGTGCCCTTGATGTTGTTCTCGACGGCTTGCGCCGCGGCGTTCGACAGATCGTCGACCGGCAGGATGATCACGTGGTTGCGTACGCCAACGCGGCCATTGTCGCGACGATAGCCGCGGAAAGTCGTATCCAGGTCAATCACGCTCATGGTGTATCTCTCGTTCAGATCGTTCAGATGTGGGGCGATTCGATTGCGGCAGTGCGGGTAGTCGACCAGCGCGACTTACCAGCGCTTCGTCTTGATGTTGTGCACGTGGGCGTGTTCGCCGGCGCTGATCGGCGCGACCACCTTGCCGATATCGACGCCGTACTTGAACACCGTGTCACCCACCGCCATGTCCTTGAGCGCCACCTTGTGACCGATCGGAATGTCCTGTTTGGCCGGGAAGGTCACGATCTCGTCGTCGTCCATGATCCACGCATTGAGTTGCGTTCCCGCCTTGATGCCCTCGACGACCGCCACACCGACCGTGTCTTTCGCCTCGTGCAACACGATGTGAATCGTCTTGCGTTCGGGCGACGCGCCCGCTGCCGCGGTGCCCTTGATGTCTGCCGTGGGATTGCTCATTAGCGTCTCCATTCGTGAATTGAATGCGGTGTCGTGCCGCTGGGAAAGCGCAGCCAGATGCGCTGCTGTGGAATGGATATTAGGCGGCGCATCGATGGATGTCAACTAGGTCATCTATATGTGTTACATGAGTGTTTTCCAGTAGAGCCGCAGAATTCAGGTCATCTGGATGGACTAGATGAGTTTGTCGTTTAAAATCGGGGCGGGTTTAACTCGCGAGCGGCATCGCACGGCTCGCGCATTTCAGAGGTCTTCATGAGCACGCTCGCCATTAATCCGCCCGCGCTGGGCGGCACGCGCTACAAAGAGGTCAAGAGCGCGATACTCGCCGCGCTCTCGGCAGGCGAATGGAAAGGCGGCGAATGCATTCCTTCGGAGAAGCGGCTCGCCGAGCGCTTCGGCGTATCAATCGGCACGCTGCGCAAGGCGATCGACGAACTGTGCGCCGAGAACATCCTGATCCGTCACCAGGGACTCGGCACGTTTGTGTCCATGCATCAGCGCGACCGGCATTTTTTTCGTTTCTTCCGGATCGTGCGGCGCGACGGCGACAAGGCCTATCCCGTCGTCACGCTGATCCATTTCAAAAAGGCCCGGGCCTCGCGCGAAGTGGCGGCCGTGCTCGGCGTTGAAAACGGCGCGCGCGTGTTCCAGTTTGTCAACGGCCTGGCGCTGCATGGCAAAACGGTGCTCATCGAACATATCACCGTGCCGGAGGCGCACTTTCCGGGTCTCACCGAAACGAAACTGCGCAACCGGCCGAACACGCTGTACAACTTCTATCAGGATGGTTTCGGCATCAACGTGGTCGAAACCGATGAACGCGTCAGCGTGGGTCTGGCGAGCGAACTGGAAAGCGCCGAGTTAGGCGTCGAGGCCGGGGCGCCCTTGCTGGAGATCCGGCGTATCGCCTACTCGTATCATCGTGCCGTGGTCGAGTTGCGTGTTTCGCGGCTCAACACCGAAGAGTACGAGTACATCGGCAACCGGCCGGGCAGCAACGAAGAAAAGTAGTCGCGGAGCGCGCTGGTTGTGGACGTCAGATCGGCGTCAATACCGCTTCTCCCGCAAAATGCCGGCTGGCGTTGCTCAAGAAGTTGTCGACCGAGGCCGTGATCGCTTCCGGTGAGCGGCCGCCCACGTGAGGCGTCAACACGACGTTGCGCAGTGTCAGCAAGGCTTCGGGCGGATTGGGCTCGCTCTCGTAGACGTCGAGCGCCGCGCCGGCAATCGTCCCTGTTGTGAGCGCCTGCGCGAGTGCCGCCGTGTCGAGCACGCTGCCGCGCGAGACGTTGACCACGAAGCCGTGAGAACCGAGCGCCTCGAACACCGCCGCGCCGATCAGATGACGCGTACCCGCACCGCCCGGCGTTGCGACGATCAAAAAGTCGCTCCAGCGCGCGAGCCTTTCCACGCTGTCGAAGTACTGATGCGGCGAGCCTTCGCGCGGCTTACGGTTGTGATAGCCGATTTCCATCTCGAAGCCCGTGCCGCGCCGCGCGACCTTCTCGCCGATATTGCCGAGCCCGACAATGCCGAGGCGCTTGCCGGAGACATTCGGGCGCATCGGCAAGGTGTCGCGCCAGACGCCCTCGCGCGTGGCCTGATCGAGTTGCGGCACGTCGCGCACCACCGCGAGCAGCAAGGCGAACGCATGATCGGCCACGCAATGATCGTTGGTGCCCGCGCCGTTGACGAGCACGATTTCGCGCGAGCGGGCGTGGTCGACGGCGAGGTTTTCATAGCCCGCGCCCATCGCGCTGACCAGTTCGAGTTGCGGCATGCGGTCGATGTCCGCGGCGGCGAGCCCGGTCGTGCCGTTGGTCAGCACGGCGCGAATCGTCTTGCCGTGCGCGTCGAGCGCGGCGGCTCGCCCGGCGGCGTCGGGCGCATAGACGACGTCGAACGCGGCCTCGATCTTCGCGCGGCTTGCATCGTTGAGGTGGATCAGAACCAGTAGGGATGGCTTCATGGCGGCGCTTTTTCCTGGCGACGTGGATAGACGGACAATTTTCAGGCCAGTGTAACAAGCGTCCGGAAGGCTTGCCGGCAAGCCGGCTCAAGGGCTGGATGCCCCGCCGGCTGCGCCCCGGCGTGTCTCAAGTCCAGCGGAACCCCGCCGTTATCTCGTTGGATAGCCTGACGCAAAAATGATGCGTAACCGGTCTTTCTTTTCAGCCACCGCCCAACCCGTCTTAAAATAGCGGCACTTCCGATTTTGAGAACCTCATGCTGGATATCCTCCCGCGCGGCCCCGCGCCCGCCAACGACGATTCCGAGATGTTCGAACTCGCGCCCGTCTCGCTCTGGCTCGAAGACTTCAGCGGCGTGCGCACCTTGTTCGATACATGGCGGGCAGACGGCGTGACCGATCTGCGCGCGCATTTCGCCGCGAATCCGGGCTGCGTCGCGGAATGCGCGCACAGCATCCGCGTCATCAAGGTCAATCAGAAGACCCTGACGCAATTCGAGGCCGCCGATTTCGAGGCGCTCACCGGCAATCTCGCCTCGGTGTTCCGCGACGACATGCTCAAGACGCACCTGGAAGAGTTATGCCAGTTGTGGGCCGGGCAATCGCAGTTCACCAGCCAGACGGTCAACTACACGCTCGGCGGACGACGCCTCGACGTGCTGCTCAAGGGCGCCGTGCTGCCCGGCCACGAGGCGCGCTGGGACCGCGTGCTGGTGTCGGTCGAGGACATTACGGAACTGGAAGGCGCGCGGCATCGCGTGACGCTTGCCGAGCAGTATGTGCGCGGCCTGTTCGAGTATTCGCCGGTGTCGCTCTGGGTGGAGGATTTCAGCGCGGTCAAGCGTCTGCTCGACGAAGCGCGTGCGGCCGGCATCAACGATTTCCGCGTGTTCACCGACGTGCATCCCGAGTTCGTCGAGCGCTGCATGCAGGAAATCCACGTGCTCGACGTGAACCAGCACACGCTCGACATGTTCGCGGCGAAAGACAAGAAAACGCTGCTGTCGCATCTCGCCGACGTGTTCCGCGACGACATGCGTCCGCATTTCCGCGAGCAGCTGGTCGATCTGTGGGACGGCAAGCTGTTCCAGCAGCGCGAAGTGCTCAACTATTCGCTCGACGGCAGCGAGGTGCACGTGCACTTGCAGTTTTCCGTGCTGCCGGGGCATGAGAAGAGCTGGGATCTGGTGCTGGTGGCGCTCACGGACATCACGGCGCGCAAGAAGGCCGAAGCCTACCTTGAGTTCCTCGGCAAGCACGACGTGCTGACCAAACTGCGCAACCGCTCGTTCTACGTGGACGAACTGAACCGGCTCGAACGCAAGGGCCCGTGGCCCGTGACGATCATCGTGGCCGATCTGAACGGTTTGAAACGCGTGAACGATCAGCTCGGCCACGCGGCGGGCGACGCGCTGTTGCGGCGTGCCGGCGAGGTGCTCGCCAAAGCGACCGAGACGCCGTTTCATGCGGCGCGCATCGGCGGCGACGAGTTCGCGATCCTGATGCCGGACACCGACGAGCGCGGCGGTGCCGCGATGGTCGATGCGATCCGGCAACTGGTGGAGCTGAACAATCAGTTTTATCCGGGCTCGCCGCTCAGTTTCTCGATGGGCGCGGCCACCTGCCAGCGCGGCGACCGGCTCGAAGCGGGCGTGCAGCGCGCCGATCTGCTGATGTACGAGGAAAAGCGCGCGACCTACGCGAGCCAGCCGGCGGGCGACCCGGCGGGCCGCTGAACATTGCCTTGGCCACGCCGGATCACGGCGTCGCGTCGGCACGGCCAGCGCAATTTTTGCGTTGCGGCATCGGCGAACCGGACGACGGCGCGACCGGCCACGCCCCGCCGTCCGTAGTTCGCTCAGCCCGGCAACTTGGCCGCCAGCACATCGACCTTTTCGATCGTGGGCGGAGAGGCGAACAGGTCGCCGGCCTTCGCCATCAACGCGGCCGCCACCTTGCCGTTCAGGTGCGCGTCGCGGCCGGCTTCATCCGGAAAGGCGTCGAAGATACCGAAGGTGGACGGCCCCAGCTTCAAACCGAACCACGCGACGGTGCCCGGCTCCTCCTCGACGAGCGGCAAGCCGCCAAGCAGAAACGCTTCGACTTCTTTTTCCTTGCCGGGCTTGGCTTCGAGACGAACGTACAGTGCGAGTTTGACCATGACAGAACTCCTGCTGTGAGATTCGAACAATGGTGTGCTTTGCCAGGTTTCGCAAAGCGCGACGAGACATGCGGGGTCGCCAAGGAAGGCTATCGAAAAAGTATAGTCCGACGCTCGTGTAACGTCGCGTCGCGACGCACCGCTCGCGCCCGTATCCGCACCCGCCGGTTTGCGATGGCGCAGCATCCCGCGTACCGGACGCCGGCAACTTCATGCTGAAGGCCGCGTATCTGAAGAAGGTTTGAACGAACGGCGCTGGCCGGCACAGGCAGCACTCAGGAGGAGCGACAGCGATGCTTTCCCACGTTTTTATCGGTATCGGCGATTTCGAGCGCGCTTGCGGCTTTTACGGTGCGCTGATGGGCACGCTCGATCTGCGGCTCAAGTTCCGCGATCCGGACGCGTGCTGGGCCGGCTGGATGGCGGCGGATGCGCCGCGCCCGCTGTTCGTGATCGGCAAGCCTTACGACGGCCAATCTGCGTCGGCCGGCAACGGTCAGATGATCGCCCTGCTCGCCGCCGACCGCGTCACGGTCGATCGCGCGCACGCCGCGGCGCTTGCCCACGGCGGCACGTGCGAGGGGCCGCCGGGTTTGCGTCCGCAGTATCACGCGAACTATTACGGCGCGTACTTTCGCGATCCGGACGGCAACAAGCTCTGCGTGTGCTGTCACGAACCGGAAACCCCGGCCACCCCGACCAGATCTTAAGCGCCCGGAAAGCGCAACTCGAAGCGCACCACGCCTGACGCAGGACACACCACGCGCGCCGTGCCGCCATGCAGATGCATGATCGCCTTGACGATCGCGAGACCCAGACCGCTCGATTCGGTGAACGCGCTGCGCGCCGCGTCCCCGCGATAGAAACGATCGAACAGACGGCCAAGTTGCTCCTCGGGAATCGGCGCGCCGTCGTTTTCGACCACCACGGTGGCGCCCTCCTCGTCCTGCGTGCCACGCAGACGCACCACCGTATCGCTCGCGCCGTAACGCACGGCATTGACGACCAGGTTGTTGATCGCACGGCGGCACAGCATCGGATTGACCGATGCCACGCCTGCGGCCTCGACCACGAAGCGCATGCCGCGTTCGTCGGCGGGACCTTCGAAATAGTCTGCGAT